>NZ_JBANCF010000015.1:0-61317 GCF_038742595.1 Aequorivita flava | reverse complement strand
GTGGATTGCCAGGAGATATTACGGTATCGCTTTGTAACGGCACGGACTTTGACTCTAAGCTTTCTATTTACAGTGGCGATTGTAGTGCGTTAGTTTGTGTTGATGGGAACGATGATTCTTGTGGTCTGCAATCTGAAGTTACTTTCGCAAGTGACGGAAATACGCAGTACTATATACTTGTTCACAGTTTTGGTGGTGCGACCGGCAACTATACATTGGATGTAACCTGTATGCCGACCCCCCCACCGAACGATATGATCGCCAACTCCATCGATGTTGATGAGATTGGTTTCCCATATACGGACCCAGCAGTTGCGATGCCAGCCGCCACCACGGAGAATGGCAATCCACAGGGTTGTGATCTTACGGGTGCCAACGGTGTATGGTACAATTTTGTGTCTGCCGGCGATGGCCAGGCCAATGCAATGATCGTTACCCCTGGCGGTGCTAGTTCGGTTACTTTCTATACCGCACCGGATGAGAACGCTACCGAGACCGATCTTGTTCTGGTACCACAGAACACCAACCAGTGCGTACCTGGCACCTCTGCATCTATTTATACACTTGCAGGGCAGGCGTACTATGTGTTCGTGCTGAACACCGGTGCCATTACGGACATTAAGATAGATGGCACTAACCTTGGTGTTTCGGACAACACCATTGCCGGTTTCAGTTATTACCCGAACCCGACCAAGGGTGTATTGAACCTACAAAGTGTAGAGAATATCGATCACGTATCGTTGTACAATCTTTTGGGGCAGCTAGTGGTGGACAACCGCGTTGATGCTACCTCATCACAGATAGACATTTCCGGTCTAAGTACGGGCACTTACCTGATGAAGGTAACGGTGAACGGAGAGACGGGAACCTATAAGGTGCTGAAGGACTAATTTCTGACGCATATCTTTAATATAAACCACCCGCTAATGGCGGGTGGTTTTTTTACTTTAAAAGCTAACTATTTAGCTTTAAAAGTTTTGTGGTCATGCTTTTTTTACATATTTTTAATCCAGTTTAACTAAATCATTTATAATTATGAAAAAAACTACTCTATTACTATCATGCTTTGTAGCATTTACAGGGCTTGTAAATTCGCAATCAATTGCGGATTTACCAAACGTGATTAACAATCCACAACGTACCGCTCCAGCTCCAGCTGCGTATTTTAACAATACGAACGCAGTACCTATGGCGGAAGCTGTTGCAGGAATGACTTCAACTTCTTTTGATCCTAACCAACGGATTCCTTTTACTGGTACTTATGGCGATCCTAATAATAATGCAACCGCGGCTTTAGTTTATGATAACGGTCTGGTATATAATATCCCAGGACCACCTATGGTAAGTATGTTGCAAGATGCTTCATTAGGAATGTCAACTTATGGTTTTGGGGCACAATTTGGAAGCTCTAATAGTATGGCCGACGATATGGTATTAACAGGAGATTTCGATATAACTTCAATAGATGTATATGCATATCAAACTGGTTCAGCACCTCCAACTATCGATGCAGTTTATCTTCAAGTTTGGGATGGTGACCCGAGTGGCGGTGGAGCTTCAGTTATTTGGGGCGACTTAACAACAAATATTCTAGACAATACGGTTACTTCTGATGCATTTAGACAATTAGAAAGTGCGCCTGGTGATACATCTAGAGAAATTCAATTAGTTAAAGCAAATACTGCTGGACTTTCATTAACCGCAGGAACCTATTGGATAGAATATTCCTTCGGAGGTACAGGAGCTTCTGGACCTTGGGCTCCGCCTATAGTAATTACGGGAGACCCAACTACAGGAAACGCACTGCAAAACCTGGCAGGTGTTTATGGACCTGCTATGGATGGTGGTTCTGGAACACCTCAAGGTATGCCTTTCCAGGTTTACGGTGATCCTATTGGTGGTGGCGGTGGCGCCTGCCAAGAGGAGAATCCTAACGACGGTACTTTCGAAAATGGCTTTAACTGCTCTTCTGCATCTGCATTTATGACAGCTAACGACGTAACTGTTGCCGCAGGCGAAGATTTTGAACTAACCAACATTACAGCAAGTATCTTTGCAAACGGTGGTATTACCAACGTAGATGTAAACTATTACGACGATGCTGCTGGTCTTCCAGGAAACCTTATTGGTTCTCAGGCTTCAGCTACGATAGACAACCAAACGGTTATTGGTAACAACTTTGGTTTTGACGTTAACGAGATTGAATTGACCGTTACACCATTTACCTTTGCAGGACAGGCAGGATCACCTACTACTTACTGGGTTGAACTTTCGGTTACCGATGGTGGTGCAACTGGTAGTGTATTCTGGGTAGTTACCTCTTCTACTATGGTAGGTAACCCTAGTGCTCAGTTTGATGCAGCCTGGGGCATTCCAGATCCATTAATGGACGGTGTTTACATCTGGGAAGGAAACTGTAATCCTTTAGGAGTTAGCGATAACGCACTTGCAGGATTCTCTTACTATCCAAACCCAGTTACCGATGTACTTTCATTAAAAGCAGCAAGTAATATAGAAGCGGTTTCTATCTACAACTTATTAGGTCAGGAAGTATTGCGTTCCGAAGTTGGTGCTACTACTTCAGATATCAACCTTTCTGGTATTGCTACCGGAGCCTACGTATTAAAGGTTACCGTAAACGGCCAGACTGGAACATACAAGATTTTGAAAAACTAATTTTTCACAATTCTTATATAAAGGCCATCCACGAGAGTGGGTGGCTTTTTTTTTGGAACAATCTTTAAAAACATAAGTGTAAATTAACCCTCTGAAGAAATCATGATTCATAGAATTAGTTTTAATAATACCTGAATTATTAGAACTATTGTTTAATATAAAACCAGTAAAAAAAATTTTACCAAACATAGGTTTTATGACATATTTGTCCTTATTTCAAAGAAAGATCTTCTGCCAAGTTATAAGTTCAAAATTTTGTAGTGAAATAAATTTTGGATATCTTTATAATTATAAAATTAACTTAAACTAAAACTTATTATGAAAAAAATTACTCTGTTATTTGCTTGCTTCATAGCCTTTTCAGGTATTATGAGTGCACAAAATGTGCAATCTATTGCGGATTTACCAAATACGACCAATAACCCTATATATAGTCAGGGTGATCCAGTAACTACTACCGCTACTGTACGTTTTGAGAAACCAATGGGAGCTCAAGACTTTAATGCTTTTGTACCCATTGAAAGATATAATGTTACAACCACCCATGGTCCTTCAATAATCTCGGGACAAAGAGGTGCAATGGCAGTTACTCCATATACAGATAGAGCTACTTTTGAAGCTGCATACCCCGGCACACTTGTTAATGAGGATTTTGCTGGTGGTCCCGGAGTTGGTGTTATTCAAGCTTGCGGTCCCGTGGTAAGTAGTGCGGGTGATGGATGTTTCTCAGCAGGTGAACTTGAAGATGGATTTTCTATTACCGTTTCTACGGCTGGAAACGATGTAATCTATATTGGCGAAACTGCTTTAGGAAACTCTTCAACTCTTATGGGAGCTAATACCTTTGCAGATTTTACAATCGTTAACTTTTTGCCATTAGGAGCACATGCTGTTGGAATGGATCTTTTTGTAGATGCTGTGTCAAATGCAGAGGTTAGAGTTTATGATATGGGAGGTGCGTTATTAGATACATTTACCGTCAATAATACACCAAATACTGAAAATTTTGTAGGCTATACTTCTGATGATGCTATAGGTAGAATTGAAATTCAAGCGGAAGCTGATGCCGGTGAATTGTTTGGTAACCTAGCATTTGGAACCGATCCTCTAGGTGGCGGTGGCGGCAGCGCTTGCCAAGAAGAGAACCCTAACGACGGTACTTTTGAAAACGGTTTTAACTGCTCTTCTGCATCTGCATTTATGACAGCTAATGACGTAACTGTTGCTATGAACGAAGATTTCGTTTTAACTAACATTACAGCAAGTATATTCGCCAACGGTGGAATTACCAATGTGGCCGTAAACTATTACGACGATGCCGCTGGTCTTCCAGGAAACCTTATTGGTTCTGTTGCTTCGGCTACAATCGACAACCAAACGGTTATTGGAAACAACTTTGGTTTTGATGTAAACGAAGTGGAGATGACCGTTCCGGCCTTTACCTTTGCAGGACAAGTAGCTTCGCCAACAACATACTGGATTGAACTTTCAGTTACCGACGGTGGTGCTACGGGTAGTGTATTCTGGGTAGTTACCTCTTCTACTATGGTTGGTAACCCTAGCGCACAGTTTGATGCAGCATGGGGCATTCCAGACCCATTAATGGACGGTGTTTACATCTGGGAAGGAGAATGTAATCCTTTAGGAGTTAGCGATAACGCACTTGCCGGATTCTCTTACTATCCAAACCCAGTTACCGATGTACTTTCTTTGAAAGCGGCAAGTAACATAGAAGCGGTTTCTATCTACAACCTATTAGGTCAGGAAGTATTGCGTACCGAAGTTGGTGCAACTACTTCAGATATTAACCTTTCTGGAATTACTACTGGCGCCTATGTTATGAAGGTTACCGTAAACGGCCAGACTGGAACATACAAGATTTTGAAAAACTAATTTTTCACAATTCTTATATAAAAGCCATCCACAAAAGTGGGTGGCTTTTTTTTGTTTAGATGTTTTTCTGAAAATTTTCCAATACTGCTTGGAGTTAAAGTAGGGGTACACCAAAGCTCAAACATTGTAAAATCAGAACTATTTGTAATTGGATAGGCTACAGAATTATCAAGTGTAAAGAGTTATCGAGTATTACCTAAGCTATCTTTTAATCAATCATTATTAATAGAAAATTTTGGAGGGGAAGAATATTTAAATATCTTTATAGCTAATTAACTTAAATCATTAAATATTATGAAGAAAATTACAATTATGATGTTATTGTTTGTTGCTGCTATCGGTTTTAGCCAGGAACAAGTAAAAATGCTCGGCAATGACAATCCAGTTATTTTTGAGCAACAACGCACCGAAGTAAACCAAACTACAATCATGCCGAACAATGCGGCACCGGTTACAGATATTGCTTTGTTGGGAAACAACAATCCAACTTATTTAGCAGCCTGTACTGAGGAAAACCCAAACGATGGTACCTTCGAGAATGGCTTTAACTGCTCGTCTGCGTCTGCTTTTATGACCGCTAACGATATTACAGTTGCTGCTGACGAAAACTTTACGTTAACAAATATTACTGCCAGTATTTTTGCCAACGGTGGAATTACTAATGTAGATGTTAACTATTATGACGATGCAGCTGGTCTTCCAGGAGCCCTTATTGGTTCTCAGGCTTCAGCTACAATCGACAACCAAACAGTTATTGGAAATAACTTTGGTTTTGATGTTAACGAGGTTGAAATGAGCGTAACTCCATTTGTTTTTAACGGACAAGCTGGTTCTTCTTCTACATACTGGATTGAACTTTCAGTTACCGATGGTGGTGCAACTGGTAGTGTATTCTGGGTAGTTACTTCTTCTACTATGGAAGGAAACCCTAGTGCTCAATTTGATGCTGCTTGGGGAATTCCAGATCCACTAATGGATGGTGTTTATATTTGGGAAGGTGATTGTGACCCAATTGGTGGTGGCGGTGGCGCTTGCCAAGAGGAGAATCCTAACGACGGTACTTTCGAAAATGGCTTTAACTGCTCTTCTGCATCTGCATTTATGACCGCTAACGACGTAACTGTTGCCGCAGGCGAAGATTTTGAACTAACCAACATTACAGCAAGTATCTTTGCAAACGGTGGTATTACCAACGTAGATGTAAACTATTACGACGATGCTGCTGGTCTTCCAGGAAACCTTATTGGTTCTCAGGCTTCAGCTACGATAGACAACCAAACGGTTATTGGTAACAACTTTGGTTTTGACGTTAACGAGATTGAATTGACCGTTACACCATTTACCTTTGCAGGTCAGGCAGGATCACCTACTACTTACTGGGTTGAACTTTCGGTTACCGATGGTGGTGCAACTGGTAGTGTATTCTGGGTAGTTACCTCTTCTACTATGGTAGGTAACCCTAGTGCTCAGTTTGATGCAGCATGGGGCATTCCAGATCCATTAATGGACGGTGTTTACATCTGGGAAGGAAACTGTAATCCTTTAGGAGTTAGCGATAACGCACTTGCAGGATTCTCTTACTATCCAAACCCAGTTACCGATGTACTTTCATTAAAAGCAGCAAGTAATATAGAAGCGGTTTCTATCTACAACCTATTAGGACAGGAAGTATTGCGTTCCGAAGTTGGTGCTACTACTTCAGATATCAACCTTTCTGGTATTGCTACCGGAGCCTACGTATTAAAGGTTACTGTAAACGGCCAGACTGGAACATACAAGATTTTGAAAAACTAATTTTTCACAATTCTTATATAAAGGCCATCCACGAAAGTGGGTGGCTTTTTTTATTTCATTAACTTAGCGCGATGCAAATAAGCTATTCTTTTATAATCCCAGTATATAACCGTCCTCAGGAAGTTAAGGAACTTTTAGAGAGTTTTGTTGCCTTAGATTTTAAAAAAGAGTTCGAAATTGTAATCGTGGAAGACGGTTCTACCGAAACATCAAAAGAGGTTGTGACACAATTTTCTGAGAAGCTTTCAATTTCATACTTTTTTAAACCGAATTCTGGTCCGGGCGATTCTCGAAATTATGGAATGGAACACGCAAAAGGCAACTACTTTATAATTTTAGATTCAGATTGTATATTGCCGCCGCATTATCTAAAAACTGTTGATACCTTTCTTCACGAAAACTATTTCCATTGTTTTGGCGGAGCAGATGCGGCACACAAAAGTTTTACTGCATTGCAGAAAGCAATTAATTATACAATGACTTCGTTTCTTACAACTGGCGGGATTCGGGGTAATATAAAAAGTGTAAATAAATTTGAACCCCGAAGTTTTAATATGGGCATTTCAAAACAAGCATTTTTAAAAACTGGGGGATATTCAAAAATACACCCAGGTGAGGATCCAGATCTTTCGCAACGTATCTTAAAAACAGGATTTGATACTACGTTTTTACCCGAGGCTTATGTATATCACAAACGGCGGATTTCTTGGAGTAAGTTTTATTTGCAAGTGAAAAAATTTGGATTGGTTCGCCCTATATTAAATAAATGGCATCCGGATGCAGCTAAAATAACATTCTGGTTTCCAACCTTATTTGTATTGTTTGTCTTGTTTTCCGTCTTGCTTTCAATACTTATAACGCCTTGGTTTTTACTGCCAATTCTTTTGTATTTAATTTTAATATTTATAGACTCAAGCCTCAAAAATCGAAGTGCCTATATTGGTATTCTTACCTTGCGAGCAGTTTTTGTTCAATTTTTCGGGTACGGGATTGCATTTTTAAAATCGAATTTTTTAATAAACATTTTAAAGAAAGATCCACAGGAACAATTTCCTTTTTTATTTTTTAAGTAAATTTATTGATGGCCAATAAAAATAGTATGACAAAAGGAATTTTTAAGAAGAATAAGAATTTAAAGATAAAACGCTTTTTATTCTTTCTGCTAATTGCTGCTATTTTCTGGATTTTAACCAAATTTAGTAGAGAGTTTACTACGACAATGGAAGCCAAAATTAATTATGAAAATATACCAGAAACCACGGCATTATCTGAAAAAAACTTGCACACCATTATGTTTGATTTAACGGCAAATGGTTTCGAAATTTTATTCTATAAATTTAAAAAACCGAGAATTGATGTACAAGTAAGTGAATTTTACGACAATGAAAAAGACCATTTCACCATTAGTAAAAATGAATTGTCGCGAATGGTTTCATCTAATTTTAATAGAAACTTAGGCATCAAAAATTTATCGGTAGAGGAATTAAAGGTTCTTTTGGACCCAATTGTGCTCAAAAAAGTAAAAGTAGTTCCAAGTACAAAACTTTCTTTTAAAGACGGATTTAAACCTATGGACAGTATAAAAATAAGTCCGGATTCGGTTACCATTTCAGGTCCTTCGGGTACATTAAAAAAAATAAATTCAATTGGAACCGAAGAAGTTTCATTGAATGGAATAGAAAAAAGTATTTCAAAATCTATAAGTTTGGTTTCACCTAATACCGAAATTGTTTCAATTAAACCCAACACCGTAACCATTAATTTAAAAGTAGCCGAATACTCCCAAGGACAATTTACGCTTCCCATAGAGGTGATTAATCTCCCGCCAGAAATGGAAATTAAATTAATATCGCCCTCCGTTACCGTATCGTACGATGTTCCGGTAAGCGAATTCACCAAAATTTCTAAAGAAAATTTTAGGGTTATATGCGATTACGCCAAGAGAAACAAAGACGACAATTTTATGTTGCCTACTTTAGAAAAAATGCCACCGGGTATTTTGAACGTTGTTTTTGAGCCAAAAAAAATCGATTTCTTTATTTTTAAATAATTTAACGATTACAACGTAAATATTACACAATGAAAATTATTGGTCTTACCGGAGGGATAGGAAGTGGCAAGACTACCGTGGCAAAAATGTTTTCTAAACTAGGCGTACCTATATATATTGCCGATGTTGAAGCTAAAAAACTTACCAATTCTTCCAAGATAATCCGTAGGGAATTAATTGCTCTTTTAGGTGAAAATGCCTACACAGACGCAGGTTTAAATCGCACCTACGTCGCAGATAAAATCTTTAACGATACAAACTTATTACAAGCGGTTAACAAAATTATACATCCACGAGTGGCCATGCATTTTAAAAAATGGACTACTAAACAAAATGCTCCATATGTAATAAAGGAAGCCGCTATCCTTTTTGAAAACGGCGGTTATAAACACTGCGACCTTACAATACTTGTTACGGCGCCAAAAGCCATTAGAATAGCGCGTGTTATGGCACGCGATAAAACTTCGAAAGAAGCAATAGAGCAACGCATTAATAACCAATGGAGCGATAAAGAAAAGCTAAAATTGGCCGATATTATTATCGAAAATACCACTATTGAAGCAACTAAAAAGCGCGTTTCTGAAATCCATAAAACGCTTCTGTTGTAAGGCGTTGTTATAGCTGTATATCTTTTGTTAACATTTGGTTAAACTACCAAGTGGCTAAATGTTAAAATCTTACTTTTGGGGTATGAACAAAAAGCTATTCGTATTGCTTATAGCGCTCATGAGCCTCTCATTATTGGGAATAGTATTTGTTCAGGGATATTGGATATCAAACGCTTATAAAACAAAAGCGGAACAGTTTACTATAAATTCCAAGCAGGTGATTTTGTCAGTGGCAAGGGAAATTCAGTTACGAGAAAACGAAGCGTATTATCAAGTTTACAGTGCGTATGTAGATAGCATACAGGTGCCCGACAGCCAAAGTTTTACAGAGTTAGCCTATCGAATTCAAAATAAGGCAACAAATGAAACTTTTATTTTTACCGATGGAATTTTAGAACAGGATTACAAACTTTCTTCTGGATTTTTTGATTCTGAAATGGATAGCATTCAATTTAGAAAACTTACCAGCAGAAAAACAAAGACAAAAATAACTGAAGGAATAGACGGAACCACCACAACCCAAACGAGAGTGGAGTCGTTTTCTAGATTAAAGGATTACGAACGCAAACAATTTGAAGATTTTGTTAGTAATGTAACATCAATGGTTCCTATATACAAGCGGGTTAAGGAAGAAGAGATTTCGGAACTAATTTCAAAAGAGCTAAAGGAGCGTGGGTTAAAATCTAAATTTGAGTTTGCCATTTTTAATAATAACCTTGAAACAAAAGTACGCTCAAAAAATTTTAAGTTCAATCCTGATAATACCTATATCGTTCCCCTGTTCGTAAATGAAAATAAAAGCAATTATGAGCTTTATGTAAATTTTTCAGAAAAGGAGAAATTAGTAATTAATAGTATTTTAGGAATGGCCATCCTCTCACTGGTATTTACGGCAGTGATTATATTGGCCTATTCTAGCGCGATTTCGCAGATATATAAGCAGCGTCAGATTTCTCAGATTAAGAGTGATTTTATCAATAATATGACGCACGAATTTAAAACGCCAATTGCAACTATTAATTTAGCGTTAGATTCTCTTAAAAACCCGAAAGTAAAGGATAACAAAGAGTTTTTGAACCGATATTTGGGAATGATTCGAGATGAAAATAGAAGAATGAATGCACAAGTAGAAAATGTACTTCGAATTTCAAAACTTGAAAAAAATGAGCTGGATCTACCAAAAGAGCGTGTAGATTTACAAGATTTGGTCGAAGATTCAATCTCGCACGTAAGCCTAATAGTTGAAGATAAAGGCGGTTATATAAACACACATTATGGAGCGCTTAAGTCTACGGTACTGGCAAACGAGTCGCATTTAACAAATGTAATAGTAAATATATTGGACAACGCAGTTAAATATTCTGAAGAGCAGCCAAAAATAGATATCTATTCAGAAAATGTTAAAAATAGTGTTATCTTAAAGATTCGCGACCAAGGCATGGGAATGAGCAAAGGGGTTCAGAAAAAAATATTTGAAAAGTTTTACCGTGAACACACGGGCGATATACACAACGTTAAAGGGCACGGACTCGGTCTAGCATATGTTAAACGAATTTTAGACGATCACGACGCCGAAATATTTGTTGAAAGTGAAAAAGGAAAAGGCAGCACCTTTATATTAAAACTACACCTAATATCTTAATATCTTAAAATTATGGAAACAGAAAACAAAAAAATACTCTTAGTAGAAGACGATCCCAATTTCGGAACAGTTCTTAAAGACTATCTAGCGATGAACGATTATAACGTTACACACGCAAAAAACGGAATGGAAGGTTTTGAAAAATTTAAAAAAGACGATTTCGATCTCTGCATATTAGACGTTATGATGCCTTACAAAGATGGGTTTACATTGGCTAAGGAAATACGTGAAAAAAATGAAGACGTACCTATTATTTTCCTTACAGCGAAAGCTATGAAGGAAGATGTGCTAAAAGGCTATAAAGTAGGTGCAGACGATTATTTAAACAAGCCTTTTGATAGCGAAGTATTGTTGATGAAAATAAAAGCTATTATTCAAAGAAAGGCAACAGATTCTATTGCAGATAGCAAGCAATTTGAATTTGAGATTGGTAATTTCCACTTAAATTCTAAGCTGCGTTTCTTAACCTACAATAAAGAAACCCCTATCAAATTATCGCCAAAAGAAAACGAATTGTTGCGTTTATTGGCACTTCATAAAAATGATTTAATGCCACGTGAATTGGCGCTAACCAAGATTTGGAGAGATGATAACTACTTTACCTCAAGAAGTATGGACGTTTACATTGCTAAACTCAGAAAATATCTTAGTAAAGATGATGGGGTAGAAATAATCAATATTCACGGTGAAGGTTTCCGATTGGTTGTTAAAAGCGAAGTAGACAACTAGTAGTGTAAATTAAGATATGTGTAAAAAAACGCCTCCTAGTGGGCGTTTTTTTCTTTTATATACTTTACAATTATTTTAGCGCTGGTTTTATAATCAAACCAGTGAATGGCATCATTTTTTTTAAACCACGTATTTTGGCGTTTTGCAAATCTTCTGGTGTTTTTTTTAATTTCAGCAATAGCTTCTTCCAAGGTAAAGTTTCCATCAAAATATTCAAAAAGCTCCCGATAGCCTACCGTTTGCAACGCGTTTCTTTTTCTGTGAGGTAGTAACGCTTTTGCTTCCTTAACCAAGCCGGCCTCTACCATCTTGTTTACCCGCAAATTAATTCGACTATAGATGGTTTCCCTGTCTGCCGTTAAGCCGACAAAAAGTGTTTCAAAATTTCTATGTACGGTTTTATTATTTAAGAAAGACGAATACGGTTTTCCCGTACCTCGATATATTTCCAGCGCCCGTACCAATCTGTGCGGATTTTGAATATCAACTTTTTCAAAATAAAGGGGATCTGCCTTTTTTAATTCATTTTGAAGTACTTCAATTCCGCTTTCCATCAGTTCGGTATTTAACTTGTCGCGTATGCCTGATTCTACTTTCGGAAAATTGTCTAATCCTTTTACCACTGCATCTACATAAAGTCCGGAACCGCCTACCATTATAACAATGTTGTGCTTTTTAAAAAGTGTAGTTAACAAAGCAATGGCATCTTTTTCAAAATCGCCCACCGAATAGTCTTCTAAAATACTTTTAGTTTGAATAAAATGGTGGGGTGCCGCATTTAATTCGTCCTCGCTGGGAACAGCGGTTCCAATGTGTGTTTCTTTAAAAAATTGTCTTGAATCTGCCGAGATTATTTCGGTAGAAAAAGCCTTTGCAAGTTTTACAGCTAATGAAGTTTTACCGATGGCGGTAGCGCCCACAACGCAAATAAGCAATGGTTTTTTGGAACGCATTACGCTATGGGGTTAGTTTCTGAATGCAATTCATAGCCACATTTATGACAGAATTTTGCATCATCTCTATGTTTAGATGCGCCGCAATTTCTACAAGACTGAGTGTTTACGTGAACAAAATCGTCTCTCTCTTTTCTTACATATTGGGCACTAATAATTCCCGTGGGTACAGCTATAACTCCATAACCTAGAATCATAATTATGGTTGCCAAAAACTGACCCGCAGGTGTAACGGGGGCAATATCGCCAAAACCTACCGTGGTAAGGGTAACGATGCACCAATATACACTAACCGGGATACTCTTAAAACCACTTTCTTCTCCTTCAATTAAATACATAAGCGTGCCTGCAATAATAGCGACAATAAGTACGGCAAAAATGAATATAAATATTTTTGCTCGGCTTTCTAAAAGTGCTTTTTTCAGTTTATTGCCTTCACCTATATACCGTGCTATTTTTAATATTCTAAAAACGCGCAACAACCGCATGGCCCGCACTGTAAGCAAATAGTTGCTTCCCACTAAAATAAAAGACAGGTATAATGGAATGGTTGACAACAAATCAATAATACCGTAGAAACTGAAAATGTAGTTTTTTGGTTTCTTTACAGTGATAATTCGAGCTATATATTCAATGGTAAAAAAGATGGTTATAATCCATTCAATAACATAAAACAATTTGTGATATTCTAAATCTATAGAACGTACGCTCTCTAGCATAACAATTATTACGCTAAGTAATATTAATATAAGTAGAATAATATCAAAAAGCTTCCCCATGGGCGTATCTGCCTCATAGATTATCTCATGAAATTTATAGCGCCAGGATTTTTTATTGCTTGGTTTCAATTTATATTATTTGAAAGACTAAAAATAGGGAACTTTAATTTAATTCACGGTATTGGCGGTAAGCTTAACCGTTTTAAGTACTTTTTTCCTTCGTAAATAACTTTGGATAATATGCTGTACATCCCGATTGTTTTGCATTGGATTTATGATAGATTTTAATATTTCAGGATTGTTTATTTGATGGTTCAAATTATAAAAACCGTATCCTTTATAAACACCGTTTTCAATTAAAATTACCGATCGTTCCTCAATTTCCCTTCCGCGATCTATTATTAACATGTTTTGGTTTTCGTAACTACATTTTTCCAAAAAAGAATTTACGCGGCTGTTATATTCAGCAACTGCCTCATTATTTACACATGCTCCAAAGCATTCTTGAATAGTGTAATTAAAACATTGTTTTTCTGTATGGTTTAGTCCAGTAAGTTTTTCACAAAGTTGATATTCTTCAGTTATTTTAAACAGTGCCGTTTTGGCCTGTTGATAATTGCCGAAGGTAGTTATGGCTTTTTTACGATTATCTGCCTTTTCAATTTTTAGATTCATATAGCCTTTTTCATCTACAAACGATGTAAGCTGATGCGTAAATGTAGTATGCCGCAATGCTCTGTTGTACAAAGGTTTGTTGTGTTTTATTTCTTCACATTCCTTTAATAGAGCAATAAGTTCGTTTCCTGTTTTTTCATATGAAACAGACTTTACTTCCAACTGAATTTTTTTAGATTTTCTGTTGTCACTTGTGAAATGTTGTGTTAGGCGTTTCTTAATATTTTTACTTTTCCCGATGTATATAATCTTGCCGGCCTCATTGCGCATATAATATACGCCAGTTTCAGAAGGCGTGTTTTTAATTATATCTAAGAGCTTTGGCTCTAGCTGTTTTTTGGTGTCTTTACGAAGGGTTTCGGTAATTATTTCTTTAGACTTGTCTTTGTCCAACAACATTTTAAAAAGTGCTACGGTTGCCTTAGCATCGCCTTGTGCGCGATGGCGGTCGCTTAAAGGAATGCCCAATGCGCGTACTAATTTTCCCAAACTATACGATGGCATATCTGGAATCAATTTTTTTGAAAGCTCTACCGTACATAGTGTTTTCTTTTCAAATTGATATCCCAATCGGTCAAATTCGGTTGTAAGAATTCGTTTGTCAAAAAGTGCATTATGCGCTACCACTACGCAGTCTTCGGTAATTTCGATAACGCGCTTTGCTATTTCGTAGAATTTTGGCGCATTCCGAAGCATTTCATTATTAATGCCGGTAAGGTTTACAACAAAGGGCTGTATGGGTATCTCAGGATTGATAAGACTTGAAAACTGATCGACGATTTGATGGCCGTCAAACCTGTATATTGCAATTTCGGTGATTCCCTCCTCATTGTATTTTCCTCCCGTCGTTTCTATGTCTAAAATTGCGTACACGTATTAAATTTATGGTTTTAATTTTAATTTCTGACTATTAATAATTGCGTTCCCCAAAAATGGCACTGCCCACGCGAATCATGGTACTGCCATTAGTTATGGCAATTTTATAGTCCCCGCTCATGCCCATACTAAGAATGGTAAATTGATTGTATTTCTCTTTGAAGTGATCAAAAGTATTTTTTAATTTTTTAAATTCTTCCGAAATCTGCTGCTCATTATTTGTAAAGGTTGCCATCCCCATGAGCCCTACAATACTTACATTTTTTAGGTTTTTAATTTCCTCGGAATCGAGAAGATTTGTAGCATCTTCTTCGCTCATGCCAAATTTACTTTCTTCTTCTGCTATTTTTATTTGAAGTAAGCAGTTAATAATACGATCGTTTTTTCCAGCTTCTTTATTTATTTCCTTTAAAAGTTTGTCACTATCTACCGCGTGAATTAAACTCACAAACGGTGCCATATATTTTACCTTGTTACGTTGCACATGGCCAATCATGTGCCATTGAATATCTTTTGGCATTTCTTGCCATTTCTGCTCCATTTCCTGTACTTTGTTTTCACCAAAAACACGGTGCCCAGCATTATAAGCTTCCATTAAATCGCTAACGGGCTTGGTTTTAGTAACCGCCACAAGGGTAACATTTGTAGGTAATTTGGAATTAAAATGTTTTAAATTTTCTGAAATCGTCATTGTGTTCTCTCTTTTCCTTTAATCCATTTATTAAAACTCATAAACCGTAACACCACTTCGAAGTTTGGGTTCAATATACGTACTTTTGGGAGGCATTTTTAAACCTTCATCAGCAATTTGTCGCAACTCTGCGGTGGTGACGGGCACCAAGCCAAAACCAACTGCAAATGTGCCAGAATCTACTACTGTTTTTACATACGCCAAGTCTTTTTTGCCGTGTGCGTATTCTATTCGTTGATCGTTTCTTAAATCTTCAATGCCTAAAAGTGGCTTTAAAATTGTAACATACAAAATATGCGTGTCTAAAGCATCGAGGGCATTGTTTATTTGGTATTTCGTTTTACGAAGGTACAATGAATAAAATTCGCCGTCTAAATACATACTGAAATGATGCAGTTTAGAAGGTTTATAGTAATCCATTCCGCGATTTTCAATTCTGAAATATTCATCCAGTTTAATTAAAAACTCTTCTTTGGTCATACCGTTTAGGTCTTTTATTAAACGGTTGAATTCATAAATTTTTAGATCGCTCTCGGGAATCAGGAAACTCATAAAGTAATTATAGGGCTCATCTCCCGTATGCTGCGGGTTTTCTACCTTTAAGTCCTTAGCTAACAAATAGGAAGAGGCGGAGCGGTGATGACCGTCCGCAATATATAAAGCTGGCATTTCTGCATATATTTTTTGAATTTTTTCCAACAATGCACTTTCATCAACATTCCATAAATAGTGGGTGTCTCTATAAGTTGTGGTAAATTCATACTCCGGCCGGGTTTGCATTATTTCGGAAATAATTGCCCCTAATTTGTCATTATCGGGATAGGTTAGGAGTACTGCTTCTGCATTAAAACCAACTGTTTTTAAATATTCCTTAAAAATCACTTCTCGAAACTCCAACGTATCTTCGTGTTTTTTAATAACATCGTCCTCGTAATCTTGCACGCTTGCAGCTGCCACGATGCCGTGAAATTTTCGGCCATCTCGATTAACGATTTTATAAATGTAAAACGAAGGCTTTTCGTCCTGCATAAATATTCCGTCCTCCTTAAATTCTTGATAGCGATTGCGCACCAACCCGTAACGTTCTTCGCCAGAAATCTCTTTTTGGTATTTATACCCTGGATTTACAATGTGCAAAAACGAAAACGGATTATCTCGCAAGCGCGATTCTACCTGCATTGCCGTGTAACTTTCGTACGAACGTGCTGCTAGTAAACTCACTTTGTCTCGCGTAGGCCGGACGGCTTTAAAAGGAATTATTTTTGCCAAATTTTAATTGATAATTTATAGTATTACTGCGTTAAGCAATAAAAAATATTACTTTTTAAATTGTGAGGAAATAGTTTCTGCCTTTCGGTTTTGGCTGTAATCGTAAAATCCTTCACCGCTTTTTGCTCCCAGTTTGCCTGCCATAACCATATTTACTAATAACGGACACGGGGCATACTTTGGGTTTTTAAATCCATCGTACATTACATTCAATATAGATAAACATACATCGAGTCCAATAAAATCGGCTAGCGCTAAGGGTCCCATCGGGTGCGCCATGCCTAGCATCATAACGGTGTCTATTTCTTTTACGCCAGCCACACCGTTATAAAGCGTTTCAACAGCTTCGTTAATCATTGGCATTAAAATTCTATTGGCTACAAAGCCTGGATAATCGTTAACCTCTACCGGTACTTTGCTTAATTTTTTTGAAAGTTCTTTAACGGTTTTAAACGTTTCTTCAGAAGTACTGTACCCTTTAATAATTTCGACCAATTTCATAATGGGCACAGGATTCATAAAATGCATTCCGATTACCTTCTCAGGTCGAGAGGTGGCGGAAGCAATCTGCGTAATGGAAATAGATGAAGTGTTGCTGGCCAGAATTGTTTCGGCAGGACAAAATTTATCTAAATCCCTAAAAATTTTCAGTTTTAAATCTAAGTTCTCGGTTGCCGCTTCTACAATCAAGTTGGCACCTTTTACGCCTTCTTCTAATTTTGTAAATGTTGAAATATTGCCTAGAGTGCGCGTTTTATCTGCTTCCGAAATTTTTTCCTTTGCCACCATTCTATCCAGATTTTTGGTAACAGTTGCCATTCCTTTCTCCAGCGATGTTTCAGAAAGATCAATTAAATTTACTTTGTAATCAAATTGTGCGAAGGTGTGGGCTATTCCGTTGCCCATGGTTCCTGCGCCTATTACTGCTATATTCTTCATTATTTAAATATTATATTTTAGATTTTAGAACTTTTATCCGTTCTCAGATTATTTTTTATTTTTTAATTTGTCTTTAGGAATTAGTGGCTATATTTTTTTAAAATTTTCAATTATCAACATTGCAACCCGCAGGGCTTCAGTTCCTTGTTTAAGAGATACTTCGGGGGTGCGGTCTGCTTTAATTGCTTCGTAAAAACTTTCAAGCTCGTCAAGAATTGCGTTGTTGGCTTCAATCTTTGGATTTTCAAAATAAATTTGCTTTTTTACGCCTTCGGCATTGGTAAGTACCATGGCAAAATCATCCAGCTTTTCGGGTGCGTTTTTCATTTTTACCACTTCACATTTTTTCTCAAGAAAATCTACAGATATATAAGCATCGCGCTGAAAAAAGCGTGCTTTGCGCATGCTTTTTAGCGAAATACGGCTAGCCGTTAAATTAGCTACGCAACCGTTTTCAAATTCTATTCTGGCATTAGCAATATCCGGTGTTTCGCTAATAACCGAAACCCCACTGGCACTCACCGCTTTTACAGGGCTTTTTACTACACTTAAAATAGCGTCAATGTCGTGGATCATTAAATCTAAAACTACTGAAACATCGGTCCCGCGTGGATTAAATTCCGACAGCCTGTGGGTTTCAATAAACATTGGATTGTGAATTTTATCTTTAATTGCCTGGAATGCAGGGTTAAATCGCTCAACCTGCCCCACTTGTCCGCGAACTTTTTTAAGCTTTGCCAAATCGCGAATTTCTTCAGCTTGCGTTACGGTTTGGGTAATTGGCTTTTCAATAAAAAGATGCTTGCCGGCATTAATTACCATTTTAGCACATTCAAAATGTTTACTGGTAGGAGTAACTACAACTACCATTTCGCTTGCATCTATAAGGCTTTCCATAGATGGAAAACTCTTGTAGCCAAATTCAGATTCTATTTTTTCTGAAGCCTCTTTGCTGGCATCGTAGAAACCTACAAGTTCGTATTTAGTAGATTGTTGCAGCAATTTTAAATGTATTTTTCCAAGGTGACCAGCACCCAGAACTCCTGCTTTTAGCATTGGCGTGTGATTTTTCACAAATGTAAGTGTTTTAGAGGGAAAGTTTAAACCTTTAGGAGGTTTATGGGGGTAAGAGCCTCGAGAAATTTACCGTGCAGCCTTTCTGTGTTTTTATAAATTTATCACTTAAACTATAAATTCGAAATTATTATGCGAAACGTGTAGCTTCATCTCCAAATTTGGTTACTTTGTAAGATTGATTGTTTAGCGTATAATTTGTAAAATCTGAAATAAAGTGAAAGATACATTTACCCATCAAGGAATGCGAAAAAAATTGGTTGAAACGCTTAAACAGAAAGGTATTGCCAATAAAAACGTGTTGCAGGCCATTGGTAAAATTCCGCGGCATCTCTTTATGGATTCCGGTTTCGTGGGACACGCTTATGTTGACAAAGCTTTTCCGATTGCAGCAGATCAAACTATTTCGCAACCCTATACCGTTGCCCGGCAAACCGAACTTTTAGAAGTTAAAAAGGGCGATAAGATTCTTGAGATTGGAACGGGAAGTGGTTACCAAGCATCGGTACTTTTAGAGATGGGAGCAGTACTATTTACAATTGAAAGACAAAATGAACTATTTAAAAAAACAAAACTTTTTCTTCCGAAGCTCGGATACAAACCCAAACGTATGATTTTTGGCGACGGCTATATTGGCCTTGAAGAAGAAGCTCCTTTTGATGGGATTATTGTAACTGCAGGCGCGCCTTTTGTTCCAAATGCATTGTTGGCACAATTAAAAGTTGGTGGAAAATTGGTTATTCCCGTTGGCGAAAATGTGCAAATTATGACTGTGTTTACCCGTAAATCCGATACCGAATTTGAGAAGGAAGAATACGGAGAGTTTAGATTTGTTCCGCTTTTGGAAGATAAAAACTAACGGTTTAAGTAAAACACCACATTGTCTTGGTTATGAATATCTTTACGTGTTGTGCTTGGAATAAATCCATGCTGTTTTAGTAGGCTTTTTGACGGAATATTCCTATAATCTGTAAAGGCTTCAATGATTTGGAAACCGCCTTGGCTAAACCCAAAATTTAAAACTGCTTTTAATGCTTCGCTCATAATTCCCTGGCCCTGAAATTTTGGATCGAGGACGTATCCAACTTCGGCGGTTTTTTTATCTTCTGAAAAATTCCACAAACATATTGAGCCAATTAAAATGTCCGATTTCTTTGTTGTAATTCCCCAGGTAATAGATTTGTTTTGTCGTAAATCGGCAGTAATTTTTTCAATATGCGCAATGGTCATTTGGTTTGTTTGCGCTGCTCTTTTTATAAATTTATTAATTGCTTTATCGGTTCTGAAAAAATGTACCCTTTCAAAATCTGCAGGCACTATTTTCCGAAGATTTAAACGTTCTGTAATAATAACTGGAAAAGGAATAGCCATAGCTGTTTGTATTTATCTCGCCGAAATTGTAAAGTACAATCATTATATGTTTAAACAATGTTTTAATTTTTAGGGTTCAAAAATATCGAAAAACTTCAGTCCAAAAATAAAGGCACCGCGACTCTCATTATTGTAGTAGGAACGAACGTAATCTACCCGAAGCAGTCTAAATTTACCAATGCCTAGATTGTCTATTCCCACTGAGAATTCGGAATACGGTTTACGTTCTTCGGTACTTAAAAAATGTGCACCAGCTACCAAATTGAAGTTTAATTTATTAATCCCAGGGATTTTGCCTAAAATCCAACCTCGAAAATCGTGCTCTAAATGTCCTTCAAAATAGCTTTTATTGGTGCTAAACATATAATAAGGCATCAAGTTAAACATTTGGGTATAATTAGCCGAAGTGCCCACTCTTGTTTGGTTTCCGTTAAAATGTTTAAAATCTACAAACGAAATTGCGTCGCCATTCGCAAAAGTGCCGCTCTTTAAATTGTAAGCAAATTGCCCTTTGTTTCCCAGAGTTAGCGATTGATTTAAACTCGCTTCAATTTGTGTGTAATCGTAGTTAGATTCTGTTATTGCTGTTCCATTTTCAATTGAAATATTTAACTCCGGAAATGGGCTATCGCCGATATTAAATTTCATATCTGGATTTGAATAATATTTCTGAGCAAAATTAATTTGCAACCGTAACTTGCTTTTTACAATGTTGTGCTCCTTAATGGCAGCATTGCTATAATCGTTCGGGGCTAACGGATTATTACTGGTATAGCTTATATTCTCAAACGGAATGGTAACATAATCAGAATTATTAAAAAGTGGTTTGCGATTTTCATACCCTGCGGCAGCATACAGATGAAGACCATTAATTACTTCCTGGCTGTAATCAATTTGCCCGTAATTACGTTCGTACAACTTCATATAATTTCGTTCAAAAAACAATGTGGAAATAGTATTTATAAACGGCGAAATAGGTTCTGAACCATTAAACTGATTCACTTTGCTTCCGCCAGATAGTGAAAGCCGCAATTTGTCTTTCCAATTAAAATTGCGAACCATATGCACCGTAAACCGAAACCTGTCTTCGGCAATTCCGTAGTTTCCGTGTACGGCGCCAGAAAATGTGTTTGTGCGAGCGTCATCATACCACTTGCTATAGGTTAGCCCAGCTTTGCTATTCCAGCCTTGAACGGTATTAAAATTAATTTTGGTTAGGGGCGCTTCGTAGTCAACGGCCCATTTTTCAAAGGAATTTTTATAGGTGTACCCCATAAGCAAACTAAGAATTTTTGGCTTGTTGCGTTTTGCGTCTATTGAATCCAAGTACGGTTTTGAATGCTGTAAAGTCTGAAGGCTGTCTTTTTTAATGTAGTCTTTTAATTCCTCATCCGTTAGTGGTACAGGACGACTATCTCTCCAAAAAATACTGTCTTTTTTATTAGCTTCGGGCTTAAATGAAAGTACTTCATTAGTAAAGGTGTTTTTGTTGAACTGCGGTGTAAAATTATAATTGCTGTAAACAGCTATAAACCCGCCTTCGCCTTTCATTCCTAAAAGCCCGAAACCAAAATCGATAGTTTGTGAAATCTTGATCCAAACATCATTTGTGGTATCGTACTTATAATTCTGTTTTACCAATAAGTTATTTACAAATGGCACCTGAATTGCAGCCCCGGTAGCGGAAAGTGCAGTTCCGTACAATTGCCAATCGTCTTCAGCTATATAAATAAAACCTGTCCAAACCCTATCGTTGGGTCGTTTTGGAATTACCTTTATTTTATTAATGAGTTTTGGCCCATCGTAAAAAACACCGTCGAGTTTATAGTTATAATAATTTAAGGCGTTGGTAGCAATAGGCGAGACCAATGCAGCATTGAGTTCCACCGTATTTTCATAAAACGAAATATTAGCGCTTTGAGCACTGTTAAAGCTGAAACCGTTATCGTTGCCGCTTACTTTACTGGCAATTATTTTTTCGGTGAATTTATTGGGTTTTTGGTAAGCAATTTCTGAAATAGTTTCCGAAAGATAAATAATACCAGTTCGGGTAGAATCTAACATGCCGTTAAAATCGCCTATTTCTTGTCCCATTATTTTTTTGGGTACGTCTTTAACTTTCCACAATCCACGCGAATAAAAGTGAGCTGTGTACGCGCTTAATCTTGCTAAATTTTCCTTTTGTTGTGCAATAGTATTACGAATAATGCGGTATGCAGGATCTTCTGCAGTGTTTAAAATTACCTCCTCAAGACTGGTAGATTCTTCTTCGAGTTTAATATTTAGAATATGCGGAAACGAAGTGGGAGTAATATTCTTGCTTAAAGTTTTATATCCCAAAAATTGAAAAACGATTACGTATTCCGCTTTTTTTGAAATATTTAAAGTGTAATTTCCGTCGTCGTTCGTTGTGGTGCCAATATAGCTGTTTTGCAGATAAATGTTAACGTAGGGCAGAGGCTCGTCTTTGGAGTTGGTTACTTTTCCAACTATTTGGGCAGAAATACTTGCTGAAATAAAAAGGAGAAGAATACTAAGTTTAAAGCGCATAAATCGGGGTCTGGTGGAACTATTTTTTTTGACCTATGCAAAATACTAATAAATGATTTCAATTATGGAAATGAAAATTATTTATGGGCTGAATTTATTTTCGCGAGCCATTACAATCAACAATGAGATGAAGCCAAAAGGAGGGATGTATTTTTTAGTTAATTGTTAAAAGCTTTTTTAATTCTGCTAAGTTGTCTTTTGGAATCACGTTCTTTTATTACTTCGCGCTTATCAAATTGCTTTTTCCCTCGAGCTAATGCAATATCAATCTTTGCTAGGCCTTTACTGTTCGTAAAAAGAACCAACGGAATAATTGTAAGTCCGCTATTTTTTACTTCCTTTTCTAGTTTTTTAAGTTCACTTCTATTTAAAAGAAGCTTGCGTTCGCTTTTTGGAGAGTGATTGTAATGTGTGGCGTGGCTGTACTCTTGCACGGTCATATTAATTACAAAAAGTTCGCCGTTGCTAAATTCGCAAAAACTTTCGGCAATAGAAGCTTTTCCTTCGCGAATTGCTTTTATTTCGGTGCCTCGAAGCACAATGCCAGCCGTGTAGGTATCGAGAATTTCATACTCAAATCGCGCCTTTCGGTTTTTAATTTTTACGTTTTTCTGAATTGCCATATGTGCAAAAATAGAATGATTATTGGAGAATGAATACGAATTAATAAAGATTTCAGATTAAAAAAAATCAATCTACCGTAATTGTTTCTACTTTTTTATCATTCCCATCAATGGTAACCTTAAACAGTGTTGCATTGTCGCTGTCGTCCATCTCTTTATATTTTTCTTCACCAATTAACTTGTTTACCAGTTGCGGCGTTGTATTGCTATGGCCAGCAATTAATACGGTTTTGCCGTTTGTTTGTTTTAAAAATTCTTCGGAATATATAGTATTGGGATCGTAGCGTATTGGCGAAATTGCCTTTTGCTGTGCGATAAGCGAAATAGTCTGTTTGGTACGCACATATTTGGTTATGTAAATTTCATCAATTTTAATGGGTTCAAAGTACGACGCCCATCTTTTGGCGCGCATCATTCCATCAATATTGAGCGCAGGATCCTGATTTGTGGGGTCTGTACGATCTTTTTCGGCATGGCGAAGTAAATAGTAAGTAGCGCTAAAATTTTCGGTATCTATTTGGTTTGTAGATTCGGTTTTGGTGCTGTTATCGTCTTTATCTTTTTGTTGCCCACAGAAAGTGAATAACGGCATAAGTGTTAGTAATAAAAGTATATGTTTCATAAGTTACTTATTAAAATAACAGTTTTTAAGAATTATTGGCAAAGTTATAACTAAAAGGCTTTAATCTTTAATAATTCATTATTATTAATGTGAAGGAAGCTGTTGTAATTTTATAGTACGAAAAAGAAAAATTAATTTAACTTAAATCAAAACGCTATGAATGAAGATCAGTTTAAAGGAAAATGGAATCAAGTAAAAGGTAAGTTTAAGCAAGAATATGCAGATCTTACTGATGATGACCTAAAGTATGCCGAAGGAAAATCTGACGAATTACTTGGGCGTCTTCAAGAAAAAACCGGAAAGACAAAAGAAGAGTTGAAGGACCAAATTGACAAGTGGTAGTTTTTAGCTAAACTTTAAATACCACTTTATTTGAAGCCGAACCCCTCAAAATTTCAATGAATGAAATTTTGAGGGTTTTTTTAATTTTATTTCATTGTTGTCCGATAAAAGTAATGACTAACTCTGGAAAACCCCATATTATATGTCGTCCCTACGGGACTAGGAATTGACGGGGATCTATTTTTTTACCCATATTTAATGCCTAACGGCATACTGCTCCAGCTGGGCAAAATATTGGTGATCAAGAGATCGCACCTAAACAAATGTCCCGTAGGGGAAAAACATGATTTTTAATCGGACAATACTGATTTTATTTGTAATAATAAATTTTATTTTGAATTTATCTGTACTTTTATTGGCAACAAACCCACTAATTATAACTTATTATGAAAAAAATTACATTTCTTCTATTATTTATTGGTTTTACAATAAACGCCCAAGTAAACAACTACAGTGTAGGCGACGTTGTTGATGATTTTACCGTTACGGATATCGATGGCGTGGAACATAACTTATATTCCATAACTGCCCAGGGCAAATATGTTTGGCTGGACTTCTTTTTTGCAGATTGCGTTCCCTGTCAACAAACGGCTCCTATTTTCAATGAGTTTTTTGATAAATATGGGTGTAACGAAGGTTTGGTGTTTTGTCTGTCTATTAACAATTGATATGATGATGACGATCGCGTACGATTATACGAGCAACAGCACGGCGGACCATTTAACCATGCACCGGCAGTAAGTAATGAAGGCGGCGGACCTGATGTAGATGCAAACTTTGGTGTTTCGGCCTATCCCACGTATTGCTTAATTGGTCCAGACAATACCTTGGTGGTTAGAGATATTTGGCCATTATCTGGAGTAGAGACCTTTGAAGCTACATTTCCAGCCGGTTTTGAACCGGCGGTTATGGAATGTACCTTGGGCATTACGGAGAGTGAAGTATTCAATTTTGAAGTTTACCCCACAATTTCTAACGGTAACATAAGTATTAATTTGCCAAGTAGGTTGGACTCTTCTGTTGCGGTATTTAATACGCTCGGGCAGCAAGTGTTTGCGAATAACTATACAGATAAAAATATTAGTTTAAACCTTAAATTAGCGCCTGGAGTGTATTTAGTAAAAGTTACCGCCGATGCAAGTACGGTAACAAAACGAATTATTATTCAGTAAAACACTTCCCAGAACCTATATTAAAAAACCCCCAAGCAAATGCTTAGGGGTTTTTCAATTTTACTATTTAAAAACTAAATTATTCAACTAAATTTTCCTGGTTTCTAAATACCAACTCGTCATTAAAGCTATCCAGCAAAATAATACTGTCTGTGGTTATTTTTCCAGCGAGTATTTCTTTACTCAATTCATTAAGTACTTGACGCTGAATTACTCTTTTTACGGGTCTTGCTCCAAATTGCGGATCGTATCCTTTTTCTGAAAGATATGAAATTGCTTCTGAGGTAGCATCCAGTACAATGTTTTGTTTTAGCAACATTTTAGAGACACCTTTTAACTGAAGCTCCACAATTTCGCGGATGTCTTTTTTAGAAAGCGGCGTAAACATAATAATATCGTCTATACGATTTAAAAACTCTGGGCGAACAGTTTGTTTTAATAGTGCAAGCACTTCTATTTTGGCGCCTTCCATAGCGGTGTCTGGATCTTTAACAGTTTCAAAACGCTGCTGAATTATATCGCTCCCCATATTACTCGTCATAATAATAATGGTGTTTTTAAAATCTGCTAAACGTCCTTTGTTGTCTGTTAATCTACCTTCATCTAAAACTTGCAACAGAATGTTAAACGTATCGGGGTGCGCTTTTTCAATTTCATCCAATAATACTACACTATACGGTTTACGGCGAACGGCTTCGGTTAATTGTCCACCTTCATCGTAGCCTACGTATCCGGGAGGCGCACCTACCAAACGGCTTATACTGTGCCGTTCTTGGTATTCGCTCATATCAATCCGAGTCATAGCATTTTCGTCGTCAAATAAATATTCGGCCAAAGCCTTAGCCAATTCGGTTTTACCAACGCCCGTTGTTCCGAGAAATAGAAAGCTTCCTATAGGTTTTTTTTCGTCTTGCAATCCTGCGCGACTTCTGCGAATAGCATCACTTACTGCTATAATGGCTTCGTGTTGCCCAACCACGCGTTTGTGCAATTGATCTTCTAATGTAAGTAGCTTTTCACGATCGCTTTGTAGCATTTTAGTAACAGGAATCCCGGTCCATTTAGCTACCACTTCGGCAATATCTTCGCGAGTTACTTCTTCTTTAATCATGGAAGTGCTTTCGTCGTTTTCGGCAAGTTGAGTTTCCAATTTGCTCAATGCAGCTTGGGCATCTTTAATTTTTCCGTAACGAAGCTCGGCAACTTTTCCAAAATCGCCATCGCGTTCGGCTCGTTCGGCTTCAAGTTTTAATTCCTCAATTTCGGTTTTTAGATTTTGAACATTATCTACAACCTGTTTTTCACTTTGCCACCTCGCATTTAATTCGTTGCGCTCTTCTTTTAAATTTGCCAAATCTGCGTGAAGTGACTTCAATTTTGTTTCGTCCTTTTCACGTTTAATAGCTTCCATTTCAATTTCGAGCTGCATGATTTTTCTATCTAAAACATCGAGTTCTTCGGGTTTGGAGTTTATTTCCATCCGTAACTTACTCGCAGCCTCGTCCATTAAATCAATGGCTTTATCGGGAAGAAATCGGTTGGTAATATAACGTTCGGATAGTTCTACGGCAGCGATAATTGCTTCGTCCTTAATTCTAACTTTGTGGTGGGTTTCATACTTTTCTTTAATTCCCCTCAATATTGAAATGGCACTTTCGGTATCTGGCTCATCTACAACAACTTTTTGGAAACGACGCTCCAAGGCTTTATCTTTTTCAAAATATTTTTGATATTCGTCTAAAGTAGTTGCGCCAATGGCACGAAGCTCTCCACGCGCAAGTGCGGGTTTTAAAATATTGGCGGCATCCATTGCGCCTTGCCCGCCTCCAGCACCAACCAAGGTGTGAATTTCATCAATAAACAATACAATGTCACCATCACTGGAAGTTACTTCCTTAATAACGGCCTTGAGTCGTTCCTCAAATTCCCCTTTATACTTTGCGCCGGCAATAAGGGCACCCATATCTAGAGAATAAATTTCCTTGGTTTTTAAGTTTTCGGGTACGTCGCCGTCAACAATTCTGTGGGCCAATCCTTCGGCAATGGCGGTTTTACCAGTGCCGGGCTCTCCCACGAGCATGGGGTTGTTTTTAGTTCGGCGTGACAGAATTTGAAGTATTCTTCTTATTTCTTCATCGCGGCCAATTACGGGGTCTAGTTTGCCATCGCGTGCAAGTTGATTGAGGTTTTTGGCATATTTATTTAAAGAATTATATGTTTCTTCAGCACTTTGCGAAGTAACGTTCTCACCACCGCGCAATTCCTGTATAGCTGCTTTCATTCCTTTTTCGGTCACGCCTTGGTCTTTTAAACTTTGCGCAATTCCGCTTTTTGAATTTAAAATGGCCAATAAAACATGTTCAATGGAAACATATTCGTCCCCCATCTTTTTTGCGATGTTGGAAGCTTCAATAACCATTTTATTCGCTTCGCGCGAAAGCATAATATCGCCACCCGAAACTTTTGGGAAACTTTCCAATTGCTTATCCAAAATCTGTTTTAAAACCGTAAGGTTTACGTTCAGTTTTTTTAAGATGAAAGGTGCGACGTTTTCGTCAACCTCAAAAATAGCTTTGAGGATGTGTTCATTTTCTATCTGTTGGTGTCCGAAACCCTGTGCAATTTGCTGTGCTTGCTGGATGGCTTCCTGACTTTTTATAGTAAAATTATTGAAATTCATATATATAATGTTTTGTTTTTAATGTGATGTTACGTTTGCTTTTGGGGCTAATATGTTATTGTGTGTGGTGAAATTACAAATACAAAGCCATATTAAAATTAAGACAAAATGTCGGCTAAAAGCTTCAATTTAACAGACATTATGACTGCTTTAACATCGCGTATTTTATAATATCTTTTAGACTATTGAAATGTTTTAACTAGTAGCTTTGTAAAAAAGAAAAACCATGGGATTATTTGATGCTTTTAAAACACCACGAGATATTGCGAAAGAGGAAATAGTGGAAATACCGTGGCACGTTATAGGAAAAATGGAGCAATTGGATGAAATTGTAGAACAATCTAAAACAGTGCCCGTGGCTATTTTTAAACATTCTACGCGTTGTGGAATAAGCAGAGCAGTATTAAAAATGTTTGAGAAAAATTATAGTCTCAACGATGAACAATTAAAATTGTACTTTTTGGATCTGCTACAAAATAGAGCTATTTCCAATGAGATTGCAGCGCGTTTTAAAGTACAACACGAAAGTCCGCAAATTATAGTAATTAAAGACGGGGTGGTAGTTCACCACGATTCGCATCATTCTATTGAGGCCGAACATTTACAGAAATTTATATAGTATTTCTAATAAATGGGATTGTCCCGCAAAATAACTTTAAATCTTTCTTTAATATCCTGACCGGCGTCAAAAACCATTTGCTCGTTGTTGGGAAATGGTATGGGGCGGTTGTTTACCAGTCGTCGGTCATCTGCTGTTAAAGCGCGTTCGTCTCCACGAAAGGTGGCGTAAACATTTTCGAAAATAAATTCGGAAGAAAGTGGAAAGCTATTCAGTTCTCTTCTTTTATTTAAATCTTTATAAACTACTGTTCCGCCCACTAGTACTGCTTTTTCTTGTGCTGTAATATAAACAGTGGCCGAAACATCTATGTATTTATCTACTTTAATAGGGTTGCCAAGGCTGTCGCGAACAATATTTCCTCCACGATCCCGTCGGAAATCGTAACCGTCCTTAATGCGTTGTTTCCTCGTAAATTGTCTATCAGAAATACGTTCAGGTGTAATTTGAATTGTCTGAAAATTTAAGTCGATACCTAAGGCATAGTCAATTCCATTTTCCCGCTGTGCGTGATATTCGGTCCAAAAATCGTCTAAACCATAGGTGTTAAAGTTCAATAAATCTTGCTCTAATCTAAATGGTATTATTTGTCTTGTATGATTGTTCAGCTGTACAAATACGAAATTTGTTCCACGGAAATGTGCTTCATCTTTTAATTGATTTACATCGCGGTAATTGGGCATAACCTCTTCTAATTCGCATAGCACGTTAAATGCACTGCGATAATCAATGGTTGTGTTCCGTTTTAAATAAACTTGCGCTTCTTGATATAATGCTTTTACATAACCGTCTTTGGCTGCCAACAAATCACTGGTATAATCGGTAAAAACGAAATTTGCCTTTCTGCCCATTTCGAGGCTATAAAGCGGCAATAATGGCCTGATTAAATCCTGTCGCGCCTGAAGATCTAAGTAGGTATAATAAATTTCTTTAGCGTTGGCAAGGCTATTTTCTCTTTTTAAAAAAGTGAGATGCCGAGTGTCTTCTTCTTTCGCTTTTAGAAATGCCTCTTCTAAAATACGAATGTGGGCATCGTATTCCTTGGCGCCTTTATCTTTCTGAAGTTTTTTAGTGGCAAGTGCAATTGCTTCATCGTAATTACCTTGCGATACAAATTTTTGAGTACGCTTTACACTGTTGCAAGAAAGGGCGAAAAGTGCAATAAATAAAAGGAAGTAGCTGTTTTTCATAATCAATTCGATTTGGTTGTAGTGGGCTAAAATACAATAGTAGTGCCAAAAAGAATAAGAATCTTTTTATGTTCTAAATTTTTACTATCTTTATGTTGTACTAACTTATTAATTATCAGTATTATGAAACGAATTTCTTTATTTTTTGGAGTACTTCTAATAGGTTGCATGTCTATTAGTTTTACTGAAAGTAACACCGACGCTGGGCATAAAGAATATGTTTGCCATATTCCGCCAGGAAACCCCGAGAACATGCATACTATTTATATAAGCAAAAATGCTGTTCGGGCACACTTAGCCCATGGATGTTATGTAGGCTTTTGTGAATAGCTTGTAGACCTAAAAATATAGCTTAAATAAATGGCTATAAAAAATCACAAAAAAAGAGGCAGCTTTAAAAGAAAAGGCTGCCTCTTTTTTGTTTTTATGTAGGAAATATTATTGCTTAATAGCAGGTAATAGTTTTGTCTTACATTCACCAAAACCTATTCTTACACCGTCAGATTTACAATAACCACGCATAATTACAGTATCGTGGTCGTTAATAAATTTTCTTTCGGTACCGTCTGAAAGGGTAATAGGTTTTGCACCGCGCCAAGTAAGTTCAAGCATAGAACCGTATGAGTCTGGTGTTGGTCCCGAAATAGTTCCGCTTCCCATCATATCGCCACTGTTTACATTACACCCGTTTACGGTGTGATGTGCTAATTGCTGGCTCATATTCCAATACATATATTTAAAGTTTGAAGCGGCAACCTTTGTTTCCTCTCCATTTTCTGGAGCAATGTAAACCTCCAGATTTATATCGTAACTTTTTTTGCCTTTGTATTGAAGATAGGGCAGTTGTTCCATCTCAGGTTTTGGGCCAGCAACTTTAAAGGGCTGCAAGGCATCTAAGGTTACAATCCATGGAGAAATGGACGACGCAAAATTTTTCGCTAAGAATGGGCCGAGAGGCACATACTCCCACTTTTGAATATCGCGCGCACTCCAATCGTTAAACAGTACCAATCCAAAAATATGGTCTTCAGCTTCATCTACAGGAATTGGTTCTCCCAGTACATTAGCATCGGTTGTTATAAAGGCCATTTCAAGTTCAAAATCAACAAGTTTTGAAGGTCCAAACACGGGTTCGGTAGCACCTTCGGGCATGGTTTGCCCCCAAGGTCTGCGGGCATTGATTCCGCTTGGGATTATGGATGAGCTTCTCCCGTGGTATCCTACCGGAATATGAAGCCAATTAGGCATTAAAGCGTTTTCTTTTCCGCGAAACATAGTTCCCACATTGGTAGCGTGTTCTTTACTCGAGTAAAAGTCGGTATAATCACCTACCTGAACTGGAAGCTGCATTTCTACCTCGTCTAAAGTAAAAAGCACGTACTCTCTGTGGTCTTTGTTTTCGCGAAGTTTGGGGTTTTCTTTATCAAATATATCGGCAATTCGATTTCGAACCAAACGCCAAGTTTTTCTTCCGTCGCTTATAAAATCATTTAAAGTATCTTGAAGGAATATATCATCGGTAAGTTCAATTCCCTTAAAATAGCCTAACTGGTGTAAGGCACCTAGATCAATGGCGTAATCGCCAATTCTGGTTCCGATAGTAACAATGTCATCGCGCGTTAAAAAAACACCGAAAGGTATATTTTGAATGGGAAAATCTGTGTCTGGCACGGTATCGAGCCAGGTTTTTCTTTTTGGATCGTTTGCTGTAATTGGCATTTTTAATATTCTTTAATTGTTGAAAATAAAACTAATTAAAATAAATTTCAAATTCTTTTAAATCAGTTAATTATTTGCTGATATAAATTATTTCCAACTTGTGTGTTGTTAGTAAATTTCTTCGTCAAATATATATATTTCATGATAGTTCCCGAATGTAATTAGTATTTTTGGATTTAATTAACTTTCAACGGAATTTGTAGTGATAGATTTGTATTTCTAAAGCTGAATTTTCCGTAATTTTTAAATTCAATATTCCAAACCATTAGTTTATACCATGAAAAGAGACGCACAAATTTTTGAATTAATAGAAGACGAAAAACAACGCCAACTCAACGGATTGGAGCTAATAGCTTCAGAAAATTTTGTAAGCGACCAAGTTATGGAAGCGGCGGGTTCTGTTTTAACAAATAAATATGCCGAAGGCTATCCCGGCAAACGCTATTACGGCGGTTGCGAAGTGGTAGACGAGGTGGAACAAATAGCCATTGACCGCGCAAAAGCCTTGTTTGGCGCCGAATACGCAAACGTACAACCGCACAGTGGTTCGCAGGCAAACACAGCGGTTTTTGCTGCTTGCCTAAAACCGGGCGATAAATTTTTAGGATTCGATCTTTCGCATGGTGGGCACTTAACCCACGGGTCGCCAGTAAACTTTTCTGGCAGGCTTTACACCCCGGTATTTTATGGAGTTGATAAAGAAACCGGAAGAATTGACTACGATAAAGTAGAAGAAATAGCCATAAAGGAAAAACCTAAAATGATTATTGCCGGAGCTTCGGCCTATTCGCGTGAAATAGATTATAAACGTTTTCGTGAAATTGCCGATAAGGTTGGTGCAATTCTGTTTGCAGATATCGCCCATCCTGCTGGCTTGATAGCAAAAGGAATCTTAAGCGACCCAATGCCGCATTGCCACGTTGTTTCAACTACTACTCACAAAACCTTACGTGGCCCGCGTGGTGGATTGATTTTAATGGGTAAAGATTTTGACAATCCGTTTGGTATAAAACTCAAAAACGGCAACCTTCGTAAAATGAGTAGCCTGTTAGACAGTGCGATCTTTCCAGGTAACCAAGGTGGCCCGTTGGAGCATATTATTGCAGCAAAGGCAATAGCATTTGGTGAAGCATTAACAGATGATTTTCTTCATTATATGGTGCAAGTGAAAAAAAACGCAGCCGTAATGGCACAGCATTTTGTTGAAAAAGGATACGGTGTTATTTCTGGCGGAACTGATAACCATATGATGCTTATTGACCTTCGCAACAAAAATATTTCGGGAAAAGAAGCCGAGGAAGCTTTAGGAAAAGCAGATATTACGGTAAACAAAAATATGGTGCCTTTTGATGATAAATCGCCTTTCGTTACCAGCGGAATCCGTATTGGGACGGCTGCTGTTACTACGCGGGGTTTAGTTGAAAAGGATATGGAAAAAATAGTGGATTTAATAGACGAAGTAATTATGAATCGTGAAGACAATGCAAAATTAGAAAACATTGCCGAAAAGGTAAATGAAATGATGTCTGGCTTACCATTGTTTAAACAGTAAAATATTAAACAGAAAAAATAGAACAAAAGGAGTACTCAACTAAAAATGCTCCTTTTTTTGTTTTAAATCGAGAATTTTTAAAAATTGACGTCACAAATGATAACCGAAAAAGACAAACAGTTTATAAAACGAGCCATCGAACTTTCCGAAAAAGGGATGAACAACAACGCCGGCGGCCCCTTTGGAGCTGTAATTGTAAAAAATGGCGAAATAATTGCCGAAGGTTTTAATCAAGTAACTTCCAGCAATGACCCTACAGCGCACGCTGAGGTTGTTGCCATCCGGAAAGCTTGTGAGAACCTCGGTAGCTTTCAATTAGACGATTGTATTATTTATACCTCCTGCGAGCCGTGCCCCATGTGTTTGGGCGCTATTTATTGGGCACGACCAAAAGCGGTTTACTATGCATGCACGAAGGAAGACGCTGCGGAAATAGGCTTTGACGATCATTTTATTTACGATGAAATTGAGAAGAATATTAAAAATAGAAACGTAAAATTTATTAATCTCGACAGGGAAGAAGGCCGAAAAGTTTTCAAAAAGTGGGGAGCAAAAGAAGGTAGAATTGATTACTAAATAATTGCCTCCTGCAAGGTTTTCAAAACCTTGTAGGTATTTCGACAGATCGTACATCGGTAGGTCTTATTTGGTAGGTTTAACTTTGCTAGTTAGTTATACCTACAAGGTCAAAAAAGAGACCTTGCAGGATGGTCTAGGTTAATTTATAATTTATTAAATTTTTTAATGAAAAAAGTAAAATATATAATTGCTGCCGGAATTTTGATAGCTACATTTTCCTGTAAAAATGAAGATAATTCTCCTACAAAAATAGCGGGACTTTGGAAACTTGAAAGTATGAAAGTGCGCGACACCGTTACTGATACGTGGAGCCATTATCGCGGCGGAATGGATGGTTACTTGCTTTATGATGCAAATGGGCACGTTGCGCTTCATCTCTATGAGAAAGGCTATGAAAAAGCGGGAATGAAGTTCCCAAATTTTAACGATTCCATTGCGTTGGAGGCTTTAAAATATATCACTAAATCCTACTATTATATGGGCAATTACAAAGTTTCTGAAGCAGATAGCATCGTTTCGCATTTTAAACTTTCACACTCTAACCCTTCTGAGTTTGGATTGACTGCCGAAAGAAGATTTTACTTTAGCGGCGATACTTTGGTAATGCAGCCTGTAGAACGGAAAAACTCCAAACTGAAACTGAAATGGTCGAAGGCAGAGTAACAAAAACAGCTTTTCTACATTAAAGTCATTGTTACTCTTTGTCTCTGGGTGCAAATTTTTCTCGCAAAGTCGAAAAGTTGCAAAGAATAAAAAATTCAATAGGAATTTAAGAAAATACAAAAGACTGCCTTTTCAGACAGTCTTTTGTGTTCTATGTTGGTGAGATTAATCTTCTGGAAACACTGTGGTTTCATAAGCTCCCGCATCTGGCGGATTGCTTCGGGTTCTTCCGTTTAAATCAATATTTGGTCCAACGCCATTCTTTCCAATATTTTCGGCAGCTGAAGTTTCAGCTTCAATATTAAAATTGTTTTTTTCGGTATTCTGAAAAACAGGGTCTTGGTTTTGAACAATATTCGTGTATAATGAAGCATTCGCAAAATCGTACAATGGATTGTCGCTAAACTCTCCCGTTGGATCTTCAAAACGAATTAAACTATTCTCAAAATTAAAATTAAATGCGGCAGCCGTATTTTGAAAAACTGAAAATTCGCGGCGTTCGTTGCCGTAGATAATACAGTTTTTAAAGTCTGCCTTTACTAAATCTTCAACAACCGTGGTGGTTTCATCAATATTTAAACTATTATCAATTGTTACGGCTGGCGTAGAGCGGAAACCGTTGGTCCAGTAATTGGCAAATGTACTGTGTTTAAAAACATAGCTTCCACCCACTTGAATTGCCAAGGAAGAAATGCCGCTATTGTTAACCACCATATTTTCGCCTTCTATTAGTCCAGTTCGCGCAAGCACACCGTAGAGCGTATTGTTGTAAATTTGAACATTTTTTAAAGAAACCTCGCTGTTCTCCACACGAAGTGCTACCGTGCTATTTTTTATTGTAGTATAGTTAAACTCATTATTAACGCTGCCAGAAGTTAGCCAAATGCTTAGCCATTGCCCGGGGACGTCGCTAAAACCTGGTTCTAGGCGGTCACCTTCAATAATAACTTCATTTTCTAAAGCCACGGGATCTGAACTTAATTCACCCATAGATTTTATTGTGCCATTTTCGGCAACCAAGAGTGCGCTGCCGTTGTGTAAATGTACGCGGGCACCAGCTTCGAGCGTTAGTGTTTTATTACTCGGTACGGCTGCGTAACCGTAAATAACGTACGGTTTTTCATTGGTGAAAGTAAGCTCGTTATCGTCTAAGTAAAAACCTTCAACAAGTATTGGGTCGCCATTTTCATCATCGCCAAAGTACAGCGTTTCGGTTGTTCCATCCGGAAATCTCTCTGGAAAAAGAAAAACCGCATCCTTAACAAGAGTCACCAAATTAACTTGTTGTTGGTTTCCGCCAGTATCAAATAGCAATTCGTCTGTATATAGAAAATCTGTTTGGTTCGTGGGAAGGTTATTTATATCGAAAGTGGTTTCAATAAAAATGAAAATACTGTCTTTTGCCAAAACCTGTACGTTTTCAAAAACTTTGCCCGGCATGCCGTCAACATTTAACCGATAATGCGAAGCTTCACCCTGCGCCAATCTAACGGTGGGAATATGAATATCCTCATCGCTGCGGTTGTAGACTTTTAAATTATAGGTGCTGGAGCCAATATTACTAAATATAGTGTCTAAGTAAACCGTATCTTTCGAAAACTCTAAATTACCAGTGCTGGCAACGGTTTCAAAATCGTTGCGGCAAGAACTCCATAATACCAGGCAACACAAAATTGCCAAACCGTATAAATACCTCATTCAATTATAATTTTGGTAAAAATATAACTTTTTATGAAGCTTATTATTGTAATGTTTAAAGAAGTTTTCTATCAATAATTGAAACTTGAGAATAGTGGCTAAAAAAGGAAAATCCACGAAAACACGAATATTTTAAAATTATAATTCGCGAATTCGTGGCTGCTATTTACCATTTTATACTATTATTTGTTTTTACGCGCCGCTTTTTTTCGTGCCTTTTTTAGCTTTCTAAACGCAATAGTGTTTTTATATGCCGCTTTTGCCTTTTCGTACCAATTGGGGTCTTTTTCTGATACGTAATAATCATTATAGGAAATACCTCCAGTTACAACCACAATACCTCCTAAATATCCTCCTACTTCTAGGTTTAGATTTATAATGTTAGAAATATTCGAAACCGTTACTTCTTTTGTTTCAAAGCCAACGTAGCTAAAAACCAATACATCGCCCGGTTTGGTTTCAATATTATAATTGCCGTCAAAATCGGTTTGGGTACCCGTTGCAGTTCCCTTAATTATAATGTTTACGCCCGGAAGTGGCAAGCCCGATTCATCTGCAACCACGCCTTTTGTATAATTTGTGGTTGAATCCTTTTCTACCAATATTTTAGTCGTTGGAGCAATTTTTCCCAAAACAGCACTTTTAAGTTCTGTTTTATATTCCATTGAAACAGCTATTGTTTTTGAAGAATTACTCAACGTTATTTCTTTCGAAATGTAATTTTTCAATTTAAATTCAAGCTGCTCATGGTCTAAAGTTACAATTCGATATTCTCCTTCTTTATTGGTCCATTCACGGGCGCCTGTTTCGTTGGAGGTGATCTCTACGTTTCGCAACGGAATTCCGTTTTGGTCGGTTACAATGCCTTCGGTTACAATTTGAATTCTGTTTAAACCGTTGCTGAAACGACCAATTCCCAATGAAACCATCGGTTTTTTTGAAGCCGAATTAATTTCCGTTGGTAAATTGTTAGACAACAGCGAAAGCGGCAGCAACATAGAAGCTGCGATAGGAGCAACGCTTTGCCCACTTTTGCGCTCTAATTTTACTTCGCGATTAAGTTGTGATTTTTTTAATCTGCCACAAGCGTTTTTATTTTTCGATAGAATTTTCACTAATTCTTCATCGGTTTTAGAAGTAAAGTCGAATACTTCTTTTGTGCAGACACTGCAGAATTTTCCTTTTTCGGTAGCTGTCATTTTTGCCCAGTCTTCATGGCAAGGCTCGGGGATACTGATTGTAATTGCTTTTTTCATGATTTTGATGGTTTTGTTATTCAAAGAAATTAAATATCAAACCGTGAAAAAATAGCGTTTGAGGGAACAGGCCTTTTGGATGAGGGAAAAGTGATTAAACAAAATCACCACGAATTCATCAATAGTTTCAATTACTATTTCGTGAATTGTGGTGAAAAATTTCGGTTTGCTTAAAGTAAAATGTTCAATTACTTTTCAAAAATTTCAATCTTAAAAAGCTTGTCCCAGTTTTTTCCAGTAATGTAAAGTATGTTCGGTTCACCATTATAGGCAATACCGTTCAGCACGTCCAGTTTAGGGTGTTGCGTAACTTTATCTTTTAAATCGGTTAAGTCAATAACGCCTTCCACCGCGCCGTTTGAAGGATCTATTATGGCTATTGAACCTTGTTGGTACACATTAGCATATATTTTTCCTTCCACCCATTCCAGCTCGTTTACACTGCTTATTTTACTGGTGTTTGTGAAAATTTCTATGTAATCTTTTTCTGCAAGTGTATTCGAATTTAAAGTCCAAATTCTATCGGTACCATCACTTTTATATATATTATTTTCGGCATCATGGCAAAGGCCCCAGCCTTCTTTACTTTGTCCATAAACAAAAGTGCCGGTTTGCTCCATAGTTTTAAGATTGTAAATAAAACCTGTGTTTTCGCGCCACGTAAGTTGGTATATTTTGTTGTTGAGAATGGTTAGCCCTTCCCCAAAATATTGATCGGCAAGCTTAACTAGTTTTAAAACTTCCCCTGTTTTATAATCTGTTTTTCGAAGCGAAGATTCTCGGTATTGTCCCGTACTTTCGTATAAAGTGTCATTTTCAAATTCTAAACCTTGCGTATAGGCGTTTATATCGTGCGGATAGGTTTCAAGAATTTTATAGGTGTAAAGCTTTGGTTTTATAGACGACACAATCGTAATTTTTTGTGAAGCCGTAAAAGTTTCACCATCGCTGTGTATTTTGGCTATTAAAGTTCTTTCGCCCAACTTTTTTCCTGCAAGGGAAATTGTATTGCCAGAAATTTCAACTTTATCTTTGTTCAAAAAGTAAACGATTGAATCTGTTTCAATATCCTTTTTGTTAATTAATGAAACCGAAAGCACATCTTCAGGAGTATAAGTTTTCTTCGGACTCTCAATTTGAAGTGAAAATGCATCTTTTTTGTCTTCGGAATTATTGCCGCAACCACCCAAAAAGAGCAGTAAAAGTGTAGGAACTAAAACGTTATAGATTTTCATGACAAGCTATTAATTTGTCGCAAGGTATTTATTAAAATTGAAATGTGAAAATACTTGCAAAAACTTGAAAAAGCCTTATCTTTGCAGCGGCAAGTCCTACACAACCAGCTCCTGTTGAATCCCCCAGGGCGGGAACGCAGCAAGGGTATACGGTCGTAGCGGTGTGATGTAGGTAGCTTGCCATTTTTTGTGCGCTATATTCTCGTGGCTTCGGCTCCGCTTATGTACCGAAAATTTGACGGTTTGCCCCACGACCACTTGGTTGCACGAGTCACGAAAGGTGTGTTCAATTCTTTCAGTCGTGGTTCCCTTCAGTCGTGATTCGTGTTTTCTTTTTCTCCGTGAAAATGGCAAATTCCAAAAAAAGAAAATCCCAAATCCCAAAAGCAACATTTTTTCTTTCCTCTTTTCTCTTTCCTCTTTCCTCTTTTTTAGAAAAACTATTTGGAAAACCCAGCACTTAACCGCACCTTTGCCTTTCAACAACCATGTATGCCAAAAGTAGTACTCATCACAGGCGGTTCTTCAGGAATTGGTAAAGCCATTGGCGAATATCTTACCGAAAAAGGCTATCAAGTTTTTGGAACCAGCCGAAACCCAGAAAAAATTACAGACTCCCTCTTTCCATTGTTGAAAATGGACGTGAACAACACAGAATCTATTGAAGCTGCTATTGCCGACGTATTGATCAGGGCCGAAAAAATAGATGTTGTAATTAATAATGCCGGCGTGGGTATTACCGGACCAATTGAAGAAACTCCCGAAAATGAAATAAAAAAAGCATTCCAGACCAATTTTCACGGACCCATAAATGTAATCAAAGCTGTTTTGCCGCAAATGCGAAAACAAGGCTTTGGTCATATTCTTAATATTACTTCAATTGCAGGTTATATGGGTCTTCCATACCGCGGAATTTATTCTGCCAGTAAGGCTGCTTTAGAAATTACGATTGAAGCCATGCGTATGGAAACATTGCAGTTTGGTGTAAAAATGACCAACATTGCTCCAGGCGATTTTGCCACAAACATTGCCGCAAGCCGTTACCACGCTCCGGTTTTGGATACTTCCCCATATAAAAAAGATTACGGCAATACCCTCAAAACAATGAACGAACACGTGGATAATGGGGGCAACCCGTTGGAAATGGCAAAAGCAGTCCATAAAATTATTGAAACTGAAAATCCGCGAATACATTATAAAGTAGGCTCTACATTACAGAAATTCTCCATTGTACTGAAACGTATTCTGCCCGATAGGGTTTATGAACGGATGCTTTTAAGGCATTATGGGTTGAAGTAAAAGGCTTGTTTTTAAGAAGTTTTTTGACTTTTATATGATTTTAACTTATATTTAAGACGTGTAATTTTTAAAACTGACCAAATCATGAAAAAATTTACTTCTTACTTCTAGCTTCTTTGATCTTTGTGATGAGCGATAAGGCCCACGCACAGATCCATTGCGAAATTTACACCTTGGCTTCCGCCCTTGACGAAGGATTATACTTCCTTCATTTTTATGAGAATGGCCAATTGACAATCAAACAATTGATTGTAGAACATTAAAAAACCAGTATTATGATTTTGAAAAAATTGTTGGTTTTTATAACTCTTTTGAGCTCATTTATTTGTTTTGCACAATACACTGCTATACCGGATTCAAACTTTGAAAACCATCTTGAGCAAAATGGCATGGGGGACGGCATTCCAAATAACGGTTTGGTATTGACGGCAAACATTGAAAATGTAGATACCTTATTGGTAAATTCCCGAGGCATCCATGATCTTACCGGGATTGAAGATTTTGCAGCGTTGGAACTTTTAAATTGTGCCTACAACATCATTCCGGTTTTGGATGTCTCGCAGAATATGAACCTATGGGGGCTAAATTGCGAATCCAGTAGCGTTACCGAATTAATACTCCCCCCTACCTCAACCTTGGAGATTATTAACTGTCCAGAAAACAACTTGACCGAGCTGGATGTTTCTCATAACCCTGGTCTAGTACAATTATACTGCTTTTTCAATTACTTAACTAGCTTGAATTTGACTAATAATACAGTGTTGGATTTGGTTTTCGCTGATCATAATGAGATCACAGGTTTTTTGAACACCTCACAAAATCTGGCGCTTACTTCTCTTTCGGTGAGTTACAATGATATTGCCGAATTGGATTTGACCACAAATATAGCACTCCACAGTTTGGGAGCTAGTTCTAACCCAATTTTATCATTGGATGCTAGAAATGGCAATAATGAAGATATAGTGAGTTTTGTTGTTACTGAAACTACAGGCGAACTCGATTGTATCCTTGTGGACGACGCCAACGCCAGTTATCTGGACGATTGGTTGGTTGATCCGTACATCACCTTTGTAAACAACCAAGCAGAGTGCGATGCGCTGGGCGTGGCCGAGGCAACACTCGAAGATTTTACCATGTACCCCAACCCGGCAACGAGCACCTTGGCAATAAACCTCCCCAACCACGGGTTTGAGGGGCTGGTCGTTACCGTGGCCAACAACTTGGGGCAGGTTTTGGAAAGCAAAGAGCTATTGGAAAACACTGCTGTTGTACCTCTGGATGTTTCAGGCTATGCCGCCGGAGTCTATTTTGTAACCCTAAAAGCCGGCAATGATGTTACTACCAAAAAGTTGGTGGTGCAGTAAGATTTTTTGTACTTTAAAATTAGAAAAAGGGAGCTGTTGTGGCTGCCCTTTTTTGGTTTAAATCGGTTGCTGTTTTAATTAATTGGGTTAATCTATTTTATTAATCTTTATAAACAACGCTATCCAATGAGCCTTTTCTTTGTTATTTTTGTGAAAATAAATCTGAAACCACACATATGAAATTCTTTATAGATACCGCAAACCTAGACCAAATACGCGAAGCCCAAGATTTGGGAGTACTTGACGGCGTTACCACCAATCCTTCGTTGATGGCAAAGGAAGGCATTACGGGACGCAACAACATCCTAAAACATTATGTAGATATCTGCGATATTGTGGATGGCGATGTTTCTGCAGAGGTAATTGCAACCGATTTTAAGGGAATGGTAAAGGAAGGCGAGGAACTTGCAGAGCTACATCCACAAATTGTAGTAAAAGTGCCGATGATAAAGGAAGGGGTTAAGGCAATTAAATATTTTGCAGATCACGGCATTCGTACTAATTGTACGTTAGTTTTTTCGGCCGGACAAGCTTTGTTGGCCGCAAAAGCTGGAGCAACCTACGTTTCTCCGTTTATTGGAAGATTGGATGATGTGTCGACCGACGGTCTGGAACTGATTGCAGACATCCGTTTGATTTACGATAACTACGGTTTCGAGACCCAGATTCTTGCAGCCTCCATTCGCCACACCATGCATGTTATAAACTGTGCAAAAATAGGTGCTGATGTTATGACGGGCCCGCTTTCATCTATTGAAGGTTTACTAAAACACCCATTGACCGATAGTGGTTTAAAACAGTTTTTGGAAGATTATAAAAAAGGAAATTAAAAGTTCGAAGTACTATCTATTTAAGAAACCTAAAAGTAATTGTTCAAAATTTGTGTTGAAGAGATTTATTTTGCCTTCTAATATTTTGCCATCTTTATCTAAAATCAGAGCGCTGTTCATGTATTTTAAAAGAAGCTTTTTTTCGGCTTCGTTTAAATTTTCTATTTGAAATTCGTACAAGGGATTATAATTATTTCTGCGTATGGTCTGGCGCCATTTTTTAAAGTGTGTATCTGTATTTATTCCCAAGAAATCATATTCCGGATATTTCGATTTTAGTTCTGCCGCACGGTTGTGAATGTTTTTATAATTTGAAGTAGATATTCCAGACCAGAAATAAATTACGGTGGGCGCTTTAATGATACTGTGTAAATCTTTTAAAGTATTATCTGTATTTACCAGAGCAACATTGGGAACGATGTTTCCTGGATTAAGTTTTTCAGTAATGTTGTACATTTTTTCAACTTCTGCCACATGCTGAGGGTCTGTATTCATGTTTGAGAATTCTTCAAAAAACCTTTGCTCCTCTTCGGCGTTTTTGGCATTTAAAAAATAGAACATAGCATTGGATCGGAGTAAACTATTTCGAAGCGAATCGGAAGTTACCAAACTGTCAATTAGCTTTATTCTTTTAGAATTAAATTTGTACGAATTGCGATCTACGGGAGTATTGCCTTGATATTCCGAAAAGACCAAATTCTCGAAATATCTATTCATAAAACGATAATAGGGGTAATAAAATTTTAAGTTCTCCAACTCAAAGTCAATTTCATTCCGGTAGTCAAAAAAGTTCTTGTCAAAATCGGCTATACGATTTCTATTGGCAGCGGCGTAGCGTTCTTTTTTAATAAAGTAATCGTATTTAATATTGGCCATTACAGCCTGTTTAAAACCATCGGCTACCGTATGTTTAGATAAAAAATCTTTGTACTCCTTTAATTTAAGTTTCTTTAATGAATCAATTTTTTGTGTAAATTCCTTTGAAGAAAGTCCATACCAATTTTGAAGATTTAGGTTTTCGTTCTCATTGGTTAAGTATAAATACATCAACAAATTATTCTGTTCGCCTCCCCTTCCTGAGTATGCGAGCGATTCGTCAAAATCTAATGTATTAAGATGCAGCAATAAACTATCGCCCGGTTCAATAAAGAAAACCTGTGTTTCGTTATGCTTAAAATTATAAAGACCGGCCTTTATTTTTTGGGTTTTGTAGAGAAAGAAGTTATTAGAGTCTAATTTTACAGTGTCTAATATATGGTTGCCCTGAGAAAAAATTATATAATCTAAGGTTGGATTTATAATTTGGCCGCTTATCCAGGTAGTCTTAACAGCAGACTCATCATTATTTTTACATGAAAGTACTGTGACAAGTAAAAGGAGAAGGAGTAGTTTTTTTAACAATCGAGCTAATTTTATGAATAACAAACAAATTTAGTAAGCCCAAGGCATCAATTTGTTAAATGGTAGTTAAAAGGATTTTTAAAACGTTAATCTTTTCGGGATGTCGCTTAAATACCTACTTTTGCGCAAAATTTAAAAAGTTATGCTTTCAATTTCAAATCTTTCAGTACAGTTTGGAAAACGCGTGTTGTTTGACGAGGTAAATACCCAATTTACCACCGGCAACATTTATGGTATTATTGGCGCCAATGGCGCCGGGAAATCTACCCTGTTAAAAATTATTTCGGGAAAACAGGAACCCACTTCCGGCCATGTGCATTTAGAAAAGGGCAAGCGCATGTCTGTTCTTGAACAAAACCACAATGCGTACGACGATTTTAATGTGCTGGAAACCGTAGTTCGCGGTAATAAGGAACTTTTTGAAATTAAAACCCAAATTGATAAACTCTACGAAAACTATACGGATGATAATGCCGAAAAAATTGGCGAACTCCAAGTTGTTTTTGAAGAAATGAACGGTTGGAACGCCGATAGCGATGCTGCTGCAATGCTTTCAAATCTTGGTATAGATGAAAGTCTTCACTATACATCAATGAAAGATTTAGACGGTAAGCAAAAGGTACGTGTACTTTTAGCACAAGCGCTTTTCGGAAATCCAGACGTGCTAATTATGGATGAACCTACCAACGATTTGGATTACGAAACAATTAGTTGGTTAGAAAACTTTTTAGCTAATTATGATAACTGTGTAATTGTGGTTTCTCACGACCGTCACTTTTTAGATGCTGTATGTACGCATATTAGCGACATTGACTTCGGGAAAATAAACCATTATAGCGGTAACTATACGTTCTGGTACGAAAGTAGCCAGCTTGCGGCCCGCCAGCGCGCACAACAAAATAAAAAGGCAGAAGAGAAGAAAAAAGAACTTCAAGAATTTATTATGCGTTTTAGTGCGAATGTAGCTAAAAGTAAACAGGCAACATCGCGTAAAAAAATGATTGAAAAATTAAATATTGAAGAAATTAGACCATCAAGCCGTCGCTATCCTGCAATTATTTTTGAGCGTGAGCGCGAAGCTGGCGATCAAATTTTAAGCGTTGAAAACCTATCGGCTTCTATTGATGGCGAAGTGCTTTTTAAAAATGTAAATATTAATCTTTCCAAAGGCGATAAGGTAGTTATCTATTCTCGCGATTCGCGTGCGGCTACTGCTTTTTATGAAATTTTAAATAACAATGCAAAAGCAGACACGGGTACCTTTCAATGGGGTATTACTACCAATCAAAGTTACTTACCATTAGACAACGAAGCTTTCTTTAAAAACAATCTTTCGTTAGTAGATTGGTTGCGCCAATACGCCAAAACCGAAGAAGAGCGCGAAGAAGTTTTTCTACGTGGTTTCTTGGGAAAAATGCTTTTTAGCGGCGAAGAAGCGCTTAAAAAAAGCAACGTGCTATCTGGAGGTGAAAAGGTACGATGTATGCTTAGCCGCATGATGATGCAGCGCGCAAACGTGTTAATGCTTGATGAACCAACAAATCACTTAGATTTGGAATCTATTACAGCTTTTAATAATTCATTAAAAAACTTTAAGGGAACGGTGTTGCTTACAACCCATGACCACGAATTTGCGCAAACCGTTGGTACGCGCGTTATAGAACTTACACCAAACGGCGCTATAGATCGCTATACTACTTTTGACGAGTATATGAACGATAAAAAACTAAAAGAACAGCGCGATAAAATGTATGCGGTAGAAGCATAAGAAAATTGGCGGTCAAAATTATTGATCGCCAATTTCATTTAAAAATTCTTCTATAGTATCTTGAGCTTTTTCATACTCATCATTTCTGATGAAAACCATGGTCTGGTTTGCAATACTCATTGTAAAACCCGCACGCAAACTACTGTCGTGGTCGTTTCGTTCAATGGGGCTGATGCCTATTTCATTCAATCGAGCTACCAATCCTTTCGCAATTAATGTGGGACCGGTGTAAATTCTTTTAGTGTCGGACATACAATTATTCTTCTATTTCCTTTAGATAAGCATCCACAATTGGTTGTGCAATGGCAAGTTCATCTTTTCTAACATAAACCCGAACTTGATCATCAAACTTACTTCCGGAGCCAAACATAACGCCACTTTGTTCATCATCTCGAAGTATTGGGGTAATATTTGCTTCTTCTAATCGTCCTACCAATGCTGTCGCCATTATATCTGAGCCGGTATAAATACGGACTGTTTCTTCTGTATTTTCTGTCATAATTATATTTTTTAAACTCTTAATATTTTACGTACTACCTAGACTTAAGCATTATAAAATTTGCTATTCCAAATAGCGTTATTAAAATTTTTTCCTTTTGAAAAGCCGTAGAGAATTACCATCCCGCCCATCCCAATAAAAATAAAGAACGCCAAAAATAAATACTCACCAATTCCGGGGTGGGGGGTGAGCCACTCCATAGGCGTTAATGCCGTAAATAATATGCTTAAAAGCACTACCGTAAAAACCAAATTATCAAAGGTTTTATAGGGCCACATTAATAATCTTCTAAACGGATGCAGGTCTTTTCCCCATTTGTGGATAAGGTAAAAATAATCGTTTCCCATGGGTGCAAAAAGCAGCGGATCATCGGCATTTTCTAATTTTAACAATTTTGCAGGCGCTACTATCTTAAAGTTGTTCAATGTAGTTTTATGTGTATGCTCCAGACTATTTACCGCCGTAATGGCTTCTTCGGGAAAATCTGCTTTAAAATAATGCGAATCTAAAAACCGCAACCTGTAATTTACACAAAGGTTTTCTATATCGTTTATATGAAATATATGCGAACTTTCCAGCAAATTAAAATTGAATTGATTTTCAATTTCAACAGTTTTTTCGGTTAAGTTAGAAAGAATTGCTTCGCGCTGCTCTGTATTTTCAGAAAAAATACGCATTACTTCGTCCATAACAGCTTGCTCGTCAATACGTTTATTGCGAACTTTAAGAAGCTGTTCTTCAATATTGGTTCTTGAAAACATAACATTATTTTTTTTGAATAACTAAATTTACGCAGTCCGTTTCAGCATTACAACAATTTAACACATTTCGGCTAAAAATTTTAATAAACGCAAGCCTTTTGCGTTTATAGAGTAATTGACACTGTATTTATTATATTTACACCCTTAAATTTTTTTATGCAACTCAGGAAAACATTCGTACTGCTTTTTATAATTTGTTTCGGAACAACCGTTTCGGCTCAGAAATATCTTTCAACCAATTCCAAAGAAATTTCCAAAGTATTGGGGGAAAGTAATTTTACATCGAGTAAAACGTTTTATGAAAATTTAAAAGATGCTCCGGATTTTACCATTTTGGCGAAAATCTTAAAAAACGATCAATTACGAAAATCACTTGAAAAGCCAGAAATGGTAACCATATTTGCCATTGCAGATGAAGCGTTTACCAATTTGCCTGAAAAAAGTAGGGACTCTATTTTAAATAATCCGCGCATAGTGAATTCAATCGTTACGTATTTGGCGGTTCCCGGCAGATTAGACAGCAACAGCCTTAAAGTGGCGGTTGAGGAAAATGGCGGAAAAGCATACCTCATTACAATTAAAGGAAAACGATTGGGAATTAAGGAAGAGCAGGGCGAGCTCATGCTCGTTGATGATGATAACAATACCGCAACAATAATAGCACCAGATTTTTACCATAAAAATGGATTTTTTCATATTGTGAATGGCCTAGTATTTCCGAATTAGAAACTTTAGGCCAAAAAGTTAAATAATCTATAAAGTCCCGAAATTGCAAAACCGCAGTTTCGGGACTTTCGTTTATAGTTACATAATCATAAACTAAAAACAAACACATTATGAAAATCAAATTTTTTACAGCAACAGTATTTGCAATCGCCCTTGTAGCCGGAACAACTTGTGGTATCGCCCAAAGCAAGATGAATAAGGAAAAAACAGTAATGGTTGGTGGCGCCGAAATGTACCCTACTAAAAACATCGTTGAAAACGCAGTAAATTCAAAAGATCACACAACGCTCGTGGCTGCGGTAAAAGCTGCAGATTTAGTTGAAACCCTTCAAGACGATGGACCATTTACAGTATTTGCTCCAACGAACACAGCTTTTGAAAAATTGCCAAAAGGTACGGTAGAAACATTACTGAAGCCAGAAAACAAAGCAAAACTGCAAACTATTCTTACCTATCATGTGGTTGCGGGAAAACACAGCGCAACAGATATTATGAAGAATATTGAAAAAGGAAACGGGAAGGCCACTTACAAAACGGTTAGCGGTGGTACCTTAACTGTAATGATGAAAAATAACAAAGTAATAATCACGGACGAAAAGGGTGGAATGGCTACTGTTACTATTGCCGATGTAAATCAGTCTAACGGAGTTATACACGTAATAGACAGCGTGGTTTTACCTAAATAATTCTAGAAAATACCTGTACTAAAAACGGCAACCTTTTGAGGTTGCCGTTTTTTGCTTTTCGCCGTATTTATCGCAGCGAAGCGCCAAATTCACTTTCAAATTTTTGTTGCAATTTGTTCATTATTTTATCCACCTGTTTATCAGTAAGCGTTTTTGCTTCATCTTTAATAGAGAAACTAATTGCGTAGCTCTTTTTTCCGTCGGGCAGGTTTTTTCCCTTGTACACATCAAATAACGTTACCGATTTTAAAAGTTTTTTTTCTGTTTGAAAAGCAGCTTGTTGCAAATCGCTAAACTTTATTGATTCGTCTAAAAGCAATGCAAAATCACGTTGTACTGCCTGAAATTTAGCAATTGGTTTTAATTTAAAGTTTTTAGTTGAAATTTGTTTTAACACAGCATCCCAATTAAAATCTGCATAAAATACCTCGGCGTCAACATCAAATTCTGTGGTAATTTTTTTCTTTACAATTCCAAATTCAACAATAATTTCCTTGTTTCTTTTAAATGAAATAGCTTCAGAAAACAAGTCGGTTTCGGTAGTTTCCTCCGTATATTCATCCAGTCCCAGGCGTTCCATAATGGCGACAACTGTTCCCTTTCCGAAGAAAAAATTGCTATTTGTTTCGGCTACCGCCCAATTGTTTTCTGCTTTTAATCCAGTAATAAAGAATGATAGATGTTTGGTTTCGGTTCGGCCTCCCGGAAAATTATGATAGGTTTTCCCGAATTCAAAAAACTTTAAGTTACTACTTTTTCTGTTGCTGTTATATTCAATTGCCTCCAGCCCCGAAAACAGCATAGATTGGCGCATTACAGATAAATCTTGACTTAGCGGATTTAGCATTGTAACGTTAAAGTGATCTTTTATTGTTTGGCTTAATGTAGCATAATTTGGCGATGTAAGTGAATTGTTCAACATTTCATAATATCCAAGAGCCGTAAGTTGTGCAGCTATTTTATTTTGAACTGAATAGTCGCTGCCGGGTAAAATAGTAGAAATGGAAGCGTTTAATTTTTCGGTAAACTTAACATTGTTGTATCCGTAAACCCGAAGAATTTCTTCAATAACATCTACATCGCGGGTAACGTCGTTTCGATATGCAGGAATAGTCATCCCAATGCCGGTTTCGGTAACGTTGTTTATTTTCATTTCTAGCGAAGTAAGAATTTCTTTGATGGTTTCTTTTGAAATTTCTTCCCCAATTAATTTATTTGCCTTTTCAAAATTCAATATTACTTGGTGATCTTCAATTTTTTTCGGGTAAATATCCAATAGATCGCTTGTAATTTCGCCGCCAGCAACTTGAAGGATTAAAATGGCAGCGTGCCGAAGTGCATAATCTGTAATATTCGGGTCTATTCCTCTTTCAAAACGAAAGGAGGCATCGGTGCTTAAACTGTGGCGTTTGGCCGTTTTGCGGATACTCACAGGATTAAAATAAGCGCTCTCCAAGAAAATGCTAGTTGTTTCGTTGGTTACACCGCTATTTATACCACCGTAAACCCCAGCGATGCACATTGGTTTTTCGGCATCGCAAATCATTAAATCTTCTTCGTGAAGTTCGCGTTCCACCCCATCTAAGGTTGTAAATTTTGTACCTGTGGGCAATGTTTTTACATTAACGGTATTGCCTGCAATTTTAGCAGTGTCAAAAGCGTGCAAGGGTTGCCCCAAGTCGTGGAGTACATAATTGGTGATATCCACAATATTATTTATGGGCGAAATACCAATTGCCTTCAATCTATTCTGAATCCAATCCGGCGATTCTCCAACCTTAATATTGCTAATTGTAATTCCGCAATAACGTGGTGCGAGGACATTGTTTTCTACTTTAATATCTATTTTATGCGTTCGGTTATCTACCCTAAAACTACTGGAAGATGGCGTGTTGAGTTTTGTTGAAATATCGTGGTGAAGCAAACCTGCCTTTAAATCACGAGCTACCCCCCAATGGCTCATCGCATCGGCTCTATTTGGCGTCAAGCCAATTTCAAAAACCTTGTCGTTTTCAATTTTTAATACCTTAGCAAGCGCGGTTCCGGGTTTTAATTTTGCATCGAGAACCATAATACCATCGTGCGATTTGCCAAGCCCTAATTCGTCTTCGGCGCAGATCATTCCTTCACTAACTTCGCCGCGTATTTTACCTTTTTTTATCTCCCAAGGTTTTTCATCCGCATCGTAAAGCGTAGTGCCAATAGTAGCTACCGGAACTTTTTGACCCACCGCAACATTTGGAGCGCCGCATACAATTTGTAGTGGCTCATCAGCACCAATATCTACCTTAGTAACTTTAAGCCGATCTGCGTTAGCGTGCTGAACACATTCTAAAACGTGTCCTACTACAATGCCTTCCAACCCTCCTAAAACGGAAGAAAAATCTTCTATTCCCTCTACTTCAAGACCGAGGTCGGTTAATAGTTCGCCTGTTTTTTCAGCATCCCAAGGAAGGTTGATAAATTGTTTAAGCCAATTGTAAGAAATATTCATAAGTATAAAATTCTAAACAGTGCGCAAAGATAATATTCTAATGGTTATTGTTTATTATTTATTGAGTATTGTTTTGGTGGCCACGAAGTGCTGCACGTGCAATGTGGGTTTTGTGGTTTTACTTTGTGTTTTTGCTGCTTTGCGAAAAAATTGGCGATGCGTTGCCAACATTTCCCAAGAAATAAATAATAGCAAAAGAGGTTGCAATTGCAGTGACGATAAACGTAATTTTCGCTCCGAAATAAAACCATAACAATCCCGCGAAAACACTGGCAATCATAGCAGCAATACTTTGAAAAGCTGCGTATGTTCCCACGGCTGTAGCAGTGTCATTTTCATTTGAAATATTAGTAATCCACGCTTTGGAGATGCCTTCGGTTGCGGCGGCGTAAATTCCGTAGCCGAAAAAGAGGGCAATAATTATATATAAATTTGAAGTTAATCCCATTCCGAAGTACACCAAACTAAAAATGATTAATCCGAAAATAAACATTTTCTTTAACCCAACTTTATCGGCAAAAGTACCCAAGGGATAAGCGGTGAGGGCGTATATCAGATTGTAGAAAATGTAGATGCTAATTACCCAAGTATCATCCAGTCCGGCTTCTTTTGCTTTCAGAAGTAAAAATACATCACTACTATTAAACAGGGCGAAAAAGAGCAAGCCAATTACAACTTTACGATATTGCGCAGAACTCTGCTTCCAATAATTTAGAAAGGAGAAAAAATTTATTTTTTTCTTTTTTGAAATAATGTTTTCTTTTTGGTCTTTAAGCAGAAAAGAAGCAACAATTGCAAAAACGCCGGGAATAAAAGCGATATAAAAAAGATTTATATAATCTTCGGGAAAAAAGTATAAATACAGGAGCGCCAAAACTGGTCCGAGAACCGCACCAAAAGTATCTAACGATCGGTGGAAGCCAAAAATTTGCCCTTTATTTTTTTTGGTGGTTTCTGCCGAAAGCATGGCGTCGCGAGCGCCGGTACGAATACCTTTCCCCAATCTATCTGTGGTTCTAGCAAAGAAAATCCAAAGCGGATATACAAAAAGCGCCATCATGGGTTTGGAAATGGCGCTGAGGGCATAACCCAGTTGCACAAAGGGTGCTCGTCTTGCTTTGCTGTCGCTCATTTGTCCAAAATACCCTTTGCTCAAGCCAGCCACGGCTTCTGCCAAGCCTTCTAAAATACCAATCAACAAAATTGAAAATCCAATGCTTTTTAGATATATGGGCATTATTGGGTAAAGCATTTCACTGGCCGTGTCTGTAAACAGACTGACTAGTGAAAGAATCCATACGGTGCGAGTTATAGTGGTTTTCACATTACCTCTTTTAGTTAGTATAGGAAAGGTAGTTTATTTCTTCAAATTCCGAAAGCGCTGTAAAAGCGTAGGATGCGAGTAATGCACAAAAACATACAACGGATGGGGGGTGAGATTGCTGAGACTGTTTTTCGAAAGTTTTTTTAAACCTGAAATAAGTGGTGATGCAGCATAGGTTTGTTTCGCAAAATTGTCTGCTTGATATTCAAATTTCCTGCTTAAAAAATTCATCACAAAACTGGTAATCCCCGAAATGGGACTGTATAGTACGCCGAAAGCTATTAGCCCGATGTGAAATGAAGGTTGCGAAACATTCAAAGCTTCTGATAACAGCGGATTTCCAATAAACAATGACAACAACCAAAGCGTAAAACCAGTAGTTACAATTGCAACAATTAGGTTTATAATAATATGGTTGCGTTTATAATGACCAACCTCGTGGGCGAGGACGGCTACAATTTCTTCTTCGTTTAAATCTTTAATGAGCGTGTCGTAAAGAGTTACGCGTTTTTCACTCCCAAAGCCAGAGAAATAGGCATTTGCCTTTGTGCTGCGCTTGCTGCCATCTATCACAAAAATTTTATCTAATGTGAAGCCTACTTTTGAGGCGTAGGTTTCTATTTGTGAACGTAGCGTGCCTTCTTCGAGCGGGGTTTGTTTGTTGAAAAGTGGAACGATAAAACGCGCATAAAACAAATTCATCAATACGGTAAAAACCGTAACGATACCCCAAGCATAAAGCCAAAAATTCGCGCCCGTGCTCTGATAAAACCAAATAATAACGCCTAAAAGAATCCCGCCAATAACAGCGCCCATCAGCCAACCTTTCAGTTTATCGAGGAAAAAAGTTTTACGCGTAGTTTTGTTAAACCCGTATTTTTCTTCAATTACAAAAGTGCTGTAATAACTAAAGGGAGTGCTTAAAATATCGCTGGCAATCATTATTATTCCGAAGAAAACCAAAGCGATAATTATTTCATTGTTTGCAAAGGAACGCGCTAATTCGTCTACATACGCGAAGCCGTCAAAAAAGAAAAACAGGAGGGTAGCAATAAGTGATACAGCCGAAGTAAGTATACCAAATTTATACCGTTCCGTTTTGTAGCGCTGCGATTTTTTGTATTCTTCCTCATCAAAAACATCCTGCAATTCTGCGGGAAGTGGCTCGTTGAAGTGTTTTGCGTTTAAATAATCTAACAATTGGTCAATTATAAAACTGACAATTAAAATTGCTATTATTATGAGGAAAAGGGTTTCTGGTTTCATAATTTAAATTCGAAAAGAGTACGAGTTCCTCTTCGGGGACTAAGGGGCTATTCTTTGTCTTTTCGCCTCAAATATAAGGATTCCCGCGGCTACGGAAACATTCATACTATCTATTTCGCCTTCCATTGGGATGATGATATTTTGGGTGCTGTTTTCAAGCCATGCTGACGAAAGACCGGTGGCTTCAGTTCCCACTACAATCGCTGTGCTTTCTTTAAAATTACAAGTGTGGTAAGGCACCGATGCTTGTAATGCAGCACAATAAATATTGACTTTATTTGCTTTCAAAAACGCAATAATTTCCGAAGTACTTCCCGTGGCAATTTTATTGGTAAACAAACACCCCACACTACTGCGGATGATGTTTGGATTATACAAATCTGTTTTCGGGTTGGCAATAATTACCGCATCTACATTCGCGGCATCTGCGGTACGAAGTAGGGCACCTATGTTACCCGGTTTTTCAGGGGCTTCGGCGATTAGTAACAGTGGTTTGTCGGTTGAAAGTTGCAGGTTGGCAAGTTCTAAAGTTTTGGAATGTACAATTGCCAAAACTCCTTCGGTAGAACCGCGGTAGGCCAGTTTTTCATAGATTTCTGAATTAATCTCTATGAATTCTGATTCACTATTAACAGATTTTTGTAACGTAAAAATTTCTTCTTCAGAAATAATTTTAGAGCAAAAAAGCAGGGTTTTTAATTGATAACCACCTTTTAAAGCAAGCGAAATTTCACGATGGCCTTCAATTACAAATAGGTTTGTTTTGCGGCGTTCGCGCGATTTTTCCTGTAATAAAACAATCTGTTTTATCAGTGGATTTTGAAGGCTTGTGATAGATTTTTGCATTTTGCAAAGATACGGTACTGAAAATATTTATTCGGCAGATTTTGCTTGCTGTTTTATTGAATATTTAACGATGCTTGCTTGCATTCAACTATCTGTTTTCAATGTTAAAATTTTCTTAACGTGTTAGAAGTATTTTATATCTTGCGAAAAAAATATTTCTTATGAAGAAATTAATACTTTTAGTAGGATTCCTTTTAACAACCATATCATTATCTGCCCAAGTGGTGGCAAACCCAGCACCTGATTTGTCTGCTTGCGACATAAATAACGATGGGGGTGAAGTATTCAATCTTACGGTAAACGATTTAATTATTTTTGGTTCTCAAAATCCTAATCAACTTCAACTTACATATCATAAATCCCAAGTTGATGCGGATAGTGGCAATAATCCAATAGCAAATCCTTGGAGCTATTTTGCTAGTGCTCCTTTCGAAACAATTTATGCGAGACTAGAAGATATGGGATCTGGGGATTATGATACTACTAATTTTGAATTAATAATAAATCCAACCCCGCCAAACCTAGGCCCCTTTGAAATCATGTTGTGCGATGATGAGCTACAAGGAAGCACCTCAACAGATACAATTAGCACTTTCGATCTTACCGCAAATAATCAAGTGATTACAGGGGGTGATCCTACTTTAACTGTCACTTGGTTTTTAAGCTTTGCAGATGAAGCTGCGAATATTCCCATTCCAAATCCAACAACTTATCAAAATATAGCTACCCCACAAACCGTAATTGGCAGAGTTGAAAACACATTTGGCTGTAAAACTCTCGTTGCGCTTACATTAAGTGTTTGGCCAAATCCAAGCCCAAATGCAAATCCAACTCCACTTATAGTTTGTGATGACGACAATGATGGGTTTGCCGCTTTCGATCTAACATTAAAAGATGTCGAAATTGGCAACGGTCAGCAAAATATTAATATTACATATCATGAAAATGAAATTGATGCTCAATTGGGAGTATTTCCACTTCCTAGTCCCTATGAAAATATTATTGCAAATTCACAAACTGTTTATGTGCGGGTTGAAGATTCCTCAACTGGATGTTACACAATTGTTGAACTCGAATTATTAGTAATCGAAATCCCCCCAATTAACCAACCCAACAACCTATTCATAGATGAAGGAGATGGCGACGGTTTTGCAATTTTTGATCTTACGGTGAATATTCCCGTGATGTTGGCAGGTTTAAACCCAGCAGATTTTGTGGTTTCTTTCCATGAAACGGAAACAGATGCTCTAAATAATGTACTTATTATTATACCTCCTACAGCATATTATAATACTTCAAACCCACAAACTATTTACGTTCGTGTTGAAAATTTGAATACTGGCTGCTCTGTGGTTACTTCTTTTGAAATCGCTACAGATGAACTAACCCCAGATGCAGACGGCGACGGCATAGCAAACGAAGATGAGGACATAAACGGGAACGGTAATCTAAACGACGATGACACCGATGGCGATGGAATCCCAAATTATTTAGACGACGATGACGACGGCGATTCAGTGCTTACTTTAATTGAAACAACTGGAATTGGCGCAGGCGTTGGTCCATCGTATATTTATATTGATACCGATGGCGACGGCGTAGAAAATTATTTAGACAATGACGATGACGGCGATGGCACTTTAACAATTGATGAGGACTATAACAACAACGGCACACCACTTGACGACGACACAAATGGCAACGGTATTCCAGATTTCTTGGATGATGAAGTGTTCCTTTCTGTAAATTCTTTCGGTTTTGAAAATTTAGAAATTTATCCGAATCCCACTTCGGAAAGCTTTACGGTACAGTCGTCCCAGTTGGTTTTGGAAACAACTATTTCACTTTATGACATTCAAGGGAAACTATTGTTTTCTGAAAAAGTGCTTCCGCAAAACGGAAAGTTAACGATAGATGATTCTTCTTTGGAAAACGGTGTATATTTCGTCAAGATTTCTTCCGAAGGAAATTCCGTAGTTAAAAAATTGATAAAGAAATAATCATTCCAAAAATCTCACGTCTCACATCTAAATAATCATAAACCTTTCTAAAAAGCTTCCCACAACTGGGGAGCTTTTTTACTTTTAAATAACCAAAAACCAATTAATATGAAAAAACTAATTTTAATGTCTGCTATTATAGTAGCTTTTTCTGCCTGTAGAAACGACAAAAAAACTACAGGTGAAGATCCGCGGGTTGAAGGCACCGAACTTGATACAACCGGCATTGAGGCGCCAGACGGTGAGGCTAAAAACGAACAGGCTGCGGCTCCCAAAACCTTTCCAACTTCTCTTCAAAATGTTTTTATGGCCCACGGCAGACTGGACCGTTGGAAGCAAATGAATAACCTTTGTTTTGAAATGAAGGGCAAAAACGGCGATGAAATTCACACCATTTCCTTGCCCAACCGAAAAACAAAAATTGAATCTACAGATTGGTCTATCGGAAAGGACGCAAATGGAGTTTGGCTTTTACGACACGATTTAGGTTATGAAGGCAACCCCGTATTTTACCATAATTTGATGTTCTATTTTTACGCAATGCCGTTTATAATTTCCGATCCCGGAACCAATTATACTGCTGTTGAACAAACCGAACTTGACGGAAAAATGTACAATGGTTTTAAAGTTTCCTATAAAGATGGCGTTGGCGATTCGCCGGATGATGAATACATTTTATATTTTAATCCTGAAAACAATAAAATGGAGTGGCTGGCCTATACTGTAACGTTTAAGGATCAAAAGAAAAGCGATGATTGGCATTATATTAAATACGATAAATGGCAGGATGTAAATGGGCTGCTGCTACCCGAAAAATTGGTTTGGTACAATGTTGAAAATGGCAAGCCGAAAGGAAAAAAGTTGGACATAAAATTTAATAAAATTACTGTTACGGAAACCATTCTTGACGCTTCTGTTTTTGCAAAACCGGCTGAAGCAGAATATGTAAAATAGAGGTGAAACCTGAGACGTTAGACTTGAGATTTTAGACGCTAGAGTACGTTTTTTGATTTCGATTTGAGTTTCGATTTGAGTTTCGATTTCGATTTTACAACCTTTTATCTTCAAAATAATTTACAACCAAAGCTACCATATAATCATAACTCATAATACCGCGGCTTTGGTTGTTGGCTTTTAAAAAATTATCCCAAAATATTTTGGAAAAATTTTCAAATGGGTTTTCATAACTTTTCCAAAAATCGCGCATCTCTTTATAACTGGCCAGAATTCCTGGATTTATGGTGGTTAAAAGGTCATAATATTTTGCTTCGTCTCTTCGTGCTATTTCATTGATTAAATAGCGCAGCGTAAAAATATAGCCTGCATATTGTATGTACGGATCGTCATTGTGTAGTGTGGAAAGCGTGGCAATAAAATTGGCTTCGTTTTCTGCGGCATACCCTATTTGGTGTGCTTCTTCATGGCACGCAACTACGGGAAATTTATAGGTTGTAATTAAATTATTTACTTGAGCTTCACCCGAAAAAGGGTTGAGATAACCGCTGTACCCCATATAGGTAAGACCCAAACTCCAACCACTTTTTTTAAGGCTTCGCGGCGAGATGGCGAGTTGCGGAAATTCTTTTTCCAAATTTTGATAACCGTTTAAGGTCTTTGTAAAAATTTCCTTTTGCGAATAGGGTAAGTCAATTTTCACGCTATCGGCATAACCTAGAGCGCGGTGCATTTTGTTGCTTTTATCAATAAAGCGAATGGTAGTATTAAAAAGCTGTTCGGTAGTATAATCGCTTTCCAGATTTAACGATTTGTGCAATGGCAATCTGTAATAATTAAAGCCCCATAGAATGTGAAACATAAAATACACTATGGAAGCGGCCGCAAGAATATCAACAAAAAATGGTAGGGTAGCGGTTTTAAGTCGTTTTACATTTTTATAGAGCCAGCGAAGAGCCATTATTATAATTAGTAAGTAAAACAAATCGCCAACCGAAAAAGGAATCCACCCAAAAAGATAGCGCGAGATTTTTGAAAGTATGGGGTAAAGGCCCAAACTATAATATTGTTCTACAAATTCTGGGAAATGTTTCAGAATTTGAAGTAGAATTATCTGAACAGGAAGCAGGAGCGCAAGAATTAGCGCAGTTCTTTTTTGCATATTTCAAACTTACAAAGTAATTCTTTCCCAACATAATTTTTATAGCGGTTGTAAAACTGTAATTTTGCGATTACTTGACCACGAATACACGAATATTTTTCTATTCAATGTTACGGAAAAATGCATTTCGCTGAAATGCCTGATTAACAAAACTTAATTATTCTTGACTTCGAGGCGAAAAAATTTCACAATACAAATTATAAACTATGAACGAAGAAATAAGAAACCTAAAACCCAAAGCGCTTTGGAACAAATTTGCAGATCTAAACGCCGTGCCACGCCCTTCAAAAAAGGAGGAACGCGTAATTGCGTTTATGAAAGACTTTGGAAAAAATCTAGGCTTGGAAACTATTGAAGACGAAGTGGGCAACGTGATAATCCGCAAACCCGCAACCCAGGGAATGGAAGACCGAAAAATGGTCGTCCTGCAAAGCCACTTGGATATGGTTCACCAAAAAAATAACGATACCGATTTTGATTTCAACAAACAAGGAATTGAAATGTACGTAGATGGCGATTGGGTGCGTGCAAAGGGTACTACCCTGGGAGCCGATAATGGCCTGGGCGTAGCAACAATCATGGCCATCTTGGAAAGCAATGATATAGAGCATCCCGCCATTGAAGCCCTGTTTACAATCGATGAAGAAACCGGAATGACGGGCGCCAAAGGTTTAAAAGGCGGTTTGCTGAAAGGCGATATACTTTTAAATCTAGATACGGAGGAAGACGATGAAATAGGCGTAGGCTGCGCTGGTGGGGTAGATGTTACCGCAACGGGAACCTATTCTGAAATAGACGCTCCCAAAAACGCGCTTGCCCACACAATAAAGGTGAAAGGTTTAAACGGCGGCCATAGCGGCATGGACATCATTAAAGGTTTGGGCAATGCCAACAAATTAATGAACCGTCTGTTATTCGCCACAAACGATTATATGCAATTGGCAAAATTGGAAGGTGGGAGCCTACGTAATGCAATTCCGAGGGAGAGCGTGGCGCAGGTTTTGGTTACTTCGGAAACTGAATTTCATACTGCCTTTGAGAAGATGAAAAATGATATTCTTACGGAATATAAATCCTTGGAGGCGAACCTAACTATTACTGCCCAAAAATCTAATAATAGCATAGAAAAAACAATGTCTGCCGCAGACCAAAAGAATTTTCTGAATGCAATGAATGCGGCGCATAACGGGGTTTACAGAATGAGCCCAGAAATTGAAGATTTGGTTGAAACCTCAAACAACATTGCCAAAGTTTCGGTTGAACGCGGAAACATTAAAATTGAATGTTTAACCCGAAGTTCGGTTGAATCTTCAAAAGATGCGTTGGCAAATGCGCTTACATCTACTTTTGAACTTGCCGGTTACAAAGTTAATCTAGCAGGCGATTACCCCGGTTGGGCGCCAAATATGGACAGTGATATTCTAAAAGTATTGGATAACCTTTACCAAAAAATGAATGGTGAAAAAGCACATGTTGCCGCTTGCCACGCTGGTTTGGAATGTGGTATTTTGGGCCAGAACTATCCCGGGATGGATATGATTTCCTTTGGACCGACCATTAAGGGGGCGCACTCTCCCGATGAGCGCGCGAGTATTTCCTCCGCACAAAAATACTGGGAGTTTGTTCTTGAAATCTTGAAGAATATTCCGAAGAAATAGAGCCAAGAGTAAAGACCGCTTCGCTGAAAGACACAAGACGATTCTATTATAAGGAGATAAATGTTATTTAAAAGAATCCTTCTCGATTCTTGGCTCTTGTTTCTTGAATCAAAAAAAGAGGAACCGAATCTCCAGTCATGGTCGGAAGATTTTTTCTTCCGACTATGATTGGCTGTAACAGGCTCCTTTTTTTATTTTGATGAAATTGGTTTTTATGAAATTTTAACGTATCTTTAAGAAATGTAATTTTTAAAACTGATATAATCATGAAAAAATTTACTTCTTACTTCTTACTTCTTACTTCTTACTTCTTACTTCTTACTTCTTTGATCTTTGTGATGTGCGGTAAGGCCCACGCACAGGTTTATTGTGAAATTGATACTCTTGCGGCCGCCAACCAAGAGATATTAATCGAACCATATAGAACACAAAATTATTCAAACTACTCCTTTTGTGTTCGGATATACGTACACGTGATACGAAAGTCAAGCCACATGGGAGGACAGTCTCCATCTGATGTTAGTTTGGCACTGAGTTATTTGGATACCGCCTTTAACCCCCATAACATCTATTTTGTATGGGATCATCAGATTGATTATATTGATGATGATTCAGAATTTTATAGCCCAGGCGCCAGCGTATTCGATATAAATAACCATCCCGATGGTGTGGATATTTATATGTATGATGACTCTGTTGGTTTTTTAGGTTGGGATGGTTATGGAACATCAAGTCAACCTAAAACCGCATTTTTGGTTTCTGGTTTTATGGAAGACCCGGTAACCCTGCAAACCTATCCATTGGTAAAATCGCACATCCTTTCCCACGAAATGGGCCACGTGCTTTCCTTGTGGCACACCCATCACGGAACCGGTGAAAACACACAGCAAGACCCCTATGAATGTCCCGAATTTGCGGATGGTTCCAATTCTGCTATCTGTGGCGATTATATAACTGATACTCCAGCCGATCCTGATATGAATTACAAAGTTGATTTTGCCACTTGCCAATGGTTGGAAAGCGGTTTTGATGGCAATGGAGATCCAGACGACCCCAACGATCCCGGTGATCCCTATGATCCCGATGAACATAATATTATGGGGCACTCGGTTGTTCCGTGCATGTCTTATTTAACACCTAAACAGGGTAATAGGATGAAAGTGGCCATGACCATAATACCAGCTTTGACTGCCGTCTCAAATTATACGCTTTCGGGCTATCCCTGTGCCACAGCAGGCTTAAATTTTTATCCAAACGCAATGGATGGAGAACTTAATCTTGACCTTCGGGAAAAACCGGCCAATACCTATCCTTATCAAATATTCGATGCGTATGGGGTAATGGTACTTTCGGGCGAAAGCCAAAATGTGTTAAAGACAATTGACACCTCAGGTCTTGACGAAGGATTGTACTTCCTTCATTTTTACGACAATGGCCAGTTGACCATCAAGCAATTGCTAGTAGAACATTAAAAAATAGGGTTATGAAACGATTTTTGATTTTTATAGCTTTATTGAACTCCTTTTTTTGTTTTGCACAGTTCACGGCCATCCCCGATGCAAATTTTGAAAATTACTTGGAGCAGAACGGCATGGGCGATGGCGTGCCCAATAATGGTTTGGTGCTTACAGCAAATATTGAGAACGTAACGGAGTTAGTAGTATTCTCGAAAGGCATACAGAATCTTGCTGGAATTGAGGATTTTGCCGCAGTGGAGCTTATAAATTGTGCCAATAACAACCTTCCAATACTAGATGTCTCACAGAATATGAATTTATGGGGGCTAAATTGCGCATCCAGCAATATTACAGAACTACTCC
>NZ_JBANCF010000014.1:0-76373 GCF_038742595.1 Aequorivita flava | reverse complement strand
TGCCTAACGGCATACTGCTCCAGCTGGGCAAAATATTGGTAAATCAAGAGATCGCGCCTAAGCAAATGTCCCGTAGGGGAAAAACATGATTTTTAATCGGACAATACTGATTTGTGATTTGGAATTTGTGATTTGTGATTTGTGATTTGGAATTTGTGATTTGGAATTTTTCACTCCACCCTTCTCCCCACAGTAGTAAAACTCAACCCCTGCGAACTGCGCAACGACGTCATAATTGCTTCAAAATACGGTTCGGGTGTCGTGGCTTTGGTTGTCCATTTAAAAATAAAGTTGGCACCACTGCCGCCGTGGTTATCCCTTTCGTCTATTACAATTTCCACGGTTTCCAATGGATTTAAATAAATAGGCTGTTTAAAATAATTTCGAATTAATTCCCCTTTAGTGTTGTAATAATCAGCTTTTGAAATATAAATCGTATCGGTGTCGCTCACATTCCGAAGGCTAACCATAGCAGTTAAACTCTGCGATTGCTTCATCGAAATACTGTAAATATGTGAGTAAATGCTCAAATAGGTTTTTCCCGCCGTCAGCGAATCTTGTGTAGAAAGAAAGTCTTCGGAAGTCACATAGTGATCTTCCCAATGATTATAATTGTAGGTACTAATTTCTTTAGATTCTTCGCACCCTAAACCTATTCCCAAAAGGAAAACAAAAGCTGCAGCTCCAAATATTTTAAACAGTCTTTTCACAATGTTTTACGGTATTTTAATTATACTTTAAAACTACGGTTTTTTATTGATTTTGTACTTTATAACCCAAAAGTTCGCTTGTTTGCCAATCTTTTGTTTGCACTTGGAGGGCAAGCGCTATTGCTTTTTTGTTAAGCCGCAGAAAACTGTTGAATGTTTAAAGCCTTAAAAACTTTTTTGATTCCCTTTTTGTTTTCTGAAAGTACAATTAGCACATCGTCGGCATTTATCACGGTGCTGCCATTGGGGGTGATGTATTTTTCATTCCTTTTTATCATTGCGATAATGGCGGTTTTGGGGAATTCAATATCTACAATTTGCTTGCCCACAACTTTATTTCCGTTTGAAATACCTATCTCCCGCATCTCGGTTTTGGGGTGTTCTTCTAAAAATCGTTCGGAGGGGGTTCTAATTTTTTCTTCACTCGGAATACTCACGTTTAACCATTTTGCCACTACCGAAAGGGTTGTGCCCTGAATTAAAATAGAGGTAAGCGAAATAAAAAAAACAATATTAAACATCATATTCGCCTTGTCTATTCCCGCCAAGAGTGGGTAGGTAGCAAATACAATGGGCACGGCGCCACGCAAACCAACCCACGATATATAAAACCGTCTGCGCAACTTCATTTTAAAGGGAATTAAACTAATAAATACAGCCGCCGGTCGCGCCACAAATATTAAAAACAACGAAATAATTAGCCCAATACCAATCACCGGTACAATCTGCGACGGAAACACCAAAAGTCCCAAGGTTAAGAAAAGTACAATCTGCATAAGCCACGCTAAACCATCGTACATTCTAAGGATAGTTTTTTTGTGAATTAAATATTGATTTCCTAAAAATACGGCACAGATATAAATGGCCAAAAAGCCGTTTCCACCCACAAAATCGGTTACGGAAAATGTTATAAACATCAAGGCAATTACCAAGACGGGATACAGACCTTCAAAATCTAGTTTTATTCGGTTAATTACAATTTTGCTTATTTTTCCAAAACCAAAACCTGCCACGGTTCCGATTATCATTTGCTGAAAAAACAACGGGATCATCGCCGCTAGCCCCTTATCCTGATTTACCACCAATCCCAAAAAAGCAATGGTTAGCACATAAGCCATCGGGTCGTTACTCCCGCTTTCCATCTCCAGCGTAGGCCGTAAATTAGCACGGAGCGCCAAATTTTTGGAGCGCAGAATTGAAAACACGGCAGCCGCATCTGTAGAAGAAACGATACTTCCCAACAGCAAACTTTCGTAAATGGTAAAATCGGTTACATAATAAACAAAGGTTCCCAAGCCAATGGCGGTTAAAAATACCCCCAAGGTAGAGAGCGCAAACCCTTCTTTCATAATGGGTTTTACTGCTTTCCAGTCTGTATCCAACCCCCCGGAAAAGAGAATAAAGTTTAATGAAATTATACCAATTAATTGGGCTATTTGCGGATCGTTAAAACTTATACCTATACCATCTTCGCCCGCCAGCATACCAATGCCCAAGAACAGCACCAAGGTTGGCACGCCAAATTTATAGGATGTTTTTCCCGCTATAATACTTATAAAAAGTAAGATAGAGCCAACTAATAAAATGTTTTCTATGGTTAGATTCAATAGGATTCGGTTTTAATTCGCATTCTGCAAAATACAAATTTATCCCTTTAATAATAGTTCAATTTTATTTTAATAAGAATCATTGTTGTCCGATAAAAGTAATGACTAACTCTGGAAAACCCATATTATATGTAGTCCCTACGGGACTAGGAATTGACGGGGCTCTATTTTTTTACCCATATTTAATGCCTAACGGCATACTGCTCCAGCTGGGCAAAATATTGGTAATCAAGAGATCGCACCTAAACAAATGTCCCGTAGGGGAAAAACATGATTTTTAATCGGACAATACTGAATAAGAATATAAAACATCGCGATATATTTTCGGTAGCGTACACAAATAATCCTAATTTTGTACTAATGACAGCAAACAAAATAGAACTGCGCTCCGTAAACGTAACGCGCTATATAACGCCACTTCGCGAAGGAGGCTCCCTGCCTGCCTTGGCCGAAGCCGATGACGATTTTAAATACGTTTTAAAATTTAAAGGCGCTGGCCACGGAGTAAAAGCGTTAATTGCCGAATTATTGGGCGGCGAAATTGCGCGGACCTTAGGCCTAAAAGTTCCCGAGTTGGTTTTTGCCAGGCTGGACGAAGCCTTTGGCCGCAGTGAAGGCGATGAAGAAATTCAAGATTTATTAAAAGGTAGCCAAGGCCTAAACCTCGCCCTGCATTTTCTCTCCGGCGCGCTTACTTTTGATCCTGTTGTAACCCAAGTAGATCCTACCCTGGCCTCAAAAATTGTGTGGTTAGATGCCTATACCACTAATATAGATCGCACCGTAAAAAACACAAATATGCTTATTTGGCATAAAGAATTATGGTTGATAGACCACGGCGCAACGTTTTACTTTCACCACGCTTGGGATAACTGGGAGAAAGCTGCAATGAGCCCGTTTCCTTATGTTAAGGATCACGTGCTGTTGCTGCAAGCAGCTTTAGTTGAAGAAATAAACGACGAAATGACGGCCCTGCTCCCCGATGAAAAATTGCGCGAAATAACCAACCTCATCCCTGCCGAATGGCTTTCTTGGGAAGGCACCAACACAAATGCCGACGCAATTAGGGAAGTGTATTTTCAGTTTTTGGTACAACGCAGAAATAATGCAAACAACTTTGTAAAACAGATTCAACATGCCCGGGAAACACTTGTATGAATATGCGGTAATTCGTTTGGTGCCACGCGTTGAGCGCGAGGAATTTCTAAATGTGGGGATTGTTCTCTTCTGTAAGGGCGCCAAATATTTAAACTGTAAATATCAAATTAACGCCGAAAAACTAAAGCTTTTTCCCTGCGAACTGGAAGTGGAAGATTTTGAAAAAAATCTCCTTGCCTTTCAAAAAATCTGTTTGGGATTTAAAGAAGGAGGGCCGGTGGCACAATGGGAAACGCCAGATAGGTTCCGATGGTTAACAGCCCAACGCAGTGCTTCCATTCAAACTTCGCGACCGCACAGCGGCTTTAGCGATGATTTGGACGCTACTTTGGAAAGACTCTTTGAAGAATTGGTGCTTTAAAAAACCACAAATACTTTTGTTTACAACGAATACGCGAATATTTCCGGCTTATTCCAATGAGTGAACCCGTTAAAAACAAAAGGCTACAAAACTTTAGAAGCCAAATATTTCTGCACTTCGTAAATATCAATGCTTTTGTTGAATTTTTTACTCACCGTTGGCGTGTCTTCACTGCTAATCCAAATTTTTAGTTCGGCATCTAAATCAAAAGTGCTGGCTGTTTCCAGCGAAAAGCGCGAAATATGTTTGTAGGGCAAGCATTTATATTCGGCCTTGCTGCCCGTTATTCCCTGCACGTCTATTAAAATTAAGCGTTTATTGGTAAACATAAACACATCACGAAAAAGTTTAAAACCCAATTCTACTACTTCCCCTTCAATTAAAAGACGGCGGTATTTTTCGTTTAATTTTTCTGAGGATACTTCGCTGGCATTTCCTAATATATTGTTGAATAAACTCATAATTTTTTCGAATTACTTATAATTAAAAACTCAAGTTTTAGCCGCACAGGCTAAACATTAGTTCAAAAATATGCGCAAAGTTTTTAATATTCCAAAAATTCCCAAATCTTTCCCATGTTAATTTCTATTTTTAGGCGATGAAAATCTTATTAGTCGAAGACGAAAAGGAATTGCGAAACACGCTTGTTGCTTCACTTCTAAAGGAACAATTTGTGGTAGAAACCGCCGAAAACTTTAGTGAAGCAATATCAAAAATTGCTATTTACGATTACGATTGTATATTGCTGGACGTTATGCTGCCCGATGGAAGCGGCCTAAACATCTTATCTGAACTAAAAGCAATGGGCAAATCTGAAAATGTTATCATTATTTCGGCTAAAGATGCTTTGGACGATAAGTTAAAAGGCTTGGAGTTGGGCGCAGACGATTACCTTACCAAACCCTTCCACATTGCCGAACTCAACGCCCGAATTAAAGCGGTGCTACGCCGAAAAAGTTTGGATGGCAAGAACAGTATTGAATTGGGCAACCTCATTCTTAATATAGATGAACGCACCTTAACTATTGAAAAAAAAGACATCCATTTAAATAGAAAGGAATTTGATATACTGAATTATTTTCTACTCAATAAAAACCGCTTAATTACTAAAACGGCCTTGGCAGAATATGTTTGGGGCGACCAAATAGACCAGGCAGATAATTTCGATTTTATATATTACCAAATTAAAAATCTCAGGAAAAAACTGCAACAATCCGAAGCCGATGTTAGTATAGAATCTATTTATGGTATAGGCTATAAATTAATAGAGAAATGAAACTTTTAAACCGCTCCCTTTTATATCTTTCCCTGGCTTTCTTTTTTATAATTGGAATATGGGCGATAATATTCTATTTTAATCTAAAAGATGAAATCCGCGATAGTATAGACGACGGTTTGGAAAACAACAAACTGCTCTTAATCCAAAAAATCCGTACCGATACTACCTTGCTTTCCCAAAATCAATTTGGTGGCAATAATTTTGAAATACACCCAATTTCAAAACAAACGGCGCTCCAACAACGAGATGTTTATAAAGACACTTTAATGTATCGCGCCAATGAAGACGATTTAGAGGCCGTGCGTATTTTACATTCGGCTATTAAATATGGGGATAAATATTACAAATTAAAGGTTATTTCATCCTTAGTAGAAGAAGACGATTTAATAGAAGATTCCTTTTGGAGCGTGGTCTGGCTTTTTGTAATCCTAGTGGGTAGCACTCTTGTGATAAACAACCTAATTTTACGAAAACTATGGAATCCGTTTTACGATATTTTAAAACGTTTAAAAAATTATAGGTTAGACAAAGAGGAATCTATAATAAACACTCCCACAAAAACTGCCGAATTTCGTGAACTCCAACAAGCTTCCAATACGCTCATTCGGCATACGCAGGAGGTTTATACTTCGCAAAAACAGTTTACTGAAAATGCTTCGCATGAACTCCAAACGCCCCTTGCCATTATTTCCAATAAATTGGAGCTTTTATTGGAGTCTGAAAATTTGGTGCAAACAGATGCGCAAACAATAGCAGAAGTAATTACGTTGGTGCAACGGCTTACCCAATTAAACAAATCCTTACTGCTGCTGGCTAAAATTGAAAACAAACAATTTCCAGAACAATCTATTATCACTATTAATGAATTGACAAAAGAAAGCTGGAACAATTTTGAAGACTTCGCACAATACAAACAGCTAAAAATAAATTATGACGAAGCGGCAAAATTAAAAGTTATCATGGATCCTTCCTTAGCCGCTATTCTTATTTCAAATTTGATGAAGAATGCCATTTTTCACAATACAGCGGGCGGGTCTATTCATTTAAAATTTAACAAACACGAATTTTCAATTTGCAATACAGCAACTAATACTCCTTTGCAGCAGGAATACATTTTTACCCGCTTTCAAAAAGATGCGTCAAAAACACAAAGTACCGGACTGGGATTGGCCGTTTGCAAAGCAATTTGCGATTTTTATAATCTGCCCATCAACTATAGCTTTTTTGAAAACCAACACTGTTTTACAGTAAATTTTAAAAATATTCTCCCATAAAATAGATTCCAAATTCCTTCCAGATTTGCCTGTTACATTTGTTTTATAATTTAAAAAAAGAACTTATGAAAACAGTAACAATTTTAGCGGCAATCTTATTTGGAACCGCAACATTATTTGCTCAGGACATCCCAGAAGGCGAGGTACCATCGGTAGTATTAAACAATTTTAAAAAAGAATTCGCTAAAGCCAGCGATGTGGAATGGGAACGCCAAGGCGAACATTATGTAGTAGATTTTGAAATTGGTTGGTTTAACGACTACGAAGCGTGGTTTGACGCCTCGGGAAATATGATAAAACATTCCGAAGAAATTTCTGAGGGCGATTTGCCACAGGCCATAAAAGAATCTATTAAAACCCAGTTTGTAGGGTACACAATAGACGATGCCGATAAAATTACCGAAAACAAAACGGAAACCTTTTTGGTAGAAATTGAAAAAGGAAATGATGAAAAACACCTTCACTTTTCAAAGGATGGAAAACTACTAACAAATACCAAAACTCAATAAATATGAAAACGTTTTCCTTAGCGCTTTGCGCCCTAGTATTGACCGTTTCGTCTTGCAGTAATAACGACGATGCCGAAATGGATACTACACTGTCTGAAGCCGAAATACCCGTGGAAATTAAAACATACGTGGATACTCATTTCGCGCCAAATTCAATAAATCGCGCTATACGTGAAACTGAAAATAACGAAGTTTCGTACGATGTGTTTTTAAATGAAAATATCATTCTCGAATTTAATGGCGATTTAGAAATTACGGCTATTGACGACGATTCGCAACTTCCCAATTCGGTTATTCCAAACTCAATTTTAGAGTATGTGGCACAAAACTATGCCAGCAATTTTATAACCGATTGGGAATTGGAAAACAACCACCAGCAAGTAGAATTGAATAATGGCACAGAGCTGGAATTCACTTTAAACGGAGAATTTATTAGAATTGACAACGATTAGCAACTATCGTTAAGATCACAGTCAATAAAAAAAGCGGCACTGGAATTTTCCAAGCCGCTTTTTATGTATTGTTTTATGAGGGTTATTCTGCAATTTGCACAACTTCGCCGTGATAATTAATTGCTTCCTTATTTCTATTTTTAATGGTAAGTGTGGCATACCCCGATTTTTTCACCGTTAGTAAAAGCGTGTATATTTCCGAATCATCTTGTACCCTAGCGGTTACTGTACTGGTATTTCCCTGCATTTCAATTGTAAATTCCTCGGGAGCTCCTTTAAAGCGCATCCCTTTATCTTTGCCCATTGCAAAAGCACTGTACGAACGACCATAAAATGGCATATTGCTAATAATTTCATCGGGAGTAAAGACTACGGAGTAATTGCTGCCTACCAAATTTTTTGAAGGTTGGCCCATAGGCAACATAGTGTTGGCAATAAATTCGAATTTCTTTGAATTTAATATAGTTGCTGTTTCACTTTCTTCAATTTTGGGAGCGAGTTGTGCTTTAGCGGTTTTATCCTGTGCTTGCACGCCTCCAAGAATAAAACAAAATAGCACTGTAAATAAAATATGTGGTGTTTTCATAATTATAATTTTTCTTTAAAGAAGCAAGCATTATGCCGAAATGAATTGGTTATCAAGTTTGCTCAATAAAAAAAATGATTGTTTTAATTGAAAAACAACGATGACATTAGCGATATTCCGGGTTTTCAAAATTCCAACGTGTTCCGTCATCCCATTCTTCTCGCGAATTTCCGTATTTTGGATAGCCGTCCTGCTCCTTTAACATCTTTGCCAAATGAAGCAAATTATAAGTCATAAACGTAGTATTCCTATTGGTGAAATCGTTATTCTTTGCGTTGCTTTCTTCATCCCTATAGCTTGGTCCCGGACCGGCCTCGCCTATCCAACCACAATCTGCCTGCGGCGGAATACTATAACCCACGTGTTGCAAAGCGTATAAAATGCCCATTGCACAATGCTTTATACCGTCTTCGTTTCCAGTAATAATACAGCCACCTACTTTTCCATAAAAGCAATATTGTCCTTTTTTATTTTGAAGACTACTCATGGCGTATAACCGCTCAATTAGCTTTGATGCCACAGACGATTTTTCCCCCAACCAAATTGGCGTTCCTACAATTAAAATATCGGCGGCCTCCACTTTTTTCCATATTTCTGGCCAGGCGTCTTCTTTGGCGCCGTGCTCTGTCATATCTGGATATACGCCATAAGCCACTGGGTGATCTACAAATCGAATATTTTCAAATGTAACCCCCTCGGCTTCCATTATTTTTTGTGAAACATTTATAAGGCCTTGCGTATGGCTCATTCGAGGCGATTGTTTTAAAGTACAATTAATATAAAGGGCCTTTAAATTTGAAAAGTCTGGTTTTGTCATAAAAATATTCTTTAATGTGAACTCATTAGAAAACGGTAAGTGCTTCCCCTAAAATACTTAAAATTTTTAACTTGGCTTAAAACAGTTTATTCAGCAATTAGAATATTGCGAATACTTTCGGAAGACAGCGGTTTTGCCATTAGGCTATTTACAAATTCGTGTTCTTTGGCTCTTTCCAAATCTTGCTGCTCTATAGATGAAGTAAGGATATAAATAGAAAATTGCTGTTTTATTTTTTGCGAATAATTCTTGAAATGTTCCAAAAACTCCCAGCCCGATATTTCGGGCATATTAATATCTAAAAATAATACGGTAGGTGTATCCAATTGTTCCTTTAAATAGGCATCGTCTATAAACCGAAGTGCTTCCTCCGGATCCATAAAAGTTTTTATCTCTGTAGCAGAAGATACTCGTCGGCACGCCATTTCGCAAAGCATATTACTGATGCGATCATCGTCAACTATCATAAATCGTTTTGGTAATTTCATCAATATAATTTATAAAGACGTACAATCGCAATCTAAAAAAAGTCCTGTTGCGCTTTTGGTAATTCTATTCCGTAATTAAATATACTTAATCGGCGGAGTTAGCCGAATGTGTAATTGATATTTAACATTGCTTTATTAAACAAGGTGTTCAAATTCAATAGTAAACTCAGTTCCTTTATTGAGCGTACTGGCAACTGATATTTTACCACCCAGTGTTTCAACTTGTGTTTTTACCATATATAAGCCCATTCCCCTGCCTTCTGTATTGGCGTGGAATCGTTTGTACAGTTTAAACAACTCATGACCTTTTTTATTTAAATTTATTCCGCTACCATTGTCCTTAAAGATTAAACGCAGCTTATCATCAGTGAGCTGCGAACGTATTTCAATAACTGGCTTTACGCCTGCTCGTCGAAATTTAATACTGTTTGAAATAAGGTTATAAAAAATGCTTTGCATATAACTTTTGATAGTGTTAAAACTATCTATAGCCGAAAAATCCGTGACAATAGTAACCTCTTCCTCGTTCAATAAACCACTAATACTAAGTTTAATATCCTGCGTTAAGTCTGAGAATACCACCTGCGATTTACGTTCTGAATTTTCCGTTTTTGTTTGCAGAATACTGTTTAGATCGGCGATTACGTTTTGAAGCCTATGGGCATCAGAGATAAGAGCTTCTCTAAGCATTTTCTTTACTTCTACACTGTGTGTTTCATCTTTTAGTTCTTCGGTTAAACCAATAATATTGGCAACTGGCGAACGAAGATTATGCGACACTATATACGAAAATTGCTCAAGATCCTTATTGCGCTGATGCAGGTCTGATATCATATTAAGGCGTTCCATTTCGGCCTTTTTTTCTTTTGTTAAATCGCGGAGAATACCTGAAATATACAAGGGCTTACCTTCATCGTCGTACTCATATCGCCACTCCGATAGTCCATAAGCTATTTCATTATTGGGTTTTATAAACCGAAAATTAAACGAGGCGCCTTCGTGTTGTGTAATGGCCTGATCAATAGATTTGGCGACAAACTCCCTGTCTTCGGGGTGAATAAATTTTAAAAATGCTTCCGGCGATGGAGTTATGCTGGTATCTGCCCCAAGAATTCTATACATTTCCTCAGACCAGTATTGTACATTTGTAGTTAGTTCTACCTCCCAACTTCCCACGCGAGCTACGGTTTGCGCAATTTTTAACTTTGCTTCACTGCGAACAATTTTATCGAGGGCATTTTTGCGCTCTGTGATATCCTGAAAACTCCCGTAAATTTTGGTACACTTGCCGTTTGTAATAACCGCTTCGCCAATGGTCCGAACCCATTTTAAATTTCCCTTAAAAGTGCTAAACTGCAGCTCTTCATCCCACGGCCTGCCAAATTCTATGCATTCCTTAACGCGCTGCGCTATTATTTGCTGATTTTTTCCTTCAGTAAAAAAACCAATTCCGGTAGAAAGATCCGGTACGTAGTCTTGATCTACTTCGCGAATTTCCTTGGTTATATCCGACCAAAAAACAGTACCCTTAACTACATCTATCTCCCAACTGCCAATTCGCGCAAGTCTGTTAGATCTTTCCAACAGTTTTTCCAGATGTTCCTTTTCGGTAATATCTGAAAGCATTCCCAACGATCCATTAAAATTACCCTTTTCATCAAAGATAGGATTGGCAGATACCTTTGTAATAATTTGTTTTCCGCTTTTAGAAACAAACTTGTATTCTAGTTGTTCGGCTATTCCTTTTTTTCTTCGCTTTAAAGCACGGAGCGCATTTTCCTTCTCACCCGAAACCATAAAATCGTAATTGGTTTTCCCCAACATTTCAGCCTCTGTGTATTCAAGAATCTCACATATTTTTTTATTGACGAAAGTGGTCTTACAATTTTCGTCAAGCAGCCAAATTCCTTCCTGTGAAGTTTCTAAAATACGACGATATTGCTTCTCGCTCTTCTCAATTTCCTTTTTAGAGATTACTTGCTCGGTAAGGTCGTTTATAAAAAAAAGAACACCTATTATATCCCCATTCACATCTCGATACGGCTGAAAAAGAAAGTCGACATAAAATTGAGTGAAATTACCATTTCCTTCCCTGTCTATTTCAATAAGCATCTCTTTACCGGTACACACACTGCCTGTTTGGTAAACCTTGTCTAAGATACTTACAATTCCCTGTGCCTTAATTTCAGGAAATACCTCTGCCAATGATTTTCCTATTACATCAGATTTGCCCGTTAGTTGTAAATAAAGCGGATTAACAATTTCAAATACGTGATTGGCACCCTTCAGCATGCCTATGGCCGACGGTGCATTTAATAGCATTTCGTAAAACTGATCTTTCCTTTTATCGATGGCTCTTTCCATCTTTTTAACCTCCTTCTGCTTTTTTATTGCAATATACTAAAACTGAATACTTATTAGCAGTATTTGTAGCAAATTGATTAGCAATAAATTCCATGCCTATAAATCAATTTCCTTTAAGTTTTCAATTCTATTTCGCTGAAGGAAATCGTCTATGCTTTCAAAATGTTCTATTACCCGTTTGTCCTTAAACTCGAAAACTTTTTCCGATAGTCCCTGCAGGAAATCGCGGTCGTGGGAAACCAAAATCAAGGTGCCATCAAATTGAAGCAGGGCTTCTTTTAAAACATCTTTCGATTTTAAATCTAAATGGTTTGTAGGCTCATCGAGAATTAAAACATTTACGGGTTCTAACAATAATTTCACCATTGCCAAACGCGTTTTTTCACCGCCGGAAAGCAGGCCTACTTTTTTATCAATATCATCGCCACTAAACATAAACCGGCCGAGAATATTTTTTATCTGCGTTCTTATTTCGCCTTTGGCTACCTCATCTACTGTTTGAAAAACAGTGAGGTCTTTGTCTAAAAGTGCTGCTTGGTTTTGAGCAAAATAACCCACTTTGGCATTGTGGCCAAGGGCACATTTTCCTTCAAAATCAATTTCGCCCATTATGGCTTTTATCATAGTAGATTTTCCCTCGCCGTTTCTGCCCACAAAACTCACTTTTTGCCCACGTGAAATACTTAAATTGGCGTCTTTAAAAACCACCAGATCGCCATATTTTTTAGAGAGTCCTTCAACAACAACCGGATAATCGCCACTGCGCTGAGCCGGTGGAAAACGCAGAGCCAGTGCCGAAGTATCTATCTCATCAACTTCAATAAGCTGTAACTTTTCGAGCATTTTTTCGCGAGAGTTTACTTGGTTGGTTTTAGAATAGGTGCCTTTAAACCGCTCAATAAATTGTTGTGTTTCCGCAATAAATTTCTGTTGTTCCTCGTAGGCTTTTATTTGATGCGCCCTCCTTTCGGCACGTAATTGCAAATAGTGACTGTAATTGGCTTTATAATCGTAAATGCGGCCCATTGTAACTTCAATGGTTCGGTTGGTAATATTGTCTATAAATTTTCGGTCGTGCGAAATAACAATTACAGCCTTTGCCTTGTTCAGCAAAAAATCTTCCAACCAAATAACCGATTCAATATCTACGTGGTTTGTGGGTTCATCCAACAAAATTAAATCTGGTTTTTGAAGCAATAGTTTGGCCAATTCTATCCGCATGCGCCATCCCCCACTAAATTCTGAAGTTGGGCGGTGTAGATCGCTTCGTTTAAAACCTAAACCGCGCAGTGCCTTTTCAATTTCGGCCTCATAATTTATTTCTTCCAGCGCGTAATACTTTTCGCCCAGTTCGGCCACTTTGGTAATGATGTTCATATACGCATCACTTTCGTAATCGGTTCGGGTTTCGAGTTCTTTGTTTAAGCGGTCTATTTCGTCGCGCATTTCAAAAACCTGCTTAAAAGCCTTAGATGCTTCTTCAAAAACCGTTGCAGTATCGTCAGTTAATAAATGCTGCGGCAAATAGGCTATCACTGCATCTTTCGGGGCGCGTACATTGCCGCGCGTTGGGGTTTGTTCGCCAGCAATAATTTTCATCATTGTGCTTTTGCCAGCGCCATTCTTACCCATAAGGGCAATTTTGTCGTTTTCGTTTACCACAAAAGAAACATCGCTAAAAAGCGTATCGCCACTAAACGCCACCGCTAAACCATCTATTGAAATCATATGCCTGTATATATTTTTAAAATGTATAGGTAAAAAGACTTGAGACTTAAGTTTTTCTAAATGGTTAAAGCGCTTTTACTGCCTGCTCCTATTTACGTCTATGTCCTTTTTTTTAAAGGTTGCAAAACTATTAAAAAGAAGTGGATTGGCTAATAGCTTTAATAAGTTGTTGGCAATTTTAATTGAAATTAGCGCCAAAATACAGGGGTTATTTCGTAATATTCTTCGCACAATACAACGGCTGAAAATTGAGGAACATTTTGTAAATTCACTGTTTCGAAATTTTCTTCCCCAATTCAAAGTTGCCCACAAATTCCTACGCAAACCTATGTGATCATTAATTTAAATCACTTAGTATGAAATTGCATAGTTTTTTTACCAATCGGTTTTTGAGTTTAGAAGGCAAATTATACAGCGGCAATCTTACCGAAGTTCAGCATAAAATTGAAACTGCGCTAGATAAAACCTCTTCCCTAATCATAGATTTGGATTTACTCGAAAAATTTGATGCTGCCGGAGCCTATATGCTCTACATTACCAGCGAAAACGCCCGTGCGAACAATAAGGAAATTATCTTGTTTTGTAGGAAAAACAAAATGGTAAAACGTATTTTTTCATTTGTTGGCATCCGTTATTGCACTAAAATTCCAAAAGTTGCACTCTAGCTTAACGCTATTTGTTTTCTTACAAAAAATTGCATATGTTTACTTTTAATTAATAATGTTCAATTAAAAAACGTGTTTATATACACGGCATTTGTTGAGTCGCTATCTTTAAATTACCATAATTTTGCCTTTATTAGGTCAGAATATCGTTTGGCATTTTATACGTAGTTTATAAAAGTTGGCAATTCTTTTATCGAACATCAATGTTTTAATTTTCAAAGTTTTCGCTATGCCCTGTTTAATTCAACTTTCTAAGAGCATTTGTAACCTAACGGGGCTGCGGAAATCATTAGTGTCATTTTTTAATTTGAAAATTATCTTCCCGAAGTAAGGCACACCTGCGAGTGTGCCGTAACGGCTTCTTTTTATTGTTTGTTTCATCTACTGTTTTACACCATATATTATGGTGTTTTAAGCGCGTTATAAATTTTATTCGGGAAAAGAGTAGCCCATATGTTGTGTTGCCAATTTAACTAAGATTGCACCATGGCAAACGGCTAAAGCCCCAGATCTTCCAATAAAGTTATAAATAAATTAAAAAAAACATTGAAAAAACTGGAAGTAAAAAAATAGAAAAACGAAAATCGCTTGTTTGATTATTTTTTGGTTTGTATAGTTAGTTGATGATTAAAAGGGTTTGTGTCAAGTTTGTTTATTGGCCGGCCCTTTTCTTCTTTTTACCCAAAGCGATTTAAAATAAAGAGCCCACACCTAAAATTGGCGCGGGCTCTTTTCAATTAATTGGGGAGATATAAGCCAAAAGGCCTATTCCAAAGATACATATTTTTAAATTCTAAAAGCTTTATTATGAAATCATTAACTAATTCAGTTTATAGATTTCAGGTTAAAATCATTGCTTTGGCATTCTAGGAAATTTCCTGTTATATCTTAAAAATACAAACGGTGTTTTAACTTATGTAAGCTTTTAATTACAATCGCTAAAAATGTGCGGTTACCCCCAGAATAAAGTTTCTTCCTGCCCCAGAAATACCAGAGCTGTACGGGCGGTATCGCTGATCGGTAAGGTTCTCTATTCCGCCGCTAACATCAAAGGTGTCTGTGAGTTTGTAAAGCGCTTTTAGATTAAGTGTGTACCACGCCGGGGCGTAAGGGTTACCGTTGTTGTCTATTGCATAAATTTCAGTTTTGCCTTTTTCACCTTCGGGCAGCTCTTCAAAATCATATTGGCCTTGAAAATTCACATTCAGCTCCATACTCAATTTATTGGCTTTATAATTTAAACGCGATACCGCAAAAAATGGCGCTGCGTGCCGCGAGTTACTGGTTTTCCCATTGTCTAATTCTTCTTCGCCCTTTTGAAAATTTACATCGGTAGAAAACCCAAACCCTTTAGGCAGTTTTACCTCAACCCCTGCTTGTACCCCATAAACATGTGCCACAGCAGCATTTTGAATTGCTTGCACTTGGCTCAATTCACCTTGATATACAATACTGTCCTGCCCGTTTAATTTAAAATCCCTTCGTACCAACGCATCTTTTAACGTAGTGTAGTAGGCCGTTACATCTACTTTTACGATATCATTAAAAACTTTTGCCACACTTAGATCGGCATTATAGGCATATTCAGGTTTTAAATCTGGATTTGGCACCACTACGCTGCCCGGTTCCGAATCAAAAACCTTTCCTACGTCATCTACATTTGGCGCTCTAAAAGCCGAGCCCAAATTAGCGCTTAACACCCAAGAGCTGCTTGGGCGATACACGCCGCCTATACTTCCGGTAAGCGCCCCATTTTTTAAACTGGCCTCGGTAAACGGAAACGGATAAAAAGAAGTATCGAATTCCGAATCTAACAAAACATAGTTGTACCGTGCGCCACCGCTTAGTGTAAAGTTATCCGAAATTTTAAATTCATCGGTAATATACGCTGCCAAAGATTGCCATTTAGAAGCAGGATAGCGCGAAGGCCCCTTTTCTGAAATAGCTGTTGAAATATCTGTCAATACTCCTTCAGAATTTACATCGTTTAGCACATATTCAAGACCATAAAAAAGGGTGTTTCTTTCTCCGGTAGCTTTAATAAAATCGATATTGGCAGAATACGCGCTAACTTCCTCCGCCTGTGTACTGCGTTCGGTTTTGTTAAAACCTCGGTCTATTCTACTTTCTTCAAACCATTGATGTGCCAAACGAAGGCTCATTTGGTCGAATACCGAATTATTGGCAGTATGGCTAATACTAAGGTTGTTCATCATCCAGATTTGTGGCCCGTAATCCCATTCGGCATAACGGGGCGAACCATTGCGAAGGCGTTGGTGCCTGTCATATCTGCCATAAGGCGAAGTTTGAGAAAAATGAAACCCATACTGAAAATCCCAACGTTCATTAGGTTGAAAACGAATTTTCTGCATCATATTTATTTGCGAATAAGCCGAAGGAATTTGCAACAGTTTATCTTCTTGCGTAATTACCACATCGGTGCTGTCCTGCCGTTGTACGTAATAATCTTTTATATATTCCTCTGGGCCGTGGCTTCCTTGGCGTAAATTATCGTAATCCCATGACGTAATGCTGGTTACCAATGCCCATTTTTTAAAACCTAAATTTACATTAAAATGACCCGTCTTTTCGTTGTTAGCCGATGAATAGCGCAGATTGGCCTTGCCTGTTACCAATGGCGCATCAGTTAACGAAAATCGGGGTGTTAAGGTTTGAAAACTCATTACGCCGCCAATAGCATCGCTTCCATAAATTACGGATCCGGGACCAAAAAGTACTTCGGCACCTTCAATAGCAAAAGGATCTAAATTAATTATATTCTGGAGATTTCCGGAGCGAAAAATTGCTGTATTCATCCGTACGCCATCTACCGAATAAAGCAACCTGCTAGTTGCAAACCCGCGAATCATGGGGCTTCCACCTCCCTGTTGACTTTTTTGAACAAATACTTTTCCCGAAACACTTAAAAGATCTGCTGCAGTCTGCGGATTTTGAAGCGCAATATCCTTTGTTGAAATAGATATAATCTTAGACGGCACATCGTCGCTGCTTTGTCGCCAGCGCGAACCCGAAATTACCACTTCGTCTAAACTTAAATTTGAAACTTCCATCATCACTTTAAACCCGTTTGCCTGCAATTGGCCGTAACTTTTTGTGAGGGTTTTATAGCCTAAGGTGCGAATTTCAATCTCTTCATCATTTTTAAAAGCGGAAACATCTGCTTGTCCCTTTGCATTGGTGGTTACAAAATGTTTGGCATGGGCGCTGCTAAGCGTAACCAATTCTATAGGTTCATTGGTCTCTGCATCTTTTACGGTTATAGTTTGGGCATAGGTGGTTCCCACCAAACCCAACAATAGCCATAGTATATATAATTTTTTCATTGTTTTAATTTGGCTTGTTTTAGTTAACTAAAAATTAGAAACTACGATAAAAATACAGATTCCAAAAACCCACTGGCTCGGTCTGATTTTATATAAAAAACGCAGTTTCTTTAATACTGCAAACCATTTCTGTCTTAAAAAACGGCAACAATACTTTAAATAATATTTGTGCTAACCAAACTTGGGAGGGGGAGTTGGCGGACTAATAGATGCGGATACGAATGTAGTTTCGTGCATTATATCCTGAAATATTTCGGCAGGCACAATAAATGAAGTAGCCTGCCAGTCTAAAAGTTCTGTGCAAAAAAAGGATTGCAAATAATGGTACAGATGTTTTTGATTATTTTTATTCTCCGTATCGGAGCCAAAAGCGTCGGCTACCAGTTTTTGAAGTTTTTTGTTTAAAGCCGTTTCGTCGTGATCCCACCAGCAGCGATAATAAATAGAATCTCCTTTTATTTCTTTGGAAACAATGTCGTACATCTGCCCGTTGTATTCAAATTCCTTTGCATGCTTCCACCGTAGTTTTGTTTGTGTTTCTTCTTTTGAAAGCTTTAAAAGCACTAATTCCTCTTCATCAATTCCGGCAATCATCTTCCACTTTATTTCGCGCTTAATGCTAGATTTTTGATAGTGAAGATATAAAAACATGCTTACCGCCGGAGCAAACATTACAAAGAGAAATGATATGGCAACCAGTTTTTTTTTCAACCTAATTTATTATGCGAATTCAAATGTCGTGAAATTGAAAGTTTTAGGCTACCCATAGCACAGATTATTGCTTTAGTCTTTAAAAATTTACGCGATCCAATTAATGCTGTCACACAAATTGAACCTTACGTCTTTATGCTGCTGTTATTTTTTATATAATTTCCAGATTTTCTTAAACCCCATCACCAGCAATAAACATATAAAACCCACAAGTAACCCAACAATAAATTCATTAATTATTGAAGGAATGTTCGGCAAGTAATGATGAACAAATTCAATATTGTGAACAAAAATACCCCCCGATACTAAAAGAAGCGCAATTGTTCCAATTACGGTAAGCGACTTAATTATCTTCGGCAACGCTTGCACCAAAAGCATCCCTAACCACTTTGTAAAACTTTTTTTATTCTTGCTGTATTTTATGAGTTTAAAACCCAACTCGTCCATACGCACAATAAGCGCTACGATGCCGTAAACACCTACTGTGGCTACTAATGCAATTAAGCTTACCACAATTATTTGGGTAACCAAAGCTTGTGTTACCACGGAGCCTAAAGCAATGATTATAATTTCAACCGAAAGAATAAAATCTGTTACAATTGCAGATTTTACGCGTTCCTTTTCAATGGCTAGAATTTCACTTTCAGTGAGGCCTTCTGCTACTAACGATTCCTTTGCATGTGCGTGGGGGAAGAAAAATTCGTATATTTTTTCAGCACCCTCGTACGCTAAGTATAAGCCGCCAAGTACCAGAATAACATTTACTGCCGCTGGAAGAAAAGCACTTAACAAAAATGCGAGTGGCAGGATAATTAGCTTATTTAAAAAAGAACCCTTGGTAATTGCCCAAAGTACAGGAATCTCGCGCGCCGAAGCAAACCCTGAAGCCTTTTCGGCATTTACCGCCAAATCGTCGCCCAAAATGCCCGCTGTTTTTTTTGCGGCTACCTTACTCATCAATGCTACATCGTCAAGCAGAACGGCTATATCATCTAATATTGCGAAAATTCCTGAAGCCATATTCTTAGATGTCTGTTATAGGTTGAAAAATTAATTTTGAAAACACAAAGAAAAACAAAACCCTGCAAATCTAACTAGTGATTTGCAGGGTTTTTATAAGCGAATGCTCTATTTTTTGTGACTATTTAGCCAAAGTCAATTCATCAATAATATGGCTTGCGCCTGCTAGTTTGTCTATTAAAAACAATACATATCGAATATCTACATTAATAGTGCGCTGCAATTGATCGTCAAAAATAACGTCGCCTGCCATTGCTTCAATGTTTCCATCAAAGGCCAAACCTATTAATTCACCTTTGCCATTCAATACTGGCGAACCGGAATTTCCACCCGTAATATCGTTATCGGTTAGAAAGTTAACTGGCAAATAACCGTCTTTGTCTGCATACTGACCAAAATCCTTTTTCTCATAAAGATCAATTAGTTCTTTCGGCATATCAAATTCGGCATCGCCTGGTTGGTATTTTGCAACTGTACCTTTTAAGGTTGTATAGTAATTTTTATCTGCATCGTTGCGCTTATCTGCAGGTAATGCAATTACTTTTCCGTACGTTAATCGCAACGTACTATTGGCATCGGGATAGTATTTTTCATCAGGATTTTGCAAACGCATACCCTGCACCATCATTCTGTAAGCGCGTTCAAAATCGCTGTCTAATTGCTTTTCCTCTTCCGTTTTAAAACGGTACCGCGTTAATAAATCTACAGAGAGTTGATATAGCGGATCATTCTTTAAAACTTCGGCATCTGGATTTGCCATAAAAGCTTCAAGTTTTTCCTTGGTTTCAAAAATACTGTTCGAAAAAATAGTGTTTACATACTCGTTCCAAGCCGTTTCGGTGTTGTTATTTGCTGCGGCAACTTTCGCAACTAAAGGAGCAATATTTTCGGCTTTAGTTGAATAAAGCTTTAACTGTGCGGCCAAAACATCTTTTTCTAACGGTAGGTAGAGTCCGTCGTACAGATTGTTGATCTCCTCTTCCAATTTAGGTTTTACTTCGGCCTGCTTGGCTTCGTTTTGTTGCAAGTAATAGTCTATACCGCCACCGATACGATACGGAATAACCGCCATATTGGTTCTGAGTAACATTCTTAGGTAATTATCATGACGACTGGCTTCGTTCGTCTTTTCATAGTAATTATTAATTACCGGAATTACATCTGCGTATTCACCGTTGCCTTTCTTTTTGGCCCATTTCTGAAAAGCCTTTTCATCCTTTCGTTTGCTATCTGCGGTTTTGTGTTGTTTTAGCGCATCGATCATTCCTTGTCGATTTTTCCAATAATTGGCTGTGGAGGCATAGCTAGAAGCATAATCGAGCTTAACTTGCTGATCTTTATCCATATATTTCTTCATCACATCCATAGCTGTTTTTGAAGCTTCAACCCACGCGGGATATGCGTATTCTACGTTTTGCTCAATTCCGCCAGCAGGCATCCATCGGTTGGTTCTGCCCGGATACCCCATAATCATTGCGAAATCATTTTCCTCAAAACCTTTTATACTCGTAGTTAAGTGGTGTTTTGGCTTAAGTGGCACATTGTCCTCGGAGTATTCAGCAGGATTTCCATCTTTATCGGCATACACTCTAAACAGTGAAAAATCGCCAGTGTGGCGTGGCCATTCCCAGTTGTCGGTATCGCCACCAAATTTTCCAATGCTCGCCGGCGGAGTTCCCACCAAACGCACATCGTTGTAATCTTGGTAAACAAAATAGTAAAACTCATTGCCTTGGTAGAATGATTTTACCGAAACAGTGTATTTGCCACCTTCGTTATTTTCTTGCTCAATTTTTGCAATCTCACGGTTAATGGTGGCCTCGCGTTCTGCCTCTGTCATTTTATCATTTACCAACGCCAAAATACGTTTTGAAACATCGTCCATTCTAACAAAGAAACGAACTGATAAACTTTTAGGTTTAAGTTCTTCGCTGTGATTGGCTGCCCAAAATCCGTTTGTTAGGTAGTCGTTTTCGGCCGTAGAAAGTTCTGCAATTTGGCTATACCCACAGTGGTGGTTAGTAAGCACCAAACCGCTATCTGAAATAATTTCGGCAGTACACCCACGGTTAAACTGTACAATGGCATCTTTAAGGCTGGCATTGTTTATACTGTAAATTTCTTCGGCAGTAAGTTGAAGACCCATTTTTTGCATATCCCGGTAATTTAACCGTTCTATATGCATTAAAAACCACATACCTTCATTGGCCTGAACAGGCATTACAAAGGCTGTTAGCAGGAAGCAAATAATTAATTTTTTCATTATTAAAAGATGTTTTTATTTATAAAAAAGCGATAAATAATAGGCTGCATGCACTAAATATTTATCGGCTGGTAAATATAGAATGATATGTCTTTTTTACTGCGGAAACGTTACTGAAAAGAACAACTTTAACTTTTTGTTAAGAGTAAAGAGCGCTCTGCGTTCTGAATGGATGGAGCGCCCGAAGAGCGGGGTGGATAAACAAGAAAAATAAAATATTAAAAACTCCTTCCGCCTTTTGGCAGAATAGGCTTAAAGTAACCTTCCCATTATAACAGATTTGAACTTTTATTGGAAATTTTTACAGTGTGAAAGAGCTATAAGGCCCTAAAAAACAAATTAGCGATAATTTTTCAATGGATAACTGAACATTTATTAATAGCTTTATAGAAATTAACTTCAAACTATGCCAAATGAAAAAAACAATTACCCTCCTAGTGCTGCTCTTTATTGGAACAGCCACTATTGCCACCGCCCAGCAACAAGGCAAAAAAGCAAGCCTAAATGAAGACGGCACAATTTCCGTTGAAACTGTGATGCTGCCTGAAAACTATTACAATAGCGAACAAACACTAGTACTCGATAGGATTTGGCGCTTCGGGGAGCCGGCACACCCGAACATTAAAAACAGTCGCGGGGTAACTTTGGCCGATATAGACAACGACGGTATAGACGAAATACTCTACGGAATTTGGAATACCTTATACGCTCTTAAGGGCGACGGAACTGTTCTTTGGGAAAAAACCGTTAGCGGTACTATATTGCTTCCTCCGTCCGTGGCAGATTTAGATGACGATGGCACACTAGAAATTGTACTAAATACTGGCGGTGTACCCAATGCAGGTCGTGTTTACTTAATGGATCCCCAAGGTACCGATTTACCCGGTTGGCCCCTAAACTTTGACGACCACTGGATGATTAATGCCCCCGCCATTGCCGATGTAGATGGCGATGGAATACTGGATATAGTTACAGGCGAACGTGTGGCCAGCGCCCAGGGTTTTGTACATGCCATAAAAATGGACGGCACACCAATTAATGCCAATTGGCCCGTAGAAGTTCTCGCCACACCCGCTTTTACGCCTTCAATTGGAGATGTTGATAATGACGGCAATGCCGATGTGGTTATTGCGGCATCTTCTGCAGGGATGTATATTTTTGACAACCAAGGACAAGTTTTCCCTGGATTTCCAGTGGTAGATCCAAACGTTAAATATTCGTACCAATCCCCTATGCTTGCTGATCTTGACGACGATGGGGATTTGGAAATTATAGGAAGCAATCACGGCGACACTCCTGGCTTTTATGTAATGGAACATGATGGGAGCTATAAAGCTGGCTGGCCCATTGCCATTAGCGAATGGACCTACTCTCCTTCCACAGTTTGGGACGTGGATAACGACGGTACTTTTGAAATATTTATGTCTGATAGAAACACCAGCGGAACGCAAGGCGAGGAACTACCCGTACTTTACGGGCTTGATCCCGATGGCAATAATCTTCCTAATTTCCCAATAGAAAAATATGGCGGTACCGAAGGTGTTATTTCAATAGCAGATGTAAATGCCGATGGCAACCTAGACCTTATTTTCCCAAGTATAATGACTGATGCAAATGGCTTTGGTTACATACATGCCTATGCTATGGATGGTAGTGGCGAAATTGACGGCTTCCCTTTACGCACCCGCGGTTTTACATTTTTAAATGGCGCTGTTTTAGGCGATGTAGATAACGACGGACTTTTAGATTTAACTGCTAATAGCTATACTTTAAATTTTGGTGCGGGGGTAGATTCTACCTTTGTAAATGTTTATAATTTAAATGTGCCGTATAACCCCGATAGCATAAAACGAAATGGTTATAAAGGCAACAATACTCGCAATGGTTTGGTTGAATTAGAGGCTATTGCAGGTTTATCAGATTTAAATGCAATTTCAACAATTAATATTTTTCCAAATCCTTCTGAAGGTATCTTGACTTTTAAAATTCCTTCGGTAATTCAAAATGCGAAAGTGAAAATATATAGCATTGATGGAAAAGTGGTGTTTTCGGAAGAAAGAAATCTGGAAACCACAAGCAGCTATAATTTAAAACATTTAAATAGCGGCTTGTATTTTGTGTCAATTTCAGACGGGAAAAATATAACTACAGCTAAGTGGGTCAAAAAATAGGTAGATTTAAAATTTTTAAATACACTCAGTCCCTTTTTCTTTGTTTGGAAAAGGGACTTGTTTTTTATAAAAACTGCATTTTAAAACAATGGAAGAGTTTCAATTGTATTTGATGATGCAGGAAAGAATTCAACCTGAGGATTATTCCTTAATTGATGCCCATAAAAAAATTATTGATGACCGCGTTGCGGAAGCCGATGCCAATCCAGATAATTACGTAACATATCAAGAATTTAAAGATACATTCAAAAAAAAAATAAACGTATCAGCTGCGAATTCGCATACTCGCCCATCAAAATGCTGATGAAATATTTGAATATTACAGTGGAATTAATTTGTCTTTAGCAATGCGTTTTTTAAGTGAATTATACACAGAGATTGATACAGTTGCGAAAAATCCAGAACTGTTTCAACTAAAATATAAAAACACAAAAGTTCGTTATTTGAGAAAATTCCCTTACGGAATTTACTATAGAATCGTTGACGAAGAATTAATTGAAATATTATCTGTTATCCACACAAACCGCAACCCAAAAATTTGGACAAAACGAAATAGATAAATCCCTACTCAATAACATGCTGCGAATAATTTCGCCATTTCTCCAAACACGCTTCCATATCTTCTGGAATTTCACATTCATAGCGCATAAAATCTCCAGTAGTGGGATGCACGAAGCCTAAAGTGCGGGCGTGCAAAGCTTGGCGCGGCAGCACCTTAAAACAGTTTTCCACAAATTGTTTGTATTTAGAAAAGGTTGTTCCCTTTAATATTTTTTCGCCACCGTAGCGCTCATCGTTAAAAAGGGTGTGGCCAATATATTTCATATGCACACGGATTTGGTGGGTTCTACCGGTTTCCAATCTACACGAAACAAGAGTCACATAACCCAAACGTTCTAAAACCTTGTAATGCGTAACTGCAGGTTTCCCTTTTTCCTCTTCATCGTTTTCGTAAACGGTGTTCTGCAAACGGTTTTTGGGATGGCGACCAATATTACCCTCAATGGTACCTTCGTCTTCTTCTACATTTCCCCAAACCAAAGCCACATATTCACGTTCAGTGCTTTTGTCAAAAAACTGTTTGGCAAGGTGGGTCATGGCTTCCTCAGTTTTTGCAATAACCAAAAGACCGCTTGTGTCTTTATCTATTCTATGAACCAGACCCGGCCTGTTGCTGGAGTTATTGGGTAGATTTTCAAAGTGATACGTTAAAGCATTTATGAGTGTGCCGCTATAGTTGCCATGTCCGGGATGCACGACCATTCCGGCGGGTTTATTTACTACGAGCACATCGTTGTCTTCATAAACTACGTCAATCGGGATATTTTCAGGCACCAGCAAAAATTCATAAGGAGGATGTTCAAAAAGCACCGTTACCACATCATTGCCCTTTACTTTATAATTGCTTTTTACCGCAACTCCATTTACGTGAATATTTCCGGCAACTGCTGCTTTTTGGATTTTATTACGCGTAGCTTTTTCAATAAGATTCATCAGGTATTTATCTACCCGCAGTGCCCGCTGTCCTTTATCTGCCGTAAAACGATAATGTTCGTAAAGCTCATCATTACCGTCGGTATCTTCTATTTCTTCTTCGTTAAAACTCATCACTGCTCTCTTCCTGAATTGGGGTGTTGTCTGGGTCCGTATCAATCGAATCTTCCGTTTGAATCCGGTTTTCGGATTGATCGCCCACAATTAAGTCTATCACCGACGTTTTTTGAAGCGAGGTGCCTGGTTCTAGTTTTTCACCTTTAAAACGCATTTCCAAAACGTTATCGCTAATATGGGGGCGATAGCTAATTTTACCAATCTTAAAGCCCATTGCCAATAGCGTGGGTTCTGCTTGGCGACGTGTACGACCTACTATGTTTGGCACTTCAATTTTGCGATAGCCCGAGGGATTTAAAGTTAAGTACAACTTTCTATTTTCCTTTACAAACTTTCCCGGTTTCGGAATTTGTTCAATAACCGAGTATTTAGGATATTCAGGATTGTAATTTGCCGAATCTAAAATTTCGTACCGCAGATCCATTTCATCTAACTTCTCCTCTACTTTGTCTAAAGACAGTTTTGCCAAATTGGGCACTTCAATTGTTTCGTTATGGTTTGTACTCATTCGCAACCACCACAAGGTTAAAAAGCCCAAAACAAGCAAGGCTACTATAGCCAATAGCAATTGTTTTAAAAATGCTTTGGAAAACACGAACTGGATAAAAGTCATAGATTTCTTTGTTTATAAACAAAAATACAAAAGCCAAAGGTAGTATCTTTTAACGAAATTGATCGCCAAGCATTGCCAGAAATTAAAATTATAATCCTTTGTCGATATATAACTGACAACTGATAACGGTCTACTCTAACTTTTTAATACTTTTGTAAACGCAGCTTTTAATAGTTTGTTATGGGAAAAAAACATATTGCCGTAGCTATGGGCGGATATTCTAGCGAGTTCGAGATTTCAATTAATAGTGGCGCAATAGTTTGTAACGCCCTCGATAAAAGTAAATACGAAATATATCCTATCCATATTTTGGAAAAAGGGTGGTTTTTTGTTGCCGCAAATGGTACAAAATATCCGGTAAATAAAGCCGATTTCAGTTTTAAAAGCGGGGAAGAAACTATATGTCCCGATGCTGTTTTTAACACTATTCACGGTACCCCCGGCGAAGACGGTTATTTACAGGCCTACTGGGAGTTGTTGGGCATTCCCCACACAAGTACCGATTACTATTCGGCTGCACTGAGTTTTAATAAACGCGACTGCCTGTCTGTACTTAAAAACTTCGGCGTGCGCGCGGCAAACTCATATTTTGTAAATCGCGGTTCAGAGGTAAAAGTCGAAGAAATAATCCTAAAAACTGGTCTGCCGTGTTTTGTAAAACCCAACCGTTCCGGTTCCAGTTTTGGCATTAGCAAAGTAAACGATATATCTGAAATGGAGGCCGCCATAGAAAAAGCCTTTACCGAAGATTCTGAAATAATAATTGAAACGGCTTTGGTAGGAGTTGAAGTGAGCGTTGGGGTTTATAATGAGGGTGAAGAAATAATTGCCTTACCGGTAACCGAAATTGTTACAGAAAATGAATTCTTCGATTATGAGGCAAAATACCTGGGAAAATCCCAAGAAATAACGCCCGCCCGAATTTCAGAAGAAGAAACCGAAATGGTGCAAAAAGAGGCCATTCGCATTTACAAATTACTGAACATGAAAGGTATTACCCGCAGTGAATTTATCATTGAAAAAGGAAAACCTTTCTTTTTGGAAATAAACACCAACCCAGGACTTTCGGCAGAAAGTATTATCCCAAAACAAGCGCGGGAAGCCGGAATGTCACTAACCGAATTTTTTGATATCTTGGTGCAGAATGTGCTATAATTGTTAAAGTTTGCAAGTTTCAAGTTTAAAAAAACTCGACAACTCTTAACCCATAACTCATAACTTTTTAAAATGAAATACTACCTCATAGCAGGCGAGGCCTCTGGCGATTTGCACGGTGCAAATTTAATGAAAGCTTTAAAAAACGAAGATCCCGATGCAGATTTTCGGTTTTGGGGTGGCGATTTAATGAAGGCCGTTGGCGGCACGGAAGTAAAACATTATCGCGAACTTGCGTTTATGGGTTTTGCAGAGGTTATTATGAATCTCGGCACCATTTTAAAAAATATAAAACGCTGCAAAATAGATATAGAAGCGTATAATCCAGATGTAATTATATTTATAGATTATCCCGGTTTTAACCTTCGTATTGCAAAGTGGGCGCGTTTAAAAAATTACAAAACACATTATTATATTTCACCGCAAATCTGGGCCTGGAAAGAAGGCCGGATTAAAGAAATAAAACGCGATGTAGATGAAATGTATGTTATTCTTCCTTTTGAAAAAGAGTTTTACGAAGAAAAACACAACTTTCCGGTTCATTTTGTAGGGCATCCTTTAATAGATGCCATTTATAATAGAAAACAAGTTATACCCGAAATATTTAAAAAAGAAAATAGATTAGACGAACGTCCGGTTATTGCGCTGCTTCCCGGGAGCCGCAAACAAGAAATTAAAAAAATGCTCGAAATTATGATTTCGGTGGCAAAGGATTTTAAGGATTACCAATTTGTAATTGCCGGCGCCCCGAGTCAGGAACAATCGTTTTACGAAACTTTTCTCAGCACCAAAAATGTGCATTTTGTAACGAATAAAACCTACGATCTATTAAGTATTTCGGAAGCTGCTTTGGTTACTTCGGGCACTGCCACTTTAGAAACGGCATTGTTTAAAGTACCGCAAGTAGTTTGCTACAAAGGGAACAGAATTAGTTACGAAATTGCAAAACGCGTAATAAAATTAGACTATATTTCGTTGGTGAATTTAATCTTGAATAAAACTGCCGTCACCGAACTTATTCAAGCCGATTTTAACAAAAAAAGATTAAAAAAAGAGTTGACAAATATTTTAGATCCCTACACCCGCGCCACGGTTTTTCTAGATTATTACGAGTTAGAAAAAGCACTTGGCGGACGCGGTGCCAGTGAAAAAACTGCCAAACTAATTTATTCAGCAATTTCGAAGTAAATAAAATTTCATATTTTTAAACGTTAATTCACAATGCGCTTCAAATGAAAAAACTCGTACTTCTTTCTTTTTTTGCACTATTTCTTATTTCCTGCGGAAGTACTAAGAATACCGGCAAAGTTCCCGAAGCCATTATTGGCACTACCGAACCCCCAACTAAAAAAATAGACACCCACAATAATCACCGCAATAGTGGAAGAAAAGCGAAAGTAGTTACAACGCCAGAGATTGTTGAAGAAAGTCCGAAAGAAATAAAGCAGGAAATTATAGCCTACGCCAAAACTTTTGAAGGCACACGCTATAAATACGGCGGCACCACGGAAGCTGGTATGGATTGCTCGGGATTGGTGTGTACTGCCTTTGGGAAGGAAAACATTTCGTTACCCCGAATTTCGCGCGATATGGCAACCAAAGGAATTCTTATTTCCTTTAAGGATATTGAGGCGGGCGATTTGGTATTCTTTAAAACAAGTAGGCGAAATACAATTAATCATGTAGGCCTTGTAGTTGAATCTAAACGCGGCGAAGTAAAATTTATTCACTCTACCACAAGCGCCGGCGTTATTATTTCATCGCTCGATGAAGCCTATTGGAAAAAAGCCTTTGTTGAAGTTAGAAGGGTTATTTAAAACAGATTTTTGTATTTTAGAATAAATTTTATGCAATTAATCCTAAGAATTTGGGATAGTAGGCAAAACCCAGATTCCTTTAAATTGTAAAAATTAATTCTCCCCAGTAAATTTTAAGTGTTCAACTTAAAACTTGGGATATGAAATTTATAAACTTCGCAGTTGTAAAGTTTTCCGCCTGTATTGTAATGGGGATACTTGCAGCACACTTTTTTCCTACTACCACGATTTCAGCCTACTTGGTTTTGCCGCTTCTTTTTGGCGTACTTATACTTTGGTTCTATAACAGAAAGCAGTTAATAGAAACCACTTACTTCGGGATTGCAGCGTATCTCTGCTTTTTCGCAATTGGCTATTACAATTATCAAGTTAGGTTACCACACTTTCAAACAGAACACTTTTCGCATATAATTAATGCGAATGACGATTTTAAAATTATTCAGCTTAAAATCACCGAAGTTTTAAAACCGGATACCTACAATACAAAATATTTTTCAACGGTAAACGCCATTCAAGGCGAAGCTGCCACGGGTAAAATCCTACTGCAAATTTCAAAAGATTCATCAAATACTTCGTTTTCCGTAGATGATATTCTTTTGGTTTACGGCGCCATATCAAAAATTCCAGAACCATTAAATCCGCACCAATTTGATTATTCAGAATATATGAAATCTTTGAGTGTTTACGGACAAATAAAAATTTCAGAAAAGGAAATTGTACATACTACAACTGGAAGAAAAACGCTATTTGGAATAGCCCAAAACTTTAGAAGTACTATTGTAAGCAAACTTCAAAAAACCGAATTACAATCCAATGAACGCGCGATAATACAAGCCTTGGTTTTAGGTGAAAAAAAAGATATAGACACCGATCTTTACAATGCCTATGCTGCAGCAGGAGCTGTGCATATCTTAGCGGTGTCGGGGCTTCATGTGGGTATTTTATATCTTGTACTCGCGTTTCTTCTTAAACCGTTTTTACAAATAAAATACGGCGCATTTTTACATGCATTTGTAATTGTGCTTCTTCTCTGGGGGTTTGCCTTACTTTCCGGACTTTCACCTTCGGTAACGCGCGCGGTTACCATGTTTAGCTTTTTTGCTGTAGCGAAACTTCTCAACCGCGAAACAAATTCTATTAACACGTTATTTCTTTCCTTTTTAACCTTGCTTTTAATTAATCCGCTTTGGTTGTTTCAGGTTGGGTTTCAGTTGAGTTTTTTGGCGGTATTCTTTATTGTTTGGCTGCAACCTCTTTTTTATAAAGTTGGATTTTCCAAATACACCGTAGTGCGTAAAATATGGGGGATAATTACCGTTACCCTCTGTGCCCAGATTGGCGTATTGCCGCTAAGTTTGTATTATTTTCATCAGTTTCCCGGCTTGTTTTTATTGACGAATATTGTGGTGCTACCCCTACTAACCGTGTTGATGTGCGGTGGCATATTGATTGTAATTTTGGCTGCACTCCAAATGCTTCCCCATTGGTTGGCCCAGGCTTATAACGCAGTAATAGAAAGTCTAAACAATTTTATAACCTGGGTTTCGGTACAAGATGAATTTCTCTTTAAAAGCATTCATTTTTCCGAAGTAAAAGTATTGGGAGCTTATATACTAATAATTGCGGTAGCTCTGTTTTTTAAAAAAATGAAATATCGCAAATTGATGGTTTCGTTATTGGCATTCGCAGCATTTATTACAATTTATATTTTTGAGGATTACAGAACCTCAAACAACCAATTAGTGGTTTTTCAAAAAAATAAGCAGACGCTAATAGGTTATAAAAATGGAAAGAAACTAATTGTTTATAAAAGCGACACCATTTCGAGTAGTTCCGAAATATACCCTATAAAATCGTTTAAAACAGCAGTAAATAGCACTGCCTATTCCGAAGAATTGCTGCCGAAAGTATTTCAATATAAGCGCAAAACTATTTTAGTTTTAGACAGTTTGGGGGTTTTTCCAACCCATAAAAAAGTACATACTATTATACTTACCCATAGTCCAAAAGTAAATTTAAATAGGCTTATTGACAGTTTACAACCTAAACAGATTATAGCAGACGGGAGCAATTATTTTACATATGTAACCCGTTGGGAAAAAAGCTGTAAATTAAAAAAGCTCCCGTTTTGCCATACAGCAAAACAAGGAGCTTTCCCAATAGATTAGCTAGAATATGAAACCGAAATAGCTAACCTAAAAAGTAGGTTTAAAATTTTTCTGATACGCTGCCCATGCTTCGGCAGTGGTAACTTTTAAATAATCATCTGTGTGTATCATTTTCAAAAAAATTTCGAGCTGTGGCGGGGTTCTATAGCCCGGAACTGCTTGGATTAAATCTCCATTTTCCTTAAAAAATACAACCGTGGGATAGGCATTTACCTTTAGTGCGTGTGCAAACAAATGCTGCGAATTTCTTCCTTTTCTATTTGGATCGTAATTTGGGTTGGTGTAGGTGAAATCGTTAAAAGTCACCTCTTCGGTACCTTCGGCGTTAAACTTTACAGCGTAGTAATTTTTATTTACGTATTCAATAACGTCTGCATCGCTAAAGGTATTTTTGTCGAGTAATTTACATGGCCCGCACCATGTAGTATAAACGTCCATAAAGATTTTTTTAGGTTCTTTTTTCTGGGCTTCAAGCGCTTCGTTCATTGTCATCCAATTTATTTTTTGCGCATTGATGTTGGTTGCGGAAACTAAAAGAAAAAGTAGTAGTATATATTTCATTCTAAAGGCTTTAAAAAATTTTATGTTTTTGAAACAAAAAGCGTTCCATAAAAAGGAACGCTTTTTTATTGTAAAGTATTGTGTATTAACGAATGCCGTGCATTAGTTTTTTTAGAACAGGGTTTAATAACATTGAAATAATCCCAACTCCTATAGGTATTAGCGTAAATATTAAAAAGAATGTTCCCATAGAATATTCAGACGAAATTTTATCGATCATACCTCCCATTGTATTGGCTGCTTTTTGCCCGACCGCTATGGCGAGGTACCAAACACCAAACATAAAACCAATCATTCGGGCGGGCACTAATTTACTTAAATATGAAAGCCCCAATGGCGATAAACAAAGCTCGCCCATCGTGTGCATTAAATAAGCTAGTATAAGAAATATCATACTCACCTTTGCGGTCATAGCTCCCGGAGGAATGTCTGATGCGCCATAGGAAAGAATGGCAAAGCCCAATCCTAAAAGTACCAATCCGATACCGTATTTTACCGCTGCGCTGGGGTTGTATTTACTTTCCCACCATTTGGAGAATAATGGAGCAAGGGTAATAATGAAAAAGGAGTTTAAAATTCCAAACCAAGTGGCATCTACCTGCAATTCAGTTTGATTGAATTTATCGTACAATCTATAAATAACCAGCCCCCAAATACCAATAAATGCGATCACCAAAGCTACATTGGACAAGGCAATTCTACTATACGTTTTCTTGACGAGCAAATAAATGACCCAAGAAATAATAATCAAGGGAACGGTCGTTAATAGCGCATCTATAATTTTGAAAATCATGGCAGAATTTCCGGTTAAGTCCCTATCTGTATAATCCTGTGCAAAAAGCGTCATTGAGCCTAAGGATTGTTCAAAAAATGCAAAAAAGAATACCGTAAAAAGTCCAAAGATTGAAACGGCAATAAGCCTGTCTCTAACAATTGGCAAATAACGTGCAATACGGGTAACCAATAGTATTAAAAACATTGCCAAAGCAGCGAGCACGACAATATTGGTTCCACTCATTCCGCCAATTTCAAAAGGCACCAACGATTTAGAATAGATAGTTTCTAAGGGATCATTAAACAGATACAACAATCCGCCGATAGAGGATAATACTATAAGTATATAATCAAACACCGTAAATGGGTTGAGTTTAATTGGCGCTTCCTCTACTTCGTCTTGGCGTAGTTCCGGCCTTTCTTCGTTTATATTTTGAGGTATTTCAACTTCGTGGACTTTGGAAGGTTTTGCACCAATATTTCCAAATATTTTATGTGCCAATAAAAATTGAAGCATTCCTAAAAACATAAATATTCCAGCAAGACCAAAGCCCCAAGCCCAACCTTTATTTTCGGCTAAGTACCCGCAGAGCATCATTCCAAAAAAAGCTCCGGCATTAACACCCATATAAAAAATAGTATAAGCGCCATCTTTTTTTGATTCCTTGCCCTTGTACATTTCGGAGATGATAGACGTAATATTGGGCTTAAAAAAACCAGTACCAATAACCAAAAGTGCAAGTCCAAGATAAAATGACGAAGTAGTTTCGAGTGCCATAGAGGCATGCCCCAAGGTCATAATAATACAGCCAATAACCACTGCCATTCGGTAACCAGTTATTTTATCTGCAATATAACCGCCAATTATCGGCGTTAGGTATAAGAGCGATGCGTAGGTACCAATAAGCGCTAAAGCATGTTCTCTTGGCCAGTCCCAACCTGGGTTGTCGCTCATAAGCGGTGCCGTTAAAAACAACACTAAGAGGATTCGCATTCCGTAAAAGGAGAAACGTTCCCACATTTCGGTAAAGAAAAGTATAAAAAGTCCGGCTGGATGTCCTAAAACTTTGTCTTTAAATAAATTTTCAATATCGGTATTCATGACTCTCAATTTTGGTTAGATAGTTAATGAAGGATTAGTTCGCTTTATTGATGTCTGGATCTGCAAGTTCAAACGGTTCATTATCATGAAGCTCACGTTCGTTATCTTCCGCTCCGTGGGTAAGGTTTTCCAATTTCTTACGTATTAACAGAACCAATAGACCAAAAACTATACAGAATATTGCAATACCTGTAAAGACAGTGTATTCTCCTAAATCGGATGCAGATTCGCCTAATAGCCCGGCCACTTTATTTCCGAAGCCAGTCATTGCAAAGTAAACTCCCATCATAAGAGAAGCGTACTTTAGAGGAGCCAATTTTGTAATATATGAAAGCGCCACTGGCGATAGGCATAATTCGCCAATAGTGTGAAATAAATACGCCAAGACCAACCAATACATTGCAGACGAACCTTCTATCTTAAATTCAGCAGCAGCGGCAGTCATAAAGAAGAATCCTGTTCCCATTATAATTAACCCAATACACATTTTAAAGAGAGACGTAGAGATTTTTCCCTTTAGTTTTCTTTTGGCCCAATATGCAGCTACAACTGTACCGAATATAATTATAAACATGGCATTTAGAGACTGAAACCAAGATGCTGGAACAGTAAAACCCATCAACATACGATCGGTTTTTTCTGAAGCGTAAATGTTCATCAAACCGCCAGCTTGTTCAAAGGCACCCCAAAATACAATTACAAGCACAAAGGAGATAAACAATACGATCATTCTATCCTTTTCAATTTTATTCAACGGTCTGGCCATTGCTGCCTTTTCTTCCGGATCTATAGATTTATTGGTGTTGTTTCCAACATATTTTAAATGTTTTTGACCAACTAAATACTGAATTAATCCCAACGCCATACCAATTGCGGCAAGACCAAAACCATAGTGCCATCCATAAACTTCACCTACATAACCAACAATTAAACTGGAAAGGAAGGCGCCAATATTTATACCGATATAGAATATGGTAAATCCCTTATCTCTTCTAATATCGCCAGGCTTATACAAACCACCAACCATAGTAGAGATATTTGGCTTAAGCATACCCACACCAGCAACGATTAGCCCTAAACCGGTATAAAAAGCCCACATATATTCAAAAGATAAAATTCCGTGACCAGCAACCAGTAAAATTCCACCTACTAGCACCGATTGTTTTTGCCCTAAGAATTTATCGGCTATCCAACCACCGGGAATAGATGCTACATATACAAACATGGTGTACCAGCCATATACTGATAATGCTTCGGCATTTGTCCAACCCAAACCTGGGTTTCCACCAGTAGATTCTGCCACTAAGTAAAGTACCAAAATAGCACGCATTCCGTAATAGGAAAAGCGTTCCCACATTTCGGTAAAAAACAAGATGTAAAGACCAACAGGATGGCCAAATAATTCCTTTTGCTTTTGATATTGTAGTGCGTCTGACATAAGATTTATTATTAGTTGTTGTTGTTTTATAAGTTTTTCTTGATGAAATCGGTCATTAATGTATAAAGATGAAGTCTGGTATTTCCGCCGTAAATACCGTGGTTTTTATCGGGGTAAATTCGCCAATCAAATTGTTTATTGGCCTGTACCAACGCTTCTATTAAACGCATGCTATTCTGCACATGTACGTTGTCATCAGCGCTTCCATGAACCAATAAAAACTCACCTTTAAGTCCGTTAACGTGCGACAATGGTGAATTTTCATCATAACCCGTGGGATTTTCCTGTGGGGTTTGCATATAGCGCTCGGTATAAATGCTGTCATAAAATCTCCAACTGGTTACTGGAGCCACCGCAATGGCCATTTCAAACGTTTCGGGTGCTTGAAACAATGCGTTTGACGACATAAACCCACCATAACTCCAACCCCAAATTCCAGTACGAGAAGCGTCTATATATGGTAACTCACTTAACTTTTTAGCAACCGTTATTTGGTCTTGGACTTCATATTTACCCAATTCCTTTTGCGTCATCTTCTTAAAATCCCTTCCTTTAAAACCTGTTCCGCGACCATCTACACAAGCCACGATTATATCTAACTCATTGGCGAGCATTTCATGCCAGTAATCATTTGTACCCATCCAACTGTTTGAAACATTTTGCGAACCGGGACCTGAATACTGATATAAAAACAATGGGTATTGTTTGGTTTCATCAAAATCTACCGGTTTAATGGTGTACATGTTTAAATCTTCGCCATTAATATGTATAGTTGAAAATTCCTTCGGTGAAATCTTAAACGCATCCAACCGATTTTTAAGGTCGTTGTTATTTTTTATTTCGCGTAGCAACTTCCCTGTTTTTGCGTCGTGCAAGGTATATACATAAGGTGTTGTGGCATTTGAAAAAGTATTTATAAAGTACGAAAAGTCTGCGCTAAAATCTGCTGCATTGGTTCCCGTCTGTTGGGTTAAACGCACTTTGTTCTTTCCGGAAGGAAGAATAGAATACACATCGCGGTTTATACTGCCATTTTCGGTACTTTGGTAATAAACGCGCCCCGTATTTTGATCAAATCCGTAATAGGCGGTAACTTCCCACGGGCCGCTGGTTACTTGGTGTAGCAATTTTCCGTTTTTGTCGTACTGATAAATATGGTTCCAGCCATCCTTTTCGCTGGTCCAGAAAAAACTGTTGTTGTTTAAAAAAGTAAGATTGTCGGTAACGTCAACGTATGCATCATCTTTTTCGGATAAGATTAATTTTGAAGTATTGTTTGAAGCATCTACAAAAACCAAGTCGATTACATTTTGATGCCTGTTGGCAAGCTGTACACTTAACAGATTATTGTCTTCGGTCCAAAGCAATCTGGGGATGTAGTAATTGTTGTAGTTTGAAAGATTTACTTCCGAAGTTTTCCCACCATTAAGATCATAAAGATGCAAGGAAACTTTAGAATTTGCCTCTCCCGCTTTTGGGTATTTAAAAGTATCTGCCGTTGGGTATAATTGATTGCCGTACAGATCCATATTAAATTGTGGCACTTCGGATTCATCAAATTTTATGTAGGCCAGTTTATCGCCACTTGTGCTCCATTCAAAAGCGCGAACAAAGGCAAATTCTTCTTCGTAAACCCAATCTGTAATTCCGTTAATGATACTATTTTTTTTACCGTCGGAAGTAATTTGCTTTGTTTCCCCGGTATTTAAATCTTTTATGTACAGATTATTTTCAAAACCGTACGCAATCTTACTGCCGTCATTACTAAAAGTAGGTTCTTGTATTTTATTGGTAGAAACTAAACTGAACTGTTTGGAGGCAACATCGTAAACGTAAAAAGTACCCCGGGACGAACGACGGTATATTTGCTGCAATTCGGTAGTGAAAAGAATTTTAGATTCATCGGCGCTAAATTCGTACGAAATAACGTAGTTAATTCCCTTTAAATCGTTTGTGTTTAAAAGTGTTCGCACCTTTTCGCCGCTTTTATACTCAAATACATCTACGGTTGACGCCTTATTTTGCCTATCGTAATTTAGTACGGCGTATTCCTTGCCGTTATTCATGGAATGCAGGGCATCTAAACCTTGGGTTCTAAATGCACCGCCCCAAATTTCTTCAAGGCTTATGTTTTTCTGTTGGGCATTAATGGTAGTAATTGCTGTTAGAAACAGCAATAAAAAAGGAAGGGATTTAAATCTTTTCAAAGTGTTAAAATTTTAATACGCCAAGTTTACTAAATTTTTGTGAAAGTGGGGGTCGTTTTTGTGTTAAATAAGCCTTTGCAGCCCTATTTAATAGTAATAACAATTTGTTGCAATAGCTTACAAATTGTACATTGTAGAATGAATTTTAAATAACTCCCTCAAGATAAAGGCCAAAAGCGTTTTTAATGAAGTTTTTAGTATAATTTCAAAATTGCAAACATCAATAAGCTTGAAGTAATAATTTTACCATAAAACATCTTCCACGGAAATTTTTGATTTCAAAAAACATTTAAAAACGTTTGTCGCACCAATCTTTGTTTAATCCTCTGCAAAATTATTTCATTCGAAGTTTTAAAAAGAAAGTTTAAACAAGCATCTCGTAAATTTAATGTGCTATTTCGTCTTAATTTAAAGGTATATTTATGTCGAGATAGTTATTAAGTTTTGTTTGGCAGCTAAGCTTTAACAACTTGGTTCAATCCCGAATTAACGGCATTGTAGTACAGCGCAGCAATCCTTCCTGCTTGGCGATTTCGGCATATGGAACTTCTTCAACAGTGAAGCCTTGTTCGCGAAGCCAAGTATTTAAACGGGTAAAGTTTTTTTCAGATATAATTACGTCGGGCGAAATAGAAAAAACATTGCTATTCATATTATACATTTCGTCTTTTGTAATATGGAAACAATTGTCTTTCCCAAAGAAATCCACCAACCATTCGTACTCTTCTTCAATCAAGAAACCTTCTTTATGAATAATTGCTTTTCCCTTGCCCAAAGGCTGAAAGCAGCAATCTAAATGCAAAGCGTTTTCATTGGCAACTGTATTGCTCTTTTTTAAGTTGAAGGATTTTACTTTTTTATACGGGAACAGTTTTTGAAGATGTTTTACAGCCTTCATATTTGTTCGAGCTGTAATAAAATTTTCATAATCGTCGCCGTAGTAAGTACCCACAAAAATATATTCGCCCCAGGGCATCACATCACCACCTTCAATATGGGCGTTTTCCGGAAATTCTATAACTTTTGAAGGATCTATTTGATTAATTACGTGCTCAATGGCCTCAATTTCTTTTGAACGATCGTCGAGTATGTTGGCAATTATAAATTTGTCTTCAATAACAAAAGCGATGTCTCGCGAAAAAATCTGGTTGTAATCTTTTATGGAATGGGGTCTGTAAACCTTTACGTTGTACTTGCTAAAAACTTCGGCCACAGCGTCTATTTCCTTCACCATATCTTCATCTTTGGGGTAGGTCCCCGCTTTAATGTGTTCGGCAGATTTTGGGTCGTATGCATCTTCCAATTTTGGCACGGGGCCATTGCTATCTGCGCGGCCCAATATTACGGCGCGCAATCTAGAAATTTCGTCTGTAACGTTCAGTTTAATCATACGGCAAATATAAAAAAAGCACCTCGATACCGAAGTGCTTTTTTGCGTATTAAAAATTTAGTATTATCTTTTTTCTACTGGCACAAATTCACGATGCGTTTTCCCAACGTAGATCTGTCTTGGACGGCCTATTGGTTCTTTGTTTAGGCGCATTTCCCTCCATTGTGCAATCCAACCCGGCAAACGCCCAAGAGCAAACATTGGGGTAAACATTTCAACGGGAATGCCTAGAGCTCTATAAATTATCCCAGAGTAGAAATCTACATTCGGGTACAATTTTCTTTCTACGAAGTACGGATCTTCCAAAGCTTCCTTTTCAAGTGCTTTAGCAATATCTAATATTTCATCGTCTATGCCCAAATCGTCTAAAACAGCATCTGCCGCTTTCTTAATAATTTTTGCACGTGGATCAAAATTCTTGTAAACTCGGTGTCCGAAGCCCATTAAACGGAACGGATCGTTTTTATCTTTGGCTTTTGCCATAAATTTTTTGGTATCGCCACCATCTTCTTTAATTGCTTCCAGCATTTCAATTACCGCTTGGTTAGCACCTCCGTGAAGTGGCCCCCATAAAGCGGCAATTCCAGCCGAAATAGAAATAAACAAGCCTGCGTGCGAAGATCCTACAATACGCACCGTAGAGGTAGAGCAATTTTGTTCGTGATCTGCGTGAAGGATTAACAACTTGTCTAATGCCTCCAAAATAATATCGTTTGTGGCGTAATCGGCACTAGGTTTTTTGAACATCATTTTAATAAAGTTGTCTACATATCCTAGAGAATCGCCACCGTAGTCTAGCGGAAGCCCCATACGCTTTCTATAAGTCCAAGCCGTTAAAACAGGAAATTTCCCCAGAATCTTTACAATGGCCTTATACATATCTTCTTCGCTATCTACGTTTACCGAAGATGGGTTAAACGCCACCAAAGCCGAAGTTAAGGAAGACAAAACCCCCATCGGGTGGGCAGATTTCGGAAATCCGTCTAATATTTTTTTCACATCCTCATCTACGTGGGATTGTGCTTTTATATCTGCGTGAAATTTATTTAGTTGTGGGGTGGTAGGTAATTCCCCAAAGATAAGAAGATAGCATACTTCTAAAAAGTGGGCTTTCTCGGCCAGTTCCTCAATAGAGTAACCACGATATCGCAGCACTCCTTTTTCACCATCCAAAAAAGTGATTGCACTTTCGCAAGCGCCCGTATTTTTATAACCTGGGTCAAGGGTAACAACACCTCCGGTGTCTGCTCGAAGACTTTTAACATCAATTCCTAATTCATTCTCAGTTCCCTCTACGATGGGGAAATCATATTTTTTACCTTCAATCTCGAGGGTCGCCATCTTTGCCATAAAATATAGTGTGTTTTTTAATTATTCAGAATCGCTAAATTACAAAATCTAAAGCAAATTTTTTAACAATTGCACGTAATCTTAGGTTAAAAAAACCTTAAATAAAATGAGGTGAAATATTATACAAAACAAAAAAAACCTCGCGAATAGCAAGGTTTTACAAAGAATTAACTCCTTCTTATATTTTAAAGGCCTTTTCCTGCGGAAAATAAGCCACATCGCCCAATTGCTCTTCAATTCGAAGCAATTGATTGTATTTGGCCATTCTATCACTTCGCGAAGCGGAACCTGTTTTAATTTGACCACAATTTAAGGCCACGGCCAAATCTGCAATTGTGTTGTCTTCGGTTTCCCCACTTCGGTGACTCATTACTGAAGTATAACCAGCATTGTGCGCCATATTTACAGCTGCAATGGTTTCGGTAAGCGTACCAATTTGGTTTACTTTTATTAAAATTGAATTGGCTATCTTTTCAGATATACCCTTCGAAAGTCTTTCAACATTGGTAACAAATAAGTCGTCTCCCACCAATTGTACTTTATGGCCCACTTTTTCGGTTAAGTATTTCCAACCGTCCCAATCATTTTCGTCCATCCCATCTTCAATTGAAATTATTGGATATTTGTCGCATAATTGCGCTAAGTAATCCGCCTGTTCTTTTGACGTTCGCACCTTACCTTTTTCCCCTTCAAATTTTGTGTAATCGTATTTATTATTCACATAAAATTCGGCAGCGGCGCAATCTAAAGCAATCATAACATCATCGCCTAATTTATAACCCGCATTTTGAGTAGCTTTTGCAATGGTGTCTAAGGCATCTTCTGTTCCGTTTAGCGTTGGAGCAAACCCTCCTTCGTCGCCTACGGCCGTACTCAACCCACGATCGTGCAATACTTTTTTCAGATTGTGAAATATCTCAGATCCCATTTGCATGGCATGTGTAAAACTTTTCGCCTTAATTGGCATGACCATAAATTCCTGAAAAGCAATAGGGGCGTCGCTATGCGAGCCTCCGTTAATAATATTCATCATGGGCACAGGGAGTGTTTTGGCACTTACCCCGCCCACATAACGGTACAGAGGCATGCCTAGTTCGGCTGCAGCAGCTTTGGCACATGCTAATGAAACGCCCAAAATGGCATTGGCTCCGAGTTGCGATTTATTGGGTGTACCGTCTAACTCTATCATAGTTTTGTCTATGAGCTCCTGTTCAAAAACTGAAATCCCCAAGAGTGTCCCAGCTATTTTACCCTGTACATTTTCAACAGCTTTTAAAACCCCTTTTCCCATATATGCTTTGTCGCCGTCGCGAAGCTCCACAGCTTCGTGCTCGCCTGTTGAAGCTCCCGACGGAACGGCGGCGCGGCCCATAAATCCGTTTTCGGTGATTACGTCTACTTCTACGGTTGGATTTCCTCTTGAATCAAAAATTTGTCTGGCGTTGATGTCTATTATGATGCTCATTGGAATTATTAGTTAGTGATATTTGTTAATTGAAAGACCCCAAAAGTTTTAAAAACCTTCGGGGTCTATTGATTTTATACGGTTTGTAATTTATATTTTTCAATACTTTCGATAAACTGATCAAAAAGATACGAAGCATCGTGCGGTCCGGGACTTGCTTCGGGGTGATATTGTACCGAAAAGGCAGGTTTATTTTTTAAACGAATTCCTGCCGCAGTATGATCGTTAAGATGTTCGTGCGTAATTTCGATATTTGAATTGGCTTCCGCTTCTTCTCTATTTATAGCAAAACCGTGATTTTGCGAGGTAATTTCACCTTTACCGGTGATTAAATTCATAACAGGATGGTTTATACCGCGATGCCCATTGTGCATTTTATAGGTTGAAACGCCATTGGCCAAAGCCAGCATTTGGTGCCCCAAACAAATACCGAACATAGGTAATTCCTTTTCCAAAATAGTTTTTACAACTTCTATAGCGCTATGGAGTGGCTGCGGATCTCCAGGCCCGTTAGATATAAAATATCCATCGGGACTAAATGCTTCCATTTCAGCAAAACTGGCGTTGTAAGGAAACACTTTAATGTAGCAATCGCGCTCTGCAAGTCTGCGAAGGATGTTTTTCTTTATACCTAAATCTAAAGCCGAGATTTTGTATTTGGCGTTTTCGTCTCCGTATAAATACGGCTCCTTTGTAGAAACTTTTGAAGCGAGCTCCAAACCATCCATATCTGGCACGGCGGCAAGCTGCTTTTTAAGGTCTTCAATATTATCTACATCGGTAGAAATTACTGCGTTCATTGCTCCGTTATCGCGAATGTAACTTACCAAAGCGCGTGTATCTACGTCGCTAATGGCGAGCAGGTTATTAGTGTTTAAAAATTCTTCTAATGAATCGTCTGCTGCGGGACGGGAATAATGGTAGCTGAAATTGCGTACCACCAAACCTGCAATTTTAATTCCTTCAGATTCTACTTCATCTCTATTAACTCCGTAATTTCCGATGTGTGCGTTTGTGGCAACCATAATCTGTCCAAAATAGGAAGGATCGGTAAAAATTTCCTGATAACCGGTCATTCCTGTATTGAAGCAAACTTCACCAAAGGCAGTGCCTTCTTTGTTTCCAACCGCTTTTCCGTAGAAAATGGTTCCGTCTGCTAATAAAATAAGGGCTTTTTTTCGTGTTTGGTATTTCATCGTTAAAAGAGGTCTCGACTGCGCTCGATCAGACATCGAAATGTCTTGACAGTCAAATTATTTTTTCAAAATTCTTTGCAAAAGTAATACAAAAAAAGGGATAAACGAAAACGCTTATCCCTTTGTGATTTAATGAATTTAAATTCATTTATTCTTCTTCATTTTTAGCTTCTTTCTCGGCTTTTGCAGGAGCGGCTTTCGCAGCAGGAGCAGCAGCTGAAGAACCGCTTCCACGACGACTTCTACGTGTAGTTTTTTTCTTGGTTGCTTTGCCAGCATTGTAAAGTTCGTTAAAATCAACAAGCTCTATCATTGCCATATCTGCGTTATCACCTAGACGATTTCCCAATTTAATAATACGGGTGTACCCTCCTGGACGATCGCCAACTTTTGGTGCAACAGTTCTAAAAAGTTCGGCTACTGCATCTTTTTGACGCAATTTTGCAAAAACCAATCGACGGTTGTGAGTAGTATCTTCCTTAGACTTAGTTACCAATGGCTCAACAAATTGTTTTAACGCTTTTGCTTTTGCAACCGTTGTGTTGATTCTTTTGTGTTCTATTAAAGAACTCGCCATGTTAGCCAACATTGAGTGTCTATGGGCAGTTTTTCTACTTAATTGATTTATTTTTTTTCCGTGTCTCATGACATTTTTGTTTTCATCATCTTGCTACAAAATCCGTTCTTCGGAGAGCAAATTATGATGGGTTAATTTATTAACGATTGTTGATTTATGATTGTTGATTTCAGATTTACAACTTCAAAAATCTGAAATCATAAATCGGAAATCGTTAATCAACTAGTCTTTATCTAATTTATACTTTGCAAGATCCATCCCGAAGTTTAGGCCTTTTACGTTTACAAGCTCTTCTAGCTCTGTAAGCGATTTTTTACCGAAGTTACGGAACTTCATCAAGTCGTTTTTGTTATATGATACCAAGTCGCCCAAAGTATCAACCTCTGCCGCTTTTAAACAGTTTAGCGCACGAACCGAAAGATCCATATCTACTAGTTTTGTTTTAAGCAACTGACGCATGTGAAGGGATTCTTCATCATAGGTCTCGGTTTGTGCAATCTCATCCGCCTCCAAGGTAATGCGCTCATCGCTGAACAGCATAAAGTGGTGGATTAAGGTTTTTGCAGCTTCGGTTAAAGCATCTTTTGGATGAATAGATCCGTCGGTAACAATTTCGAAAACTAATTTTTCGTAATCTGTTTTCTGCTCTACACGGAAGTTTTCAATACTGTACTTCACATTTTTAATTGGAGTGTAGATAGAATCTGTAAAGATGGTTCCCAAAGGAGCGTTTGCTTTTTTGTTCTCTTCTGCAGGAACGTAACCGCGACCTTTTTCGATAGTGATTTCCATATTAAGGTTCACTTTCTTATCCATATTACAAATAACCAATTCTGGGTTCAATACTTGGAAACCTGAAATGAATTTTTGGAAATCGCCTGCTTTTAACTGTTCGTTTCCAGATACCGAAATAGTAACGGTTTCGTTATCTACTTCGTCTATTTGTCTTTTAAAACGAACTTGTTTAAGGTTCAAAATAATTTCGGTAACGTCTTCCACTACACCAGCGATGGTAGAAAATTCGTGATCCACGCCTTCCATGCGAACTGAAGTAATGGCGAATCCTTCCAAAGAGGAAAGTAATACGCGTCTTAATGCGTTACCAATGGTAAGTCCGTACCCCGGTTCTAAGGGACGAAATTCAAATTTCCCTTCAAAATCGGTAGAATTTACCATTATAACTTTATCAGGCTTCTGAAAACTAAATACTGCCATAATTGACTTGCTGTTTTTATTATTTAGAATATAATTCGACGATCAACTGCTCGTTGATGTTTTCTGGAATTTGGATACGTTCTGGAATAGAAACAAATGTTCCTTCCTTCTTTTCACCATTCCAACTAATCCACTCGTAAACGTGACTTGCATTGGCCAAAGAATCGTTAATCGCTACAAGCGACTTAGATTTTTCTCTAACGCCTACAACATCTCCAGGTTTAAGCTGGTACGATGGAATGTTTACTTTTTCACCATTAACGGTGATATGACGGTGAGAAACTAGTTGTCTGGCACCTGAGCGACTAGGAGATATTCCCATTCTGTACACTACGTTATCCAAGCGAGACTCACACAATTGTAGCAATACAGTACCGGTAATTCCTGGCGCTGCTGTTGCTTTTTTAAACATATTTCTGAACTGGCGCTCTAAAATACCATACGTGTATTTTGTTTTTTGCTTTTCAGCAAGTTGGATTGCGTATTCAGATTTTTTCCCACGGCGACGGGTGTTACCGTGTTGCCCTGGAGGATAATTTCTTTTTTCGAAAGATTTGTCATCTCCGAAAATTGCTTCCCCGAATTTACGGGCTATTTTAGTTTTTGGACCAGTATATCTTGCCATTTCTAATTTAAGGTTATGAAGGAAAACTAAATTAAGGTCATTTTGTTGAGACAGGATATATCCTGTCTTTACTATCCTTTAGTTTTTGATTTCTTCAGATTGATACTTGTTATTAATTATTGTCTATTATTATTTTTTATTTCTTAGCTACTAATACCTTAGGTAGTAATAAGCAATAGAAAATAAAAAATAATTATACTCTTCTTCTTTTTGGTGGACGGCATCCGTTGTGTGGCATTGGCGTAACATCGATAATTTCGGTTACTTCAATTCCGGCATTGTGGATGGAACGTATTGCAGATTCTCTACCGTTTCCTGGGCCTTTTACATAAACTTTTACTTTACGTAAACCAGCGTCGTGTGCAACTTTTGCGCAATCTTCTGATGCTAATTGAGCTGCATACGGTGTGTTTTTCTTAGATCCACGGAAACCCATTTTACCGGCTGAGGACCAAGCGATAACATCGCCGTTTTTATTTGTTAACGACACAATAATGTTGTTGAAGGAAGCGGTAATGTGCGCTTCACCAACAGATTCAACATTAACTTTGCGTTTTTTAACTGCTTTTGTAGTTTTAGACGTTGTCTTTGCCATAACTCTAGGTTTTATTTAGTTGCTTTTTTCTTGTTAGCAACAGTTTTACGTTTTCCTTTTCTAGTACGAGAGTTATTCTTAGTACGTTGTCCTCTTAGCGGAAGACCCGATCTGTGACGAATACCTCTGTAACAACCAATATCCATTAAGCGTTTAATGCTTAATTGAACTTCACTACGTAATTCACCTTCAATTTTAAAAGAGCTTACAGCGTCACGAATAGCACCGATTTCATCATCGTTCCATTCGCTTACTTTTTTGTCTTCGTCAACTCCGGCTTTGTTCAGAATATCTTGGGCACGGCTCTTACCGATTCCGAAGATATACGTTAACGCGATTACACCCCTTTTGTGCTTCGGGATATCTACACCTGCGATTCTTGCCATAACTTATCCTTGTCTTTGTTTGAACTTTGGGTTCTTTTTGTTAATTACATATAATCTGCCTTTTCTGCGAACAATCTTGCAGTCGGCACTTCTTTTTTTTACGGATGCTCTAACTTTCATCTGTTTTCGTTTTTATAGTTCAATGAACCGTGAGGTCCGTTGTATTAGTATCTGTATGTTATTCTTGCTTTCGTCAAGTCGTACGGACTCATTTCTAGCTTTACTTTATCTCCTGGCAACAACTTAATGTAGTGCATTCGCATTTTACCAGAAATGTGTGCGGTTACAATGTGACCGTTTTCCAGTTCTACACGGAACATTGCGTTTGATAGTGCTTCCACTATGCTACCATCTTGTTCAATTGCGCTTTGTTTTGCCATAATTATGCTACTGCTTTTCTGTTTTTGCCGCTTTTCATTAAGCCATCGTAATGACGGTTTAATAAATACGAATTTACTTGTTGCATTGTATCGATAGCTACCCCTACCATAATAAGTAGTGAAGTACCACCGTAGAATAATGCCCATCCCTGCTGAATACCCATTAACTTAACAACGAAGGCAGGAAATATTGCGATCAGTGCTAAGAAAATAGAACCTGGAAGGGTTATTTGGGACATAATTCGGTCTAAATATTCAGCGGTTTGCGAACCTGGTTTTATACCCGGAATAAACCCACCACTACGTTTAAGATCGTCTGCCATTTTATTGGTTGGTACCGTAATAGCAGTATAAAAATATGTGAATATTATAATCAATATTGCAAATACCAAGTTGTACCAAAATCCGAAGATATCGCTAAAAGTAGCTTGAATGCTTTGTGATAAATCACTATCGTTTAAACTAGCTACTGCCGACGGAACAAACATAATTGCTTGCGCAAAGATAATTGGCATTACCCCAGAAGCGTTTAGCTTTAACGGAATAAACTGTCGTGCTCCAAAGATGTTTTTTTCAAAACCACCGGTTGCTGTTCTTCTTGCGTACTGCACCGGAATCTTTCTTACCGCCATTACCAACATAATTGATAATAGGATAATAACGAACCAGATAACCAACTCAATAAGAATCATAATTAAACCACCGTTTGATTCCATTACTCTCGAAACAAATTCCTGAGCGAATGACTGAGGTAAGTTTGCAATAATACCAACCATAATTAATATGGAGATACCATTACCAATACCTTTATCGGTAATTTTTTCACCTAGCCACATTGCAAATATTGTTCCAGTAACAAGTATTATAACTGAAGAAACATAGAACATTAAGCTTTGGCCCATAACAAAAGCTTCGGCTGGCACTCCCATTGCCGGAAGACCTGCAAGGTAACTTGGCGCTTGTACCAAACAGATACCGATGGTTAACCAACGCGTAATCTGATTGATTTTTTTACGACCACTCTCACCTTCTTTCTGTAGTTTTTGCAGGTATGGTACAGCAATTTGCATTAACTGTACTACAATAGATGCAGAAATATATGGCATAATACCCAATGCAAAAACAGAAGCGTTGGCAAAAGCCCCTCCTGTAAATGCGTTCAGTAAACTACCAATTCCGCCTCCATCAAATTTACCGGCAAATTGCGCTAGCATATCTGCATCGATCCCTGGAAGAACTACCTGGGCACCAAAACGATATACCAAGAGCATTCCTAGGGTAAGAAGAATACGGTTACGCAATTCTTCTATTTTCCAAACATTTTTTAAGGTTTCAATAAATTTCATCCTTAGCTGTTGTTACAATGTTACTACTTCACCTCCGGCAGCTTCAATAGCTTGTTTTGCCGAGGCAGTAAACTTGTGTGCAGATACTTTTAGTTTTGCTTTTAATTCTCCTCTACCTAAAATCTTTACCATTTCGTTCTTTCCAGCAAGACCTAAACCAAATAAGGTTTCAAAGTCAACGGCATCTTTTATTTTCTTGTCGTCAACCAATTGTTGTAGGGTATCTATGTTAATACCTTTGTACTCTTTACGGTTGATGTTTGTAAATCCAAACTTAGGAACACGACGTTGTAAGGGCATTTGTCCACCTTCAAATCCAATTTTCTTTGAATAACCTGAACGTGATTTTGCTCCTTTATGTCCGCGGGTGGCAGTACCACCTTTACCGGAACCTTGTCCGCGACCTACTCGCTTGCCTTGATTTTTCACCGATCCCTCGGCGGGTTGTAAGTTACTTAAATCCATTTTTCGTGTTTCCTTATTTAGTTTCTACTGAAACTAAGTGATTAACTTTATTGATCATACCAAGAATGCTTGGCGTATCGTCGTGCTCTACGGTCTGTCCCATTTTGTGTAGGCCCAGTGCTTCCATAGTTTGCTTTTGGTCTTTCGGGCGTTTTATAACGCTTCTTACCTTTGTTACTTTAATTTTTGCCATCGCTCTGATATTTATCCTTTAAATACTTTTTCAAGTGAAATTCCTCTTTGATCAGCAATAGTTTGCGCGCTTCGCATTTGCAATAGGGCATCAAAAGTTGCTTTTACCACGTTGTGTGGATTGGAAGATCCTTGAGATTTTGATAATACATCGTGAACACCTACTGCTTCCAAAACGGCACGTACTGCACCACCAGCAATTACTCCGGTACCAGGCGCGGCTGGAAGAAGGTTTACACGGGCTCCGCCGTATTTTCCTTTTTGTTCATGTGGAAGCGTTACCTTGTTAAGAGGAATGCGAACTAAGTTTTTCTTAGCATCTTCAATAGCTTTTGCTATTGCGCTAGCTACATCCTTAGATTTCCCAAGTCCGTGGCCTACCACACCTTTTTCGTCCCCAACAACTACAATAGCTGAAAATCCGAAGGCACGACCACCTTTGGTCACCTTGGTTACACGTTGTACACCTACCAAACGGTCTTTTAATTCAAGCCCTCCTGGTTTTACTAATTCTACGTTTTTATAATCTTGATACATAATGCTACTTAGAATTTAAGGCCACCTTCGCGTGCACCTTCAGCTAATGATTTTACTCTTCCGTGGTATAGGTAACCGCCTCTGTCAAAAGCGATGGTTTCTACACCGGCTTTAACAGCTTTTTCTGCGATTGCTTTTCCTACCATTTTTGCAGCTTCAACTTTATTTACTTTTGAAGCGTCAATATCTTTATCTCTAGAAGATGCAGCGATAATGGTTTTTCCATTTACATCGTCTATAATCTGAGCGTATATTTCTTTGTTGCTACGGAATACAGCTAAACGTGGGCGACTTTCGGTACCCTCAACCGTTTTTCTGATTCGCATGCGCAAGCGCTCTCTTCTTTCGTATTTTGATAATGCCATAACTCTATTTGTTATGCAGATTTACCTGCTTTTCTTCTTAATTGTTCACCTACAAACTTAATACCTTTTCCTTTGTATGGTTCTGGTTTACGGAAAGAACGAATTTTTGCCGCAACTTGCCCTACTAATTGTTTGTCGTGCGAAGTTAATTTTACGATAGGGTTTTTACCCTTATCAGATACGGTTTCCACTTTTACTTCTGGCGCAATGTCCAAAACAATATTGTGCGAAAAACCTAAAGCCAAATCTAATTTTTGTCCTTGGTTGCTAGCGCGGTAACCCACACCTACCAATTCTAATTGTTTGGTCCATCCGTTATTTACTCCTTCGATCATGTTATTGATCAGCGCTCTGTATAGACCGTGCTTTGCAGTGTGGTCTTTAGAATCTGAAGGGCGTTCCACCAATACGTTTCCGTCTTCTACTTTTACGGTTAGATCAGAATCAAATTCTTGAGATAACTCGCCTAATTTTCCTTTTACGGTAATTACGTTGTCTTTTACATCAACTGTAACTCCTTGTGGGATTGATACCGGGTTTTTACCTATTCTTGACATTTCTTTGTCTATTTTTTAGTAAACGTAACACAATACTTCACCACCTATGTTTTGTGCTTTTGCTTGTTTGCCTGTCATAACTCCAGATGAAGTTGAAACGATGGCAATACCAAGACCATTAAGCACACGAGGAAGCTCTGTTGAACCTGCGTATTTACGTAAACCGGGTTTACTTATTCTTTGAATTTTCTTGATTACCGACTCCTTAGAAAGTTTGTCGTACTTTAAGGCTATCTTGATGATACCTTGTGGGGTACTTTCGTCATCAAATTTATAGCTTAAAATGTAACCTTGATCGAAAAGGATTTTTGTAATCTCCTTTTTAAGATTAGACGCTGGAATCTCTACTACGCGATGCCCAGCTTTTGCAGCATTTCTAACACGCGTTAGATAATCTGAAATTGGATCTATATTCATTTATTTGAATTTGCGGATGTGGTTTTCCTTTCAGAACCTTCAACCAGTTAATTTTTGTTTTACTAAGACACACAATTGGGTGTCTTTACTTTTTTACCAAGATGCTTTGCGCACACCAGGAATTAACCCAGAATTTGCCATTTCACGGAAAGTAACACGTGAAATACCGAAAGTTCGCATATACCCTCTTGGTCTTCCGGTAAGTTTACAACGGTTGTGTAAACGCACTGGTGAGGCATTTTTTGGTAGTTTCTGCAAACCTTCCCAGTCGCCAGCTTCTTTTAGAGCTTTGCGCTTGGCTGCATATTTTGCTACCATTTTTTGTCTCTTAACCTCGCGGGCTTTCATTGATTCTTTAGCCATCTCTTAGTTCTTTTTAAAGGGTAATCCCAATTCTTGTAATAATGATTTCGCTTCTTTATCGGTTGCAGCCGAAGTGATAAACGTAATGTTCATTCCTTCAATTTTCTTCACTTTATCAATATCGATTTCTGGGAAGATAATTTGCTCGGTAATTCCTAAAGAGTAGTTTCCTCTTCCGTCAAAACCTGTTGCTTTAATTCCGTTAAAGTCACGTACCCTAGGCAAAGCCGAAGTTACCAATCTGTCTAAAAATTCGTACATACGCTCTCCACGCAACGTAACTTTCACACCAATTGGCATGCCTTTACGTAGTTTGAAGTTTGCAACGTCTTTTTTAGAGTTTGTTGAAACCGCTTTTTGCCCGGTTATCTTTGTAAACTCATCAACCGAATAGTCAATAAGTTTTTTGTCTGCTACCGCTGCACCCACTCCGCGGGAAACAACAATACGCTCCAATTTTGGTACTTGCATGACGTTTTTGTAACCAAATTCGTCGGTAAGGGCGTTAACCACTCTGCTTTTGTACTCTTCCTTAAGTCTTGGTGTATATGCCATAACTATATTGCTTGATTCGATTGTTTTGAAAACCGTACTTTTTTACCATTTTCAGTTTTATACCCTACACGTGTTGCTTTACCAGATTTTGGATCTACTAATGAAAGGTTAGAAATATGGATAGGAGCTTCTTTTTTTACGATTCCGCCCTGTGGGTTTTTCGCGCTTGGTTTCTCGTGTTTTGAAACCATATTTACTCCTTCTACGATTGCTTTGTTTTTGTCAAGGATTACCTTCATCACCTTTCCTTCAGAACCTTTATGGTCTCCGGCGGTAACTACTACTGTATCTCCTGATTTTATTTTAAGCTTTGTCATTTTAGTTTTCATATTAAAGCACCTCTGGTGCCAATGATACTATTTTCATAAATTGCTTGTCGCGAAGTTCTCTTGCCACCGGTCCGAAAACGCGTGTTCCTCTCATTTCACCCTGTGGGTTTAAAAGTACACAAGCGTTATCGTCGAAACGGATGTAAGAACCATCAGGCCTTCTAATTTCTTTTACAGTACGTACTACGACTGCTGTAGAAACTGCTCCTTTCTTAATACTTCCGTTTGGCGTTGCTTCTTTAACAGAAACTACAATTTTATCGCCTATTGAAGCATACCTTCTTTTTGTACCGCCCAATACGCGTATGCAAAGTACTTCTTTAGCACCGGTATTATCTGCGACTTTAAGTCTTGATTCTTGTTGTAACATAACTACTTCGCTCTTTCAATTATTTCTACTAATCTCCAACATTTGGTTCTACTTAAAGGGCGTGTTTCCATGATCCTTACTGTATCGCCTTCGTTGCAATTGTTTGTCTCGTCGTGCGCAACGTACTTTTTAGTTTTTGTTACGTACTTTCCGTACATAGGGTGTTTAATTTTTTTAACCTCTGCAACTACAATAGACTTGTCCATTTTATTGCTGGTTACTACCCCTATACGTTCTTTTCTTAAGTTTCTTTTAATTTCTTCCATCTTTCAGCTGTACAATTATTGCACTTCTCTATTAGTTAGTTCCGTCGCTATTCTTGCTATCACCCTTCTTTGGGATCTTAGTTGAATTGGATTTTCCAACGGTGAAATGGTATGAGCCATTTTAAGGTCTGTATAAGCCTTTCTAGATTCAGCAAATGCTTCCTGAAGTTCTGCCGTTGATGCTTTTTTAATTTCTGATTGTTTCATCTTTTAAAAAATTATGCTTGGAAATCCCGAGACATTACAAATTTAGTTTTAACGGGAAGCTTTTGAGCTGCAAGGCGCAATGCTTCTTTTGCTGTTTCTACAGGAACACCAGATACCTCGAAAAGTATTCTTCCTGGCTTAACTACAGCAGCATAGTATTCTACAGCACCTTTACCTTTACCCATACGTACTTCAAGAGGTTTTTTGGTAATTGGTTTATCTGGAAAAATCATAATCCAAATAGAACCTTCTCTTTTCATAAAACGAGTTGCAGCAATACGAGCAGCTTCAATCTGTCTAGCTGTAAGAAATTCTGATTCCAACGATTTTATACCGAAGGTTCCGTACGCCAATTGATTGCCACGTCCGGCATCACCTTTCATACGGCCTTTTTGATGTTTACGGTATTTTGTTCTTTTAGGTTGTAACATTTTCTTTTATTTAAAAAATTACTTTCTGCGACGTGCTTTGTTGCCACCGCGTCCTGCTTGAGACCCTTTACCACCACTCTTTTTTCCTGTAGATAAACCTACTAATGGTGAAAGTTCTCTCTTTCCATATACTTCGCCTTTCATAATCCATACTTTAACACCCAATCTACCGTAAGTAGTGTGTGCCTCAACTAAAGCGTAGTCAATATCGGCTCTAAAAGTTGATAAAGGAATACGACCCTCTTTGTAAGATTCTGAACGTGCCATTTCTGCCCCATTCAAACGGCCAGAGATTTGTACCTTAATACCTTCTGCATTCATTCGCATAGTTGCCGCGATTGCCATTTTAATAGCGCGACGGTAAGAAATACGACTTTCAATCTGGCGTGCAATACTTGCAGCTACCAAATATGCGTCAAGTTCAGGTCTTTTAATCTCGTGGATGTTGATCTGTACTTCTTTATCTGTAATTTTTTTAAGCTCTTCTTTTAGCTTGTCTACTTCCTGGCCACCTTTACCGATAATGATACCGGGACGGGCAGTGGTTATAGTAACGGTTACAAGCTTAAGCGTACGCTCAATAATTACTCTACTCACACTAGCTTTGCTTAAACGCGCGTGAACATATTTTCTAATCTTGTCGTCTTCGGCCAATTTATCGCCGTAGTCGTTGCCTCCGTACCAGTTGGATTCCCAACCTCTAATGATACCTAAGCGATTCCCGATTGGATTTGTCTTCTGTCCCATTTAATTACTTGCTTTGTGTGTTATCGTTTGCTGCCAACACGAGTGTTACGTGGTTGGAGCGTTTTCTAATTCTGTGTGCGCGGCCTTGTGGTGCAGGGCGTAGTCTCTTCAACATTGTTCCTCCATCCACACGGATTTCCTTAACAAAAAGATCTGCATCTTCTATTGAAGCGTCTTCGTTCTTTTGTTGCCAGTTGTTGATGGCAGACAAAAGTAGTTTCTCCAATTTGCGTGAAGATTCTTTTGAACTAAACTTCAAAATGTTAAGTGCTTTGTCTATTTTTTCACCACGTACCAAGTCTGCCATTAAACGCATTTTTCTTGGTGAAGTGGGGCAATTGTTCAATTTAGCCATGTAAATAGTTTTCTTGGCTTCCTTGATTGCTTCTGCTCTTTCTCTTTTACGAACTCCCATGGCCTATTATTTTTTACCTTTGTTTTTAGCACCTGCGTGACCACGGAATGATCTTGTAGGTGAAAATTCTCCTAGTTTATGCCCAACCATGTTTTCTGTTACATATACAGGAACAAATTGGCGCCCGTTATGAACTGCTATGGTTTGGCCAACAAAATCTGGAGTAATCATAGAAGCACGTGACCAAGTTTTGATTACGGTCTTCTTATTATCCTCAACGTTTTGTTGAACTTTCTTGTCTAGTTTATAATGAACGAACGGTCCTTTTTTTAACGATCTTGCCATAACTTATTTCTTTCTTCGTTCTAAGATATATTTATTACTTGCTTTCGTTTTAGTACGGGTTCTGTAACCTTTTGCAGGCAAACCTTTTCTAGAACGTGGATGACCACCTGAAGCACGGCCCTCACCACCACCCATTGGGTGATCTACTGGGTTCATTACTACTGGTCTTGTACGAGGTCTTCTACCTAGCCATCTGCTTCTACCGGCTTTACCAGAAACCAACAATTGGTGGTCACTGTTAGATACGGCACCTATAGTAGCCATACAGTTTACCAAAATTAATCGGGTTTCACCTGACGGAAGTTTAACGGTAGCATATCTTCCTTCACGAGCCATAAGCTGTGCAAAAGCACCAGCACTACGAGCCATAATTGCCCCTTGACCAGGACGAAGCTCGATGCAGGAAATAATAGTACCTAAAGGAATAGCTGAAAGTGGCATTGCATTTCCGATCTCGGGAGCTACTGCGTCGCCAGAGAGGATGTTTTGCCCAACTTGTAGTCCGTTTTGTGCAATTACATATCGCTTTTCACCATCTTGATAGTTTAAAAGTGCGATAAATGCAGTACGGTTTGGATCGTATTGAATACTTGCAACAGTGGCAGGAATTCCTGCTTTGTCGCGTTTAAAATCGATAATTCGATATTTTTTCTTATGACCACCACCTATGTAGCGCATGGTCATTTTTCCTTGACTGTTTCTACCACCAGATCGTTTATTCGGAACAAGTAAAGACTTCTCCGGCTTATCGGTTGTAATGGCGTCAAAACCATTTACAACCCTAAAACGCTGACCTGGGGTGACTGGTTTTAATTTTCTTACTGACATTTGTGTCTAATTAAATCTAAGTTTCCTTAGATGTTACTGTAAAAATCTATTGTATCACCTTCCGCCACCTGTACGATTGCTTTTTTATAAGCGTTCGTTTTACCAGTTTGGACACCTGTTTTTGTATAACGGGTTTTCCTATCAGGGCGGACATTTATTGTGCGAACTTTTTCAACAGAAACTCCGTAAGCAGCCTCAACCGCTTTCTTGATTTCTACCTTATTCGCCTTGGGGTTCACTACGAAGCCAAAAACGTTTCTGTCTTCAGCATCTTTGGTAGCTTTTTCCGTAATTATAGGTTTAATTAAGATGTTCATCTTGCTTCTATTTACTTAAGTTTGTTTCAATTCCTTCCAAAGAACCTTCAAACAGCACTAAACTGTTTGCATTCATAATTTTGTAAGTACTTAATTGTGAGTTAGTTATAACTTCAGTACCTTTCAAATTGCGAGAGGACAAATATACATTATTATTTAAGTCTCCCAACACAAATAAAGATTTTTTATCATCAAGCCCTAAACTCTTTAAAACCGCGGTAAAGTTCTTGGTTTTTGGAGCGTCAAAATTAAGATCTTCCAATACAAAAATTGCTTTGTTATTTGCCTTCATCGATAAGGCAGATTTACGTGCCAAACGCTTTAGGTTTTTGTTCAATTTAAAAGAGTAGTTACGTGGACGAGGTCCAAACATTCTACCACCACCTTTAAAGATACCAGACTTGATGCTACCCGCACGGGCAGTACCAGTTCCCTTTTGTTTTTTAATTTTTCTGGTTGAACCAGTAATTTCGGCGCGTTCCTTTGCTTTGTGAGTACCTTGACGTTGATTGGCAAGATATTGTTTCACATCTAGGTAAACCGCGTGATTGTTAGGCTCTATTCCGAACACATCTGCAGAAAGTTCTACTTTCCGACCTGTGTCTTTTCCGTTTATGTCTAATACAGCTACCTTCATTATTTCTCGATCATTACATAAGCGTTTTTATGGCCAGGAACTGCTCCTTTAACCACAAGTAGATTCTTTTCAGGAATTACTTTTAAAACTCTTAAATTTTCAACTTTTACTCTTTCGTTGCCCATTTGGCCCGCCATACGCATTCCCTTGAACACTCTCGCAGGATATGATGCGGCTCCAATAGAACCTGGTGCACGTAAACGGTTGTGCTGACCGTGTGTGGCTTGCCCTACACCGCCAAAACCGTGACGCTTAACAACTCCTTGAAATCCTTTACCTTTAGATGTACCCGCTATATCTACGAATTCTCCTTCGATAAAATGCTCCACAGTTATTGTGTCACCTAATTTGTATTCTTCTTCAAAATTCTTGAATTCGGCGACTTTGCGTTTTGCAACGGTTCCTGCTTTTTTGGCGTGCCCTTCGGCAGCTTTAGTTACAGTCTTCTTGTCATCGAAACCAAGTTGAAGAGCTTCGTACCCGTCAACCTCTTTGGTTCTGACTTGGGTAACAACACAGGGTCCTGCTTCAATAACGGTACACGGAATGTTCTTTCCGTTCTCGTCAAAGATGCTGGTCATCCCTATCTTTCTTCCAATTAACCCAGACATATTTACTTATTTATTGATTATTACTATTTAAAATTCTATTCAAAAAAACAGGGTCAAAATAAATTCAACCCTGAATATTATTTTGTTACCGTTTTTCCCCAACCATCGTTAAGGACATTTTTTTTAATTCTGAATTCAGAATTGCACTATACTTTGATCTCTACTTCTACTCCACTTGGCAACTCCAATTTCATTAGAGCGTCAATTGTTTTTGAAGAAGAACTGTAGATATCCAAAAGTCTTTTGTACGAACTTAATTGGAATTGCTCTCTACTCTTCTTGTTAACGTGCGGAGAACGCAATACTGTAAAGATTTTTTTGTGTGTTGGTAAAGGGATTGGTCCTGTTACTACAGCTCCAGTGCTTTTTACCGTCTTTACGATTTTTTCAGCAGATTTGTCCACCAAATTGTGATCGTAAGATTTTAGCTTTATTCTTATTTTTTGACTCATTGCTGATATTATTATACGTTAGCGGTTCCTTTTGCTGCAGCTATTACACTTTCAGAAATGTTTGAAGGTGTTTCGGCATAATGGGAAAATTCCATAGTTGAAGTTGCACGACCCGAAGACAATGTTCTTAATGTGGTTACATATCCGAACATTTCAGAAAGCGGCACTTCAGCCTTAATAACTTTAGCTCCAGCGCGATCGCTCATACTAGTAATAGTACCGCGACGACGGTTAAGGTCACCTACAATATCACCCATATTCTCTTCTGGCGTAAGCGCCTCAAGTTTCATAATAGGTTCAAGGATTACGGCTCCTGCTTTTTTAGCTACTTCTTTAAATCCAAGTTTTGCAGCCAATTCAAAAGACAGTGCATCAGAATCCACAGGGTGGAAAGATCCGTCTTTAAGCGTTACCTTCATACTATCTACTTCAAAACCTGCAAGGGGTCCATTCACCATTGCTTGTTTGAATCCTTTTTCAACCGAAGGGATAAATTCTTTTGGTACGTTACCACCTTTTACGGCGTTTACGAATTCCAATCCTAATTTACCTTCTTCAGCTGGCTCAAGTGTAAATACGATATCGGCAAATTTACCACGACCTCCAGATTGCTTTTTATAAACCTCTCTGTGATCTGCAACTTTTGTAACTGCTTCTTTGTACTCAACTTGTGGCTGACCTTGGTTTACTTCAACTTTAAACTCACGACGTAAACGGTCTATAAGTACATCAAGGTGAAGTTCGCCCATTCCAGAAATAATTGTTTGTCCAGAAGCTTCGTCTGTACGCACTTGGAATGTTGGATCTTCTTCGGCTAGCTTAGATAAAGCCATACCTAATTTATCTACATCTGCTTTGGTTTTTGGCTCTACCGCAACACCAATTACTGGGTCTGGGAAATCCATACTTTCCAAAATAATTGGATGTTTTTCAGCAGTTAATGTGTCTCCAGTTTTAATATCCTTAAAACCTACACCCGCTCCAATATCTCCAGCTTCAATAAACTCAATTGCATTTTGCTTGTTAGCGTGCATTTGGTAAATACGCGATATACGTTCCTTGTTGCCTGTACGGTTGTTAAGAACATAAGATCCTGCATCTAAGTGTCCGGAATATGCACGGAAGAAAGCTAAACGACCAACAAAAGGGTCTGTAGCAATTTTAAATGCAAGAGCAGCAAATGGCTCATCTACACTTGGTTTGCGCAATTCTTCTTTTTCAGTATCTGGATTTACACCTACAATACCATCTTTATCCATTGGAGAAGGAAGGTAGCGGCACACTCCATCAATTAAGAATTGAACACCTTTATTTTTAAAGGAAGAACCACATATCATTGGTATGATACTCATATCCATTACAGCAGCACGAAGCGCAGCATGCACTTCATCTTCTGTAATTGAATCTTCGTCTTCCATATATTTTTCTAGTAGGTTTTCGTCATAGGCAGCAACTTCTTCAATAAGTTTACCACGGTACAAACGCACCTCCTCTTTCATATCTTCAGGAATATCTACAACGTCAAAAGTAGCGCCAAAGGTATCATCGTGCCAAACGATAGCACGGTTCTTAACCAAATCTACAATACCTTTAAAATCAGCTTCTTCACCTAAAGGCAAAACGATTGGCACTGCATTGGATCCTAACATATCTTTTACTTGCTGGCATACTGCCAAGAAGTTTGATCCGTTACGGTCCATTTTATTTACAAAACCAATACGAGGTACTTTATAGTTATCGGCCAATCTCCAGTTAGTTTCAGATTGTGGCTCTACACCATCTACTGCACTAAACAAAAACACCAAACCATCAAGAACTCTAAGCGAACGGTTTACCTCTACGGTAAAATCTACGTGGCCAGGAGTATCTATAATATTAAAGTGGTACTCTTTTGTATTTGGCAATGGTTGCGCATTTTCCATCGGAAACTTCCACTTACAAGTAGTTGCAGCCGAAGTAATGGTAATACCACGCTCCTGCTCCTGCTCCATCCAGTCCATTGTTGCAGAACCTTCGTGAGTTTCACCCAACTTGTGGTTTACGCCCGTGTAAAAAAGTATACGTTCAGTTGTAGTTGTTTTACCAGCATCAATATGCGCGGCAATTCCTATATTTCTTGTGTATGTTAAATCTCTTCCCATTGTTTAGAATCTGAAATGTGAGAATGCTTTGTTAGCTTCTGCCATTTTATGAGTATCCATACGTTTCTTAACTGCTGCACCTTCTTCTTTGGAAGCAGCAAGAATCTCGCCTGCTAATTTAGCGGCCATGGATTTCTCGTTTCTTTTTCTTGAATACGTTATTAACCATTTCATTGCAGTTGCAATTTTACGGTCTGGACGAATTTGCATAGGAATTTGGAAGGTTGCCCCACCAACTCTACGGCTACGCACCTCTACGTGAGGCATTACATTAGAAAGCGCATCTTTCCAAAGCTCTAACGCAGTTTTTTCGTCGTCTTGTTTTTTTTCATCTACAATGTCAATTGCATCATAGAAAACTTTAAAAGCCACACTCTTTTTTCCATCCCACATCATGTTGTTTACGAAACGCGTAACCAACTGGTCGTTAAACCTTGGATCCGGTAAAAGAGGTCTTTTTTTGGCCTGTTTTTTTCTCATTTGTTGTTTTGTTAATGGTAAACGCTAAATATTTTATCAATAATTGGCGCTAAACCCGTTTTCATTTTTCTTAAAACGCAAGCGTTGCGTTTTTACTTCTTAGGGCGTTTTGCTCCGTACTTAGATCTACGTTGCGTGCGGCCTGCAACACCTGCGGTGTCTAATGCTCCACGAACAATGTGATATCTAACTCCTGGCAAATCTTTTACCCTTCCACCTCTAACCAATACTATCGAGTGCTCTTGGAGATTGTGACCCTCGCCTGGGATGTATGCGTTTACTTCCTTACCATTTGTAAGTCTTACCCTTGCAACTTTACGCATTGCAGAGTTAGGCTTCTTAGGCGTAGTAGTATATACACGCGTACAAACACCACGACGTTGTGGGCACGAATCCAAAGCAACCGATTTACTCTTCTTGGTTATTTTGGTCCTTCCTTTACGTACTAATTGTGAAATTGTTGGCATATAAAATATGTATTATTACTGTTTAAAAATAAAACACCCCTATTTTTAGGGGATGCAAATGTAGAATAATTTTTTTACTAATCAAACCATACTCAATTAATTTTCAGCACTCTTTTAATATTTTTTTTGTTTGCATATGAAATGGCAAGTTGAAACGTTAGTTTTACATCGTAAATTCGCTCTTTTTTTGAAAAATAATTGCACACTTTTTTTACTCCTTAATATATATTCCTGTTTTTTCTTCGGAATTCAGGCACAGGAATTGTCGCTCTCCTTAAAAGCAGAGAAGGAAATTCCGGAAGGGGTTGTAGATTCATTGCAACTACCTGCTTCCTATAAAGATTTTATTTCGCTAAAAAATGAAACCGACACCCTACACTTAAAACTACAACGCATGGGTTTTATTGAAAGTGAATTGCTTCAACTTAAAAAAGAAAACGACAGCAGCTATACGGCCGCATTTTTTCTTGGAAGGAAGTACAACAATATAAAGGTGTACTATTCGGAAAAAGATTTTTCAAAAAAAGAACTTCAACACGTAGCCTCACAGATAGACAGCTCCTATTTTATACTTCCTTTTGAAACCATTCCAACCGCGTTAAGAAAACTTACAGCGTATAGAAACGCCAAAGGAAATGCTTTTGCCCGGGTGAGGTTAACTGCGTTCAACAACACTGGAGCCGGAAATTTAAGCGCTACACTGCTTATAGAAAACGGCAAGTTGCGCACCGTAGATTCCATTGTTTTAAAAGGGTACGAAAAATTCCCAAAAAGCTATTTAAAATACTATGCCGGGGTAAGGAAAGGCAAACTTTTTGACCAGAAAAAATTGTTAGCGCAAAACGAAAACCTAAACAGCCTAGGTTTTGTTTCGTCTATTAAGCCACCCGAAGCACTATTCCGGGAAGATTCAACCACCGTATATTTTTATTTGGAAAAAGAAGAGAACAATCTCTTTGATGGAATTTTAGGATTTGCCACCGATGAGGAATCTCAAAAATTGACGTTTAATGGCTATTTAAATTTAGAACTCAACAACAATTTAAACTACGGCGAACAGCTATTAATAAATTACAAATCTGATGGTGAAAAGCAGATTAATTTTAAAACCAAGCTCACCCTTCCCTATCTGTTTAGCTCACCATTTGGGCTCAGTGGCGAATTAATGATTTTTAAAAGAGACAGCACTTTTATCACTACAGAACAACAACTGCGTTCCACCTATCAATTAGACACTCGATCTACTTTATACGTGGGATATAAAGGATACGAATCTAGCAACCTGCTGGATGAAGTAATTGCCGGAATACCAATTGAAGATTTTACATCTCGGTTTTTTATCTTTGGCGGCAACTATAAAAAACCACAAAACCGAAAACTGTTCCCCGTAAAAACAGCAATTTATTTAGATATGGGGATTGGATCCCGCAAACAAAAAAGCGAGTCGGAGGACCAGATTGGCTTCACCTCTGTAATATCAAATATTTTTAATCTTAATTACCGCAATTCCTTGTTTGTTCAAAATAGTACGAGCGCGCTTTTTAGCGACTCATATTTAATAAACGAACTTTTTCGTTTTGGTGGAATAAACAGCATCCGCGGTTTTGACGAAAACAGCATAGACGCATCGTTATTTTCGGTACTAAATACAGAGTATCGCTACCAATTTAACGATGGGGTTTACTTACACAGTATTATAGATGTAGGTTATTTTGAAAATCAGACCATTTCCTTAAAAGAAAAGATCTACAGTTTTGGGCTCGGACTTGGCCTAAACACAAAAGCAGGAATATTTCGATTTAACATAGCTAACGGAAATAGGCAAAACACCCCTTTCAATCTTACAAACACCAAAGTACACATCAGTATTTCATCTAAATTCTAAATTACTTAGGCTTAAAACACTGATGCCCGCTAAATAAACCTAAAAATTGGCAGCAAATACTTGTGTAATTAACTTTTTATTATGATTTTTGCCGTTGGCTAATTCAAATAATTTATAAAAATGAGAACAAAGTTTAGTGGAATTTTAACGCTCTTGCTAGCGTTAGTTGTGCAGCTTACCTTCGCACAGCAAAAAACTATTACAGGTACGGTGACGGACGAAACAGGTCTGCCATTGCCTGGTGCAAACGTTATAATCAAAGGAACAAGTACTGGAACACAGTCAGATTTTGATGGAAATTACTCCATATCTGCAAATGTGGGCCAAACACTTACCTTTAGTTATGTAGGTTTTGACACCAAGGAAGTAAAAGTAGGAGCTCAAAATAAAATTGACGTTAACCTACAACCAGGTGAAAGCTTGAGTGAGGTTGTCGTTACTGGGTATTCTACAAGAAACCAAACGGTACAAAACTCAGCGGTAGTTTCAATATCTGCTGCAGAGCTTTCGCAAATGGCGCCAACTACCAGTATTGACAACATGCTGCAAGGTAAGGCGGCCGGGGTACAGGTAACTGCTGCCAACGGGAAACCGGGCCAAGGAGCTTTTGTTCGTATTCGTGGAACAGGATCTCTTGTTGCTGGTGCATCTTCTCCATTATATATAGTGGATAACGCGCCAATCAGGGAGCAAGATCTTGCAAATATCCCAAATGAGGACATTGAAAACATTACCATTTTAAAGGATGCTGCTATGACCGCTCGATACGGTTCTAGAGGGTCTAACGGGGTTGTTATTATTACTACTAAAAGTGGTAACCGTAACAAAGACGCCGTTGTGCGCTTTAGTTCTCGTTATGGTGTAACATCTAGAATTGACCCTAACTACACGATGATGACGGCTGCTGAAAAAATGCAGTACGAAGCTGAAATGTATGCGTTAGGTGTTACAGGTGCTGCTTCCCTTCCAGGTGTAACTACTGCGCCAGGATCTGCTGAGCGTCAATTTCTTCTAGATAACGAAGTAGATTGGGCAGATTTAATCTTAAAAGACGGTATTGTTCAAAACAATAGTGTATCTATTTCTGGGGGTGCTGAAAAAATGGACTACTATTTTTCTGTAACCAATGATAAAAACACAGGTATTATTGATAATATTAGTGGTTTCGAAAGAACTGGTGCACGTTTAAACGTAAACTTTGATGCTAAAGAATGGTTAACAGTTGGTGTAAATGTTGGTTATTCTAGATCTATGAGCGATGAGCCAAGAGATAGAAATAACACGCAAAACCCTTTTAGAGGTTTGCTAGATTACAATGGTTACGAAACTGAATTCGTTATTGACGATACAGGTGCTCTTGTATTGGACGAAAACGGAAATCCAATTTACAACCCAACACATACTACGTTCCCAATTAGAGGAGCATTGCTTTCAGAGCCTAGTGAAGATATGGACAACACCACTCTTGGTAGTGTAGATGCTGTTGTAACTTTCAACGAACACTGGAGCTATAACCTAAACGTTGCTGTTAACTGGTTGGCAAGAAGAAGAGAGAGCTATTCTAAGCCAGGTGGTATATTAGATGCTCTTATTGGAGATCCAACAAAACCAGGAAACAAGTTTGACGACCAACAACACAGAGTTGACTTTACAGTAAGTAACCGTGTAAACTATAACCTTTCTACAGACGACCACAACTTAAACGTTCTTGGTTTATACGAATTCAACATGAACGAATTCAACAGACAATTTGTAAGAAGTATTGGTTTCCCTTCAGCTTTGTTAACAACACAATCTAACGCGGCAGAAGTTACAGTTGGTATTACTAACAGAAACAGATTAACTTTAGTATCATACGGTGCTTTCGCAGATTACGACTTTAAAGAGCGTTATTCTATTCAAGCATCTGTACGTCGTGATGGATCATCTAACTTTGGTGAAGACGTTAAATTCGGTACTTTCTATAGTGGAAGTGTTGGTTGGAACGTAGCTAAAGAAGAATTCTTCCAAGTAGGTTTTATTAACGATTTATCTTTAAGAGGTTCTTACGGTTCAGTAGGTAACAGAAATGGATTATCTAGATATGCTTGGCAAGGAACCGTTGGTTTTGGAGCTTACCCTGGAGGTTCAAGTACAGAGCCAGATAACGTTGAAAACCGCACATTAAGCTGGGAAACAACTACTACAACTAACGTAGGTCTTGAGTTGAATATGTTCAACAACAGAGTTAGAACTGTTACCGATTACTTTATCAGAAACACAACAGATTTATTATTTAATATCCCTAAAGCCGACGAATCTGGAGTTGGTACTATTGCTGGTAACCTTGGAGACATTCGCAACAAAGGTTTAGAATTCTCTTTACAAGCTGATGTACTTCGTAACTCAGACTTAACTTGGACTTTAGGAGGTAACATCATCTTCTTAGATCACGAAATCGTGAGCCTTCCAGAAGGTGAAGATATTGATGCTGGAGATACTTTCAACATTCGTTGGAGCGAAGGCCAAAAAATCAACGAGCACTTCTTAATTAGATATGCCGGTGTTGATCCTGCAACTGGTAGATCTCAATTCTACGGAGCTGATGGCAACGTTTACTTTGCTAACGAACTACCTGCTGGTGAAAACCGTGTTTTCCAAGGAAAATCAACCATTGCAGATAAAGAAGGTGGTTTCTTCTCTAACATTACTTACAAAGGCTGGGGTCTAAGAACAGACTTCGTATTTAAGTACGGTAACTGGATTAACAACTTTGTACGTTCAGATCGCGAATCTGATGGATTAGCAATTGCTGACAACCAAGCTACCAATGCCTTTAACTACTGGCAACAACCTGGCGATACTGGTGTTCTTCCAAGCCCAATATATGCCGCTGAAGATTCAAACATTACAGGAAGTTCAGACAGATGGTTAGAAAAAGGAGATTACATACGTATGCGTAACGTTACGCTTAGCTATTCGTTCCCAAGTGCAACCCTAGATAAAACACCAATCAATTCTTTAAGAATTTATGTACAAGGACAAAACTTATTGACCTTTTCAAAATTCTGGGGAGATCCTGAGGTTGGTATTTCATCAGGAGAGACCATCGCGTTTGGAGATGCGGTAGCACCGGGTGAGGCAACTCTTTATAGCTATCCAAACACCAAATCATTCCAAATAGGTTTGGATGTTAGTTTCTAATTTTAAAAAAAATTGATACAATGAAAAAAATAATTTATAAAATAACAATTTTGGCCTTCATCGTAGGAGCTTTTACTTCTTGCGATAAGGAATTGGACCAAATACCATTTGACTCATTTGGTAATGAAAATGCATACGTTACTGCTGCAGATTTTGACAACGCTATACGCGGTGTTTACGAAAGCTTAACTAATGGTGGTTTTTACGGTGGTAGTGATGCCGGCGGAATGTTAGATGCCCCAGATGTATTATCAGACAACGTTACTTTCGCACAGAAAGGTCGTGGGTCTAGAAGAAGTTTACACAACTGGCAATATGGCGCCGCAGATGGTCCAATGTACGGACTATATTTAGGAGCTTATGAATTAATCTATAGAGCCAACCTTTTGTTAGCAAATAGCGAAGGTTTTGAAGGCGAGAACAAAGAAAATGTTGTTGCTGAAGCAAAGGCCCTTAGAGCATTAGCTCACTTTAATGTTGTTAGTTTCTACGGAAAGATACCAACACAATCTAGTGATGCTAACGGAAGCTTAGGTATTGCATACGTAACTGTACCAGATGCAGATATTGAACCTGCAAGAGAAACAGTAGGAGCTGTTTATGACCAAATTGTAACCGATCTTACTGAGGCTGCTGCTGGTATAAACGAAGAAAACGATCCAGGTCGTTTAAACAAAGATGCTGTAAATACTTTATTATCTAGAGTTTATCTATATATGGGTAAATGGCAATCTGCCATTGATGCAGCTAACCGTGTAAGCACTCCGGTTGCACCTCGTTCTGATGTTGTAGGTGTATGGGAAGATGCTAACAAATCAGGTTTATTGTTTTACATCCCTAACGAACTTCCAATTTTCGGAATTAGTGTAGGTGTTGTATGGAGCCAAGGTGGTTTAACAAACTTAATTCCTGAGTATGTAGTTTCTTACGGTCTATACACTAAATTTGCTGAGGATGATATCCGTAAAGAAGCGTATACGATGCAAGCTGCTAACAATGCTGACGGTCTTCAATTTAACGCAATCAAAAAGTTGTTCGGAAGAACAGGTCAGTCTAACGGTCAGGTTGACATCAAGATCCTTCGTGCTGCCGAAGCACATTTAAACAAAGCAGAAGCTTTGTATAACTTAGGTCAAGAAGGTCCTGCCAGAACTGCATTAGACGTTGTAAGAACTAAACGATACACTACGCCTCCAAGTGGAGAAACTGGTACCGCATTACGTGATGCCATTAGATTGGAAAGAAGACTTGAATTTGCTTTTGAATACCAAAGATGGTTCGATCTTAAACGTTGGGGCTTACCTGTAGATCGTGAAGGATTTGGTGACCTTGCCGACGGTTCTGGTACTCCATCAGATCAACAAGCACTTTCTGCTGGTAACATTAAATTCCAGATGCCAATTGCGCAAAGCTCTATGGACGTGAACCCTAACCTTGTTCAGAACCCTGGATATTAATAATTTTAAAAATCTATCAAAATGAAAAAAGTTAATATATTAATCGTTATTCTAGCTATCGCACTTGTTGCTGTTTCTTGTGAAACTTACGACGATTACGATGAAAATCGTCTGACTACCGTAGGATTTGTAACCTTAACTAAAAACATAAGCGTTCCTGAAGGCGGTTCAAAAACTGATAGCGTAAAGGTATTTGTTTCTGATTTATCAAATGTAGCCAGAACATTCTCTGTAATTACAGTTGCACCAGATACATTACCAACTGCACCTGAAAACTATACGTTTGAAAGCACAGTTACCATTCCAGCAAATACCCGTGAGGTTATGTTTGGTGTTACTGCAATAGACAATTCTATTGACGATACAAGACGTTATTTCCGTATTGCTATTAAGCCAGAACCTAATATTGTTTCTGGAGGTAGATCTCAAATAGGTGTTAAAAATTAATTTTTAATAACCTCAAGTTTATAAAGCACCCCTTTTTAAGGGGTGTTTTTTTTACCTGAAATTTAACTAAAGATTACTTGAATATTCTCTTTACCTTTGCCAACACTTATTAATATCAGCACGAAACCATGAACGATAAAACAAATACTATTTTTGGAATCTACCCAATCAAGGAGGCCCTCTCTTCTCAAGTTGTTTTTGATAAAGTTTATATTCAAAAAGGAATAGAAAGCGATAAAATTGAAAGCCTAATAAAGGAGCTGGAGAAAGCCAAGGTTACCATAAATATCGTTCCATTCGAAAAATTAAACAGGTTAACCAAAGGAAATCATCAAGGTATTGTTGCTCTTACCTCGCCGGTGGCATTTCATTCTTTAGAGTCTGTTGTTGAAAAAGCCTTGGAAAGTGATAAAACCCCATTATTTTTAGTGTTAGACCAGATTACCGATGTGCGAAATTTTGGCGCTATTTTACGCACCGCGGAATGCACTGGTGTTGATGCAGTAATAATTCAAAAGTCGGGAGGCGCTCCCGTATCCGGCGATACTGTAAAAACCTCAGCTGGAGCTATCTTTAAGATTCCAATTTGCAAAGTAGATCATATTAAAGATGCAATATTCTATTTGCATGGTTCGGGAATTACCACTGTTGCAGCGACAGAACATACATCCAACGAAATTTACGCTGTAGATTTAATTAAACCTCTGGCAATTATTATGGGTTCTGAAGGTAAAGGAGTGTCAAAATCCGTTCTTACGCTGGTTGATGAAAAAGCATCTCTTCCCCTACTTGGCGAGATAAATTCCTTAAATGTTTCCGTAGCCTGTGGTGCATTTTTATACGAAGTAACCAGACAACGACGTCAATAGCCCTAATCAGTTTCGTCTTCTTCTTTATTTTTATAGGTGTAAACTATTTTCACCGTTGGTCTATTTTGGGCTGCCATTTGTTTTATAGTAGGCTGAGGCGGAGCATCTACAGATACAGTTGGTTCAACCGGTTCTTTTGGTAATTCAATAAAGTTTCCATCCTCGTCAAACTGCTTTAAAAACGGATCGTTATCCGGATTATAACCTTCCCTTTCCCATTCGTATTTTTTGCGTTCAATTGGCTTTGTCTTAAATAAAAAGGAGAAGAAAAAACCCACAAAGAAACCCGATAAATGACCTTCCCATGATATTTCGGGATTTACAGGAAACACATACCAGAACATACCTCCGTAGAGAAAAACTACAACTAAAGCCAGCGCAGTTAACTGAAATTGTTTAGAAAAAATTCCTTTAAAAAATAAAAAAGCAACCAACATATACACTACCCCGCTTGCCCCAATATGCAACGACGAGCGACCTATTACCCAAGTAGCTAAACCTGTAAATAACAAACCAAAAAACAATACCCTCCAACGGATGTCTCTATAAAAATAGAAGAGTGCAGCAGTAAGCACAAAAAGAGGCACGGAGTTATTAAAAAGATGTTTTAAACTACCGTGGATAAAAGGACTAAAAATAATACCGCGTAAGCCTTCAACAGATCGTGGATAAACCCCAAAATAATTTAAATTGATATTAAACCGCGTTTCAATCCAATATACAACCCAAAGCACCATTACAAAAAGTAATGGGTATAATACCACATCTGCGTTATATTTTAATTGAGTTGCATTATTCATAGCAAAGTGATTACAAAAAACAATCCCTAAATCAAATTTATGATAAATTGTCAGTGAAACCGATTTATTAATGTTGTAATTTTGAAAACCATGAATACACCCCTCGCCGAACGCATCCGTCCTACCACTTTAGAAGGTTATTTGAGCCAGCAACATTTGGTGGGTCCAAAAGGTTCACTTACCTCGCAATTAAACACAGGAATGATACCTTCCATAATTTTATGGGGGCCACCGGGTACAGGAAAAACCACGCTTGCAAATATAATTGCCAATGAAAGCGGCAGACCATTTTATACTTTAAGTGCTGTAGATAGCGGCGTTGCAGCAGTACGTGAAGTAATTGAAAAAGCGAAAAAAAGCGATACCTTATTTTCAACTAAAAATCCTATTCTTTTTATTGACGAAATTCATCGCTTCAGCAAATCGCAACAAGATTCGCTGTTGGGAGCTGTAGAAAAAGGTTGGATAACGTTAATTGGCGCTACTACAGAAAATCCAAGTTTTGAAGTAATCCCTGCACTGTTATCGCGCTGTCAGGTTTATGTTCTCGAATCGTTCAGTCGGGAAGACATGGAATCTTTACTAAAACGGGCATTACAGAAAGACGAAATTCTATCGGAAAAGAATGTAACTTTAAATGAAACCGAAGCTCTCATAAGACTTTCGGGAGGCGATGCCCGAAAACTATTGAATATTTTAGAATTGGTAGTACTTTCTGAAAAATCTGAAAAAATAAATATCACCAACGAACTGGTAATGCAAAAAGCACAAAAGAATACAGTGCTTTATGACAAAACTGGCGAACAACATTACGATATTATTTCGGCATTTATAAAATCCATTAGAGGTAGTGACCCCAATGCCGCTGTTTATTGGTTAGCTCGAATGATAGAAGGAGGCGAAGACATAAAGTTTATTGCTCGAAGATTGGTTATTTTGGCTTCCGAAGATATAGGCCTTGCAAATCCGAACGCTCTTTTACTTGCAAATAGTACGTTTCAGGCAGTAACAACAATTGGATACCCAGAGGCGCGAATAATTTTAAGCCAATGCACAATTTATTTAGCCACTTCGCCTAAAAGCAATGCTGCCTACAAAGCCATAGGCGAAGCACAACAACTAGTAAGACAAACCGGCGATCTGTCCGTTCCCCTATCAATTCGGAATGCGCCCACAAAGCTTATGAAGCAATTGGGGTACGGCAAAGAATACGAGTATGCACATAATTACGAAGGCAACTTTGTACCGCACGAATTTTTACCTGAAGAAATTAAAGGCAGTACTTTTTACAAACCTGGCAACAATCCGAAGGAAAATAGCCTTAAGGCTTATTTAAAAAATCTTTGGAAGGACAAATACGATTTTTAATTTTGAAAAAAGTACACAGTCGCTGTAGAACCATCGTTTATCGTTAGGTTTCCGGCAGCATCAAAAGACGCGTCCGATACTTTTCCTGCGGTATCCATGTATTTAACAACTTTCTCCATCAGTATTATTTTTCCCTTTAAAAGAAGTCCGTCTTCTGCGGCGGGCGATTCTTCGTATAAGGAATACCCTTCGGTAGTTTTTCTCAGTAAAAACGTTTTACCCGAATTTGAATAATTAGAAAATTTATCGGAAGGTAAGTTATCTTCAGAAATAGCAGACGGATCAATTTTTACAGGCGTATCTACTTTTGTAGTAACGGTGTAACGAGTAGTAGTTTTAGAAGGATTTTGCAAGGCTATATTCTTTTGTTCTACACGCAACGCTTCAATGCTATTAAATGCTTTCCGAAGCGCGTCCTGATAGGTTTTATCGTATTCTTTATATTTACTTTTTCCCACTTGGCTTCTGTAGATTTCATTCGCATCGCAATCTTTCAAAACAATCTGAAGTTTTGTTCCAAACAGCGTTTTTAGCTCTTCCACATTTGCATAAAGTCCGTCGCAACGATTGGCATTGGGGGCTGCATTTGCCATATAGGCATTAAACCCGTATTTTTCAAAGTAGAATTTGGTCATTGTATTTAACTTATACTCATCATTACCCTTTAAAAAATCATATTGTTGTGGCACAACAACATAGCTGTAATCGCTCAAATTTGTACGCTGCGAAAAAATATTTGTAGAGATAAGTAAAGCGATTGCTAAAAGTAAATATGGTCTCATTCTTCGTCGATTATTATATTAAATCCTAGTTGTAAAGATACACTTTTTGCTTTGGCCAAATTACCGTAGCTCATAAGATTATCTGCCGCAAGATATAAATTAACGATACCTATATCTGCCGAAACGCCCAGCCCTACATTTGTATACGAATACGAATCTACCGTATAGGTTGCCTTTGCAGAAAGAAAATTGGTAAACCTTCTATGATAAAAAAGGGTTCCTGCCAGCTGTGGGCCCTGCGGTCTAAAAATAGAATACAGCTGCAATCCCACGTTTTGTTTATGAAGTTGCCCTCCTCCCATATTTAAACAATCGCAGGCACCAGAGCTATTAAACCGGCCAAAACCGAAATTTATTGCTGCGTTTAGCTTTAAGGGTCTAAATTGGGTGTATGCATTATTGAGTGTATCAACATCAATTTCTCGTTTTACTTCATCTTCAAGATTGTCATAATACGGAAAAGTGGACTCACCTTCGCTTAACGGTGGAAAAATAAGGTTTATACCGTCCAAAGTATAGGTTCCATGGGCACGATAGGTTTCTACATCCTTTGTATGGAAAATAGCGCCTACATCCAATGCACTGGCCGAAATTGTCCAAGCTTCGCCCATATCGTACGAGAAGCCCAAATCTACCCCTACGCCCAGATTTCCTCCCAATAAACTTCTACCTAAAATTTCACTGGTAACCTGCGACGAATTATCTAAATCGCGCAACGGCGCATAGCCAGATGTTTCAACGGTTACATCGGCATTTTGAACTATGTGCTCGTAAATATTTTCTGAATCAGCACCGCCCAATCTCGTGGTAAAAGTTCCTGAATTATTTACGCTCCGAAAGCTAAACATGCTGGAATATATTTTAAGTCGTGCGCCCACCGTTAGCCTATCGCTTATTTGTTTATTGGCTCCAAAATGAAACACAGTTGTTAAATCGCCTGTCGTGCTAATTTCACCTAGATTAAAAGGATAATCCAGATAGTCGCGATTGCCTTCCCACGCTAATATTGCTAAGTCTTTGGGGAAATATGTTATAAAATCCAGCTCTTCATAAATACCCCCAGAAAAGTAAATATTGTTTTTTGCACGCCATCCAATATTTATAAGTTCCAATTGTACCGTGGCGGTAAAAAAATCTGAATTTTTCATTTCAAAAATCTTTTCACGAATGCGGTCGTTAATATTGTCGTTTCCCTCCTTAAAAATATCGTAAGCAGTAACGCCAGAAGCCCCGCCATTAAAATGAAATTGCGATAAAAAGGGAATTCCAAAATGTTTTTTCTGAATTACTTTGCTACCGGGATTTAGCAACAACGATTGGGGAATATCGTCAAAACCGTAAAGTATTTGCTTATTTTGTGAAATAGCAAAATAGCCCACGAAACATAAAAATAGGGTAAAGAAATAGCGCATGGTTTAGTTTTCCAGATAGTAGGTTGTCTTGGATTTCAAATTTAAGCTGCCTTCCAGATTTTCGTTAGATGAATCTATCGTAACACTTACCACGACTTTATTAGCTTGTGTTAGTCGCAGTACATCTTCTCCTTCAACAATTTGGGTGTATTCGGTAATTACCGGCGCCGAAACAGCCCCCTCAAGCACAGGGGTACCGGCGACGTACGCCGTATCGTTGGCTTCACTTAAAAATTGAAAATCTACTTCAAAATTTCGTGGAATACTATTGGTAAACTTAAAATAGAAGTCGGCTTTTTTTAAATTTTCTTGAAGATTGCTGTCATCCAGAAACCGAATTTCGGTGGTATCTCTAACTGTAAAAACCGGGTTTGAAGTTAATGAGTCATAAAAACGATTGGCTTCAATATTAAAGTATATTAAGTCCAATTCCATTACGGGAGTTAGAGCAATATCTTCCGCCTGATTAAAATCGGTATCTTTTACACAAGCCGTAAACAACGCGCATGCGAGTAGTAAAATTATAACGTTATGGGATAATCTGTTCATAATTGGGGATAAAGTGCTAATTATAAACGACTATTGGTAAAGAATATTATTACAGATGGTTTTTTATTTCAGAAAGTTCGTTGATTGCAAAACTTGCAGTTGAAACATTTTCCTTTCTGTAATTAAAAAATAGGGTGTGCATACCGGCGTTTTTGGCTCCCAAAATATCTGCTTCAAAACTATCGCCAATCATTATACTGCTTTTCGAATTAACCGCAGCCTTGGTTAGGGCAGTTTCAAAAATAACCGGGTGCGGTTTTTTTAAACCTGTTTCCTCGGAAGTTGTAACCGTGTTAAAATATTGTTTTATGCCACTATTTTGAAGCTTTAAATGCTGCACTTCTTCAAAACCATTTGTTATAATATGCAGTTTATATTTAGGCGAAAGATACTCCAGAATTTCTATTGCACCCATAAAAAGATGGTTGTCCACAGGAAGTTCCTCTATATAGCAATGCGCCAAAGAGTCTATAGTTTCCAAAGGAAATTTTAGTTTAAAAGTTGCGAAGGTTTCGGTTAAGCGCCCTCGTCGCAATTCTTCTTTTGAAACTCTATCTTCGCGATATTTTTTCCAGTATTGAAGATTTATCGGTTCGTAAACCTTCAGAAAATCAGCTAAAGGCAGTTCTATTTTATGCTTTTGAAATACTCTTTGAAACGCCAAACCAGAATTTCGGTCAAAATCCCAAAGTGTGTGGTCAAGGTCAAAAAAAACGTCTGTAATACCGCTATACTGCATATTTCTGTAGTTTTTCTGAAAAGATAGCGCGCCAAACTTTGTTGTTTGCTTCAGAAGAAAAATCCTTATTTGAAAAAATCATGGTAAAAGTACCGTTTACCTTTTCAACTTCGGCAATAGTTTGCCCAACAATTTTGTCTATATCCGAAGCATACTTCTTTTGAAAAGCAAAAGTTGTCATAGCCGCCGGATGCACTACCAATGGGGTTTTAATTTCAAAATCTAAATCGTAAAAAAGAAAAGGAGTGCAAGTTCCGGCCCTAAAGCCTATGGTATCGCGAAAAACCATCGTAAAATCTCGATACACCTCCAACTCTACCAAATGCCGGTAAATATCGGGTAAATTCACTAAAAATTCAGAATTCATAGAACTGTCCAACGCACGGTTTGTTATTTCTTCCATTCTGCGTTTTTCAGTTTTTAAAACATTGTAATTTTTTAGGGCATTGTACGAAAAAATAAGGCCCACATCCTTATAATCAGACACATATTTAATGAGTAATTTAAACTTTTGCCTGTGCGTGTTCATACTTTCATTAAATGACAAAGCATTGCCCAATAGGAAAAAAACGGTTAGTTTAAAATTACTGCGATTTGCAATATTTATCATCCACTTAAAAGTGTCTATCGGATCGCGTTTATATCCTATTAATACCTGGGTTCGGCTAATTATTTCTCTAAATTTTCCCCGAGCCAGACTGTGGAAATAACCCACCAAGGACCGAAAAAACCCCTTTTGCTTATAAGCATAAGGTTGGGCTGCTTTAATTACAGGATGGATTGCTATCTTTTTTGCAGGAAAATTAATTTCTGGAAAAGCAGATAAAAGTTTCTCTTTAAAAATGTAAGCCCAGATATCTACAATGGGCTGCTGTAAAAACCCTTCTTTATACGCCAGACTTTCGGAAGCCATAAAGCGTCCCTTTTCATCTTTAACGTGGGGTAAATACTCTTCATAGCGGGTTAGCATAAAAAAGCTGGCTGCAAAAATATCAAAAGGCAGGGTGCTAATGTTAGATACTGAAAAAAAACCGTATGTATTGTTCCATTTTTTTACCGTAACCTCGATAGCTTCCAGTCCTTGCTGTTCCAAAAGACCATCGCTTTGAAAGAACATTTCGTTCCCGAGCGGCTTTTTACCGTATGATATTTTTGGACCTGTATGTGCTATAAATTCATCGATTACCGAGGTAAAAATTACATCGATACCCAAAATACGCAGACAGATGTGCTTAAAAATATAAGAAATTCGGGGCGTAAGTTTTTGGGTGTAGATTAATAGCATAGCAGATTACAGCATATTTTCATCGGCAAAGCTAAAGTACGCTTTTTCGGTAATTATAAGGTGGTCTAACACTTTAATGTCTAAACTGTCTCCCGCCGTTTTTAATTTTCTAGTAAGCTGAATATCGGCCTGGCTGGGTTTTAAAGTTCCCGAAGGATGGTTGTGGGCCAAGATAATGCCCACAGCTCCAAGCTGTAAAGCTTCTTTAAACGCCAAACGCACATCTACAATTGTGCCCGTAATACCGCCTTTGCTTAGTTGTGCACTTTTAATGATTTTATTTGAATTGTTTAAATACAGTATCCAAAATTCCTCGTGAGGCAGCTCTCCGATTATGGGTTGTACATATTCGAAAACTGAATTGCTGGAGGTAATTTTTTTTCGTTCCAATGCCTCTCCCGCTCTTCTGCGTCGGCCAAGCTCCATAGCCGCTACAATACATATGGCCTTTGCTTGGCCTATCCCTTTAAATTGCATTAATTCAGAGATTGAACGCCTCCCGAGTTCGCTTAAATTATTACTGACTGAAGATAAAATTCGCTGACTTAACGAAACGGCGCTTTCCTCGCGATTGCCCGAACCAATTAAAATAGCAATAAGTTCTGCGTTGCTTAAGGCTATATGCCCTTTAAGTAGCATTTTTTCGCGGGGCCGATCGTCTTCGTTCCAATTTTTTATGGAAAAGGAGTGATTTTCTTCCATGGTTTTTTGCGTTTCCTTAAAGATAATAAGGAATGGGGAATTGGCATAAAGTTTTGAAAATAATCTTTTTAGGCATTAATAAATGGCGATTATTCAATAAATTTATAGTTTCCAATTCGTTAATGGCCAAAAAATGAAATCGCTTTTTGATACTGAAACTTTATTAGAAATTAGAAAAAGACTAAACGCTCTTACTGAGAATTCTGAAAAACATTGGGGCAAAATGACCGTAGGGCAGATGCTTCACCACTGTCAAGGACCATTGAATATTATGTTAGAAAAGAAAGATTATGGTATTCGTTCCAATTTTTTAGCTACCTTATTCTTTAAAAAGATGCTATATAACGACTCACCATTTAAGAAAAGTTTACCTACCGCCAGATTCTTAAAAGAAACTGAACCTAGAAATTTTACGAACGAGAGAACAAAACTCATTGCACTTTTAGACGAATTTGAAAGCAAGCGTACACAAGAAGAATGGAACGCACATCCTGGTTTTGGTTATTTTACAAAACAGCAATGGGGCCAAATGCAATACAAGCATTTAGATCATCATTTAAAGCAGTTTGGAGAATAGTTAAACGTAATTTTCATTTTGTTTTTGTAGTCAATCCAACATTTTTTTAGCGCTGCTATGAGTCCTATTTTAGAAGTTGAATAAAACAGGATTCCCGGACGAGCCCAATCACCAAACAATCCACGAATGGGAGTACCTGCGGTGATCCCTCAAAGCTCCGCTTTGAAAATGAAAAGGCAGAAAAAAGTTTTTTGAGCAAGCTCAAAACTTTTTTCTGCCTTTTCATTTATTCGTGACCGCGGAGGGATTCAAACCCCCAACCCTCAGAGCCGAAATCTGATGCGCTATTCAGTTGCGCCACGCGGCCAAATTTAAGTGCTTTCTTCTCCATCTTCTCCCTGCCGCACTCTTTAAATATCTTTCTCTATCTCTAGCCTCTTCTCTTGTTAAATATTCTTCCTTATGA
>NZ_JBANCF010000013.1:0-78171 GCF_038742595.1 Aequorivita flava | reverse complement strand
GGTTACGGGTTGACATACGGCCACAGGAAATTGATTACAGGCAGATAGCGGATCGGTTACCGTAACCGTTGTTGTACAGGTAGAAACATTGCCGTTTACATCGGTTACGGTGAGTGTAACAGTGTTCGAGCCAACATCAGCACAGGTAAACGTGGATTTATCTATCGTAGCGCTCGCAATGCCACAGGCATCGGTACTTCCGGCGTCAATGTCGCCCACGGTGATGCTTGCATTACCCGTAGCATCCAATGGAAGGGTGAACGGTGCGGCACAGGTTGCAACCGGCGCAACGTTATCCGCAACGGTAACCGTTGTTGTACAGGTTGAAACGTCGCCATTTACATCGGTTACGGTGAGTGTTACCGTATTGGGTCCTATGTTGGCGCAGGTGAAAGTGCTTGGAGAAACACTCATAGAAGCAATGCCACAGGCATCACTACTACCACCATCAACATCGGCTGCAGCGATAGTAGCGTTTCCTGTATTGTCTAATTGAACTGTAATGTTCTGGCAGACCGCCGTTGGCGCAATGTTGTCTTCTACAGTAACTACCGCAGTGCATGTATTTGAATTGCCGTTTATATCGGTTACGGTTAATGTAACCGTATTTGGACCTACATCAGCACAGGTAAAAACGCTTGGTGAAACACTCATAGAGGCAATGCCGCAGGCATCACTACTACCACCATCAACATCGGCTGCAGCGATAGTAGCGTTTCCTGTAGCGTCTAACTGAACTGTAATGTTTTGGCAGACCGCCGTTGGTGAGACATTGTCTTCAACTGTAACCACCGCAGTACAGGTAGAAACATTGCCGTTTATATCGGTTACGGTTAATGTAACCGTATTTGGACCTATATCAGCACAGGTGAAAGTGCTTGGTGAAACACTCATAGAGGCAATGCCACAGGCATCACTACTACCACCATCAACATCCGCTGCAGCGATAGTAGCGTTTCCTGTAGCGTCTAACTGAACTGTAATGTTTTGGCAGACCGCCGTAGGCGCAATGTTGTCTTCTACAGTAACTACCGCAGTGCATGTATTTGAATTGCCGTTAACATCGATTACGGTTAATGTAACCGTATTCGGGCCTATATCTGCACAGGTGAAAGTGCTTGGAGAAACACTCATAGTGGCAATGCCACAGGCATCACTACTACCGCCATCAACATCGGCTGCTGCGATAGTAGCGTTTCCTGTAGCGTCTAACTGAACTGTAATGTTCTGGCAGACCGCCGTTGGCGCAATATTGTCTTCTACAGTTACTGTTACTGAAATTGTAGAAATATTTCCACTTTGATCTTCGGCAGAAAAATTGACCGTATTGGCGCCAATATTTGAGCAATTGAATGTGTCTATATCGATACTTAGGGAAGTAATTGTACAATTATCAGTTGTACCGTTATCAATATCGTTGGCTGTAATTGTGGCATCCCCGTTAGAATCCAGTTGTACGGTAATATTTTGAACTTGCAGAATAGGCTGAAGATTATCTTCTACCGTTACAATTGCAGTAGCAGAAGCAGAATTGCCTGCTTCGTCTGTTACTGTAAGTGTAACTGTATTACTGCCCAAATTGGCACAAGTGAAACTGGTTTGGTCTAAACTAAAAATTAGATTTGCGGGAAGTGTACAATTATCGGTAGATCCATTATCAATTTGCGAAGGCGTTATTGAAACATTTCCTGAAGCATCTAATTGCACGCTAATATCCTGAGTTATAACTACTGGCGGAATAACATCCTTTTTCTCAGTAACTGTAAGCACTACCGCATTATCGCCCGGATAAGTAATATTAAAAGTAAGTTGCTTACAACCAAAGTCGGCATAAATAGGAGATTGCAAATTTTTAGTAGCGATAGTTCCACTCACCGTAGCGATGGTAAACGAATCGCCTACACTGGCATCAAATCCTAAGGAAAGGTTTACACTGCCATTAAAAACTGCATTGGTTCCAACAATTTCCAACAAATCGTATTCTGTTACTTGTGTTAAACCGTTTATTTCAATATCTAAAACTGAAGTTGCATCAGAGATATATGTTCCCACAAAGGTCAATTTCCCGGGAGATGCACCGGGGGCGTAGATACCTTCATTGGTATAATTGGGTGTGTTGGAAATATTAATTGTACCCACCCCTTTGATGACTCCAGCTACTTTATTTGAAAATGGATCGGAATCTGCAAAATCGAAGGTACCAGACTGTACATCAATACTGCCAAAGTTTTTGGTATCGGTATAAATATAAGTAGATCCAGTGCCTCCAGATTTTTTCATCAAGCCGTAATTATTGAGGACTGTTGATCCACCTCCGCTATAGGTGAAATTTCCAGCATCTACTTGAAAATCTAAAACCCCAGTAGTCTGATTGTTGAAAATACCATCGGAAATATAAAGATCACCTGAGCTCGTCATATTGAAATTCGCTTCGTTGTTAATCGTTGTAAGTCCAAGAATGGAAGTATTGCTAGTTGTCGATCTAGAGATAACACTTTTGTTTATTAAGGTTCCACCCCCTGTAAGATTTCCTGAGCTCCAATTTACCGCATTAGTTCCCGAAAAATTAAATATTGCAGTAGTTGAAACGGGAATTGTTACCGTATTAATCCAAGAAATATCACCATTTAAGAGACCTGTTAAAGTTCCTGCAATATTAGTATTTGATGCCCATTGCAAGATGCTTCCGGCAGCTACATTATATGTACCATCGGTTAAATTATTGTCTAGCGATTCTAAAATTAAATTACCAGTCTCTACGGTTAAGGTGCCGTCATTATTATTTAGAAGAACACCAATTTTTGCATCTCCAGGGGTTGTTGTTCTTTTTATGAGTCCAAAATTATTTAGCACCCGTGACGCGGCTCCAGAATAATAAATATTACCCCCAGCTGTTTGTAAATCTAAAATGCCCGAAGTTTGATTGTTGAAAACCCCATCAGAGATGTATAAATCTCCACTACCCATTATATTGAAAAGTCCCTCATTGTTTAAATTTGTGAGTCCAACAATTTGCTTGTTACTAGTGGTTTGTTGAAAAATAAGACTCTTATTTATTAGGGTGCCACCTCCTGTAAGTATTCCGTTAGACCAATGTACACCACTACTTCCTGTAAAGTTAAAAGTAGCTGAGATGGAAGCAGGCACTGTTACCGAACTTGTCCAAGCTATCTCCCCATTTAAAACCCCTGATAGTGTTCCCGTCAAAATTGTATTAGACGCCCACTGAAAAACACTTCCCGAAGCTACATTATATGTACCATCTGTTAAATTATTATCGAGCGATTCTAAAATTAAGTTTCCAGTTTCCACAGATATGGTTCCGTTATTATTATTTAAAATGGTGCCAATTTTTACGTCTCCCAAGGTTGTTGTTCGTTTAATAAGGCCTGCATTGTTCAACACTCTTGAAGCACCTCCGGAATAGGTAATATTACCAGCAGCTGCTTGCAAATCAATAACACCCGAATTTTGGTTGTTAAAAATACCATCCGAAATATACAAGTCTCCACTGTCTTTAATTTCCAAAACTCCTTCATTATTTAAAATTGTTAGTCCTGTAATTATTCGGTTGTTAGTACTGGTAAGAAAAACAAGGCTTTTGTTTATTAAAGTGCCTCCACCGTTTAAGGTACCTGAATACCAATTTACACCATTGGGTCCAGTAAAATCAAAGGTGGCAGAATTTGGATTGGCAACCAACACATTAGATATCCAGCTAATTTCACCATCCAAATTACCGGTTAGTGTTCCCGTTAAATACGTATTAGACGCCCATTGTAATATAGCTCCATTAAATATATTATAAGTGCCGCTATTGAGGTAATTTTCAAGACCATCGAGTATTAAGTTACCAGTTTCTACACGTATTGTACCCCCGTTATTGTTTAAGATATTATTGATTCGAGCATTACCTGTGGTAGCAGTTCGTTTTATAAGCCCCGAATTGTTTAATATTCTGGAACCCGCACCGGAATAGGTAAAATTTCCGTCGTTTGCCTGCATATCAATAACTCCGGAAATTTGGTTGTTAAAAACCCCATCGGTGATATACAAATCGCCGCTGCCGGTAATATTGAAATCACCTTCATTATTTAGGTTTGTAAGTCCGAAAATAGATTTATTACTCGTGCCGGGTAAGAAAATTATACTTTTATTAATTAAGGTCCCACCTCCAGTTAGATCACCATTAGACCAGCTTACACCACTATTTCCGGTAAAATTAAAAGTTGCTGTTGTAGCAGATGCCACTGTTACGGTATTGATCCAATCAATTTCTCCGTCCAATACTCCCGATAAGGTACCTGCTAAAGTAGCGTTAGAACCCCATTGTAAAACACTTCCGGCATTTACATTATAAGTTCCATCTGTTAAATTTTGGACAAGACTGTTTAAAATAAGGTCACCTATTTCTACGTCTATTACCCCATTGTTATTGTTTAGAACTGTTTGAATATAAACGGTGCCCGTATTGGTTGTTCTTTTTATTCGGCCATAATTGTTTAATGTATGACTGCCTCCTCCTGAATAGGTAATATTTCCATTTGCTTCCTGCAGATCTATTACACCCGAGAGTTGGTTATTGAATATGCCATCTGTAATATACAAATCGCCACTAGTTGTAATATTGAAATTTCCTTCATTATTAATAGTGGTTGAGCCCACTATGCTTTTATTGCTCGTTGTGGTTAAATTGAAGGTTCCATTATTCGTAAAAGTACTTCCCCCCGAAATGCTAGAACTAATCCAGTTCACTACACTGCCCGTATCTGAAGAGGAAGGAGAAGTAAAGGTTAAATTACTGAATAAGTTAACTACCGCTGTACCTTGAATAGTTATAGACTTCACGGAGGCGTCGATATTTACATCTACATTACTAGCTGTAGGTATTATAACATCATTCACGGCCGTTGGCACTTGTGCTGGATTCCAATTATTGACGTTGCTGTAATTTGCATCTATTGCGCCTGTCCAAGTGATGGTTTGGGCTTGTATATTGGTACAAATACTGAAAGAGAATAGAAGAAGAAGGAGTATATTTTTCATAATTGACAGGAATTAATAATTTGGTTATAGTATTACATCGAAAAAAAAGTTAACATGTCATCATATATCCTTAAAAAAATTATTAAAGCAAGTTAAAACCCTTACAAGCACTGTTAAGCGTGTAGAAATAAGCATATTAAAAAACCCTTCCGAATAAATTCGGAAGGGTTTCCCATTAAATTAAAATTAAGCGCTTACTCCTTTATAAGCCTTTTGGTTATTCTGCCGTTTTCACCTTCTATTATTACAATATAGGTTGCCGCAGCTAATTCAGAAATATCAATAGCCTTTTCGGAGCCCATATTCCTTAGGTCTATTGTTTTCACTACTCTTCCTCTAATATCGAATATGTTTAAATTTTCGAGAGAAAGGCTTTGTGGGTTTCCAATCATTACTGTGTTTTTAGCTGGGTTTGGATACATTTGCACGCTTCCAATATTTGCGTTGTTATCGCCTACACCCAATACACTTTCTACGATAAGTTCAAAATCACAAGTTGAAACATTTCCATATGCATCCTCTGCAGTAAATGTAATGGTGTACGTACCATCGGCGAGCGGCGTTCCTGCCGCCGGACTCTGAGAGGTTAACGTAACCGGATCTGTACAGTTGTCTATTGCTGTAGCTTCACCCGTTGCAAAGTAATCTGGAAGGATATAGAAAATGTTGCCAGGTCCCGGATCAACGGTCTGATCTGCAGGGCAGGTAATAACCGGCGCTAATAAATCTACCACTGTAACTTGCGCTGTACAAGTTGCTAGGTTGCCGTTTACATCCATTGTAAATACTTGAACCGTAATTGGCGCTCCTATATCGGCACAGCTAAAGTTTGTAATATCTACTGCCGAGGCAAAGATTCCGCAGGCGTCATCGTTAGAGGCTATCACATCACTTGGGTCAAGAACGGCAGTACCATCGGCACCAAGTTCAAGGGTGAAGTCCTGACACACTAACACCGGGCTGGTATTGTCTTCCACAGTTACCGTAGCGGTACAAGTTGACGTGTTTCCATTGACATCGGTTACTGTTAATGTTACAATATTGTCACCAACATTTGAACAATCAAAAGTATCTATGTCGAGGTCGTAGCTCGCAATGCCACAGGCATCGGTGCTTCCGCCGTCAACATCTATTCCTGCGATGGTTACAGTTCCGGACGCATCAAGCGCTACCGTGATGTCCTGGCAAACAGCTACTGGCGCCGTAACATCCTCAACGGTTACTATTGCGGTACAGGTTGACGTATTTCCGTGAACATCGGTCACCGTTAGCGTCACGTTGTTGGTACCAACATCGCTACAATCAAACGTACTTGGACTTACTGATGAAGTCGCTATTCCACAGTTATCGGAACTACCTCCATCAACATCTGCCGGGGTAATTGTTGCGTTACCGGCCCCATCAAGTTGAATGGTGATATTCTGGCAGACCATAGTGGGTGGTTCGTTATCCGTTACGGTAATGGTAAAACTGCAGGTGCTGGTGTTTCCGTTTACATCGGTCGCGGTGAATTCAATGGTGTTTACGCCAACCGGGAAACTGCTTCCGCTTGGATCGCCCATTGTTTGGACGACGCTTGCAATGCCGCAATTATCGAAAGCCACCGGAGTAACAAAGGTTACCGTTGCAAAACAATCTCCCGCATCTGTGTTGGCGGTTATGTCTGCCGGGCAGATAATTGTTGGCGCAATGCTATCCTCAACGGTAACCGTTGTTGTACACGTTGACACATTGCCGTTTACATCGGTTACAGTAAGTGTTACCGTATTCGGACCTACATCGGCGCAGGTGAAATTCATTTTATCAATTGTTGTCGTTGCTATTCCACAGGCATCGGTGCTTCCGGCATCAATGTCGCCAACGGTAATACTTGCATTACCCGAAGCATCCAACTGAAGGGTGAACGGAGCAGCACAGTTTGCAACCGGGGCAACGTTATCTTCAACGGTGACCGTTGTTGTACAGGTTGAAACGTTGCCGTTTACATCGGTTACGGTGAGTGTTACCGTATGCGGTCCAACATCTGCGCAGGTAAATGCGTTCGGGGAAACTGAAAGTGAAGCAATTCCACAGGCATCGGCAGACCCACCGTCAACGTCGGCGCCAGTAATTGTTACATTACCTGTGGCATCTAATTGGGCGGTAAATGGTTGGCATACGGCAGTTGGTGCCACATTATCTTCAACAGTTACAATAGTTGTACAGGTTGAAACATTTCCGCTAGTATCGGTTACGGTGAGTGTTACTGTATTTGGTCCTACATCTGCGCAAGTAAAGTTGCTCGGCGCGATACTTACTGACGCAATGGCGCAGTTATCTGTACTTCCAGCATCAATATCTGCAGCAGTAATACTTGCATCTCCATTAACATCTAATTGTAAAGTAAAGGGTGCAACACAACTAGCAGTTGGCGCTTCGGTATCGTTTACTGTTACATCAAAACTACAAGTTGCTGAATTTCCAGCACCATCGGTAACAACAAATGTATTTGTAGTTGTTCCTACTGGGAAATTGCTTCCGCTAGGTAAACCTGCGGTCTGTACGGGAACAAGTACGCTACTAAAACAAAATACATGGTCGTTAAGCAACGGAGTCCACCCCCGTGATCCGACGATTGTAATAGTTTTAATACCTGGAATAGCAAAAGAAACCGGAACGGGTGTAGCATCCGGAATTGCCACAGGACCTACTACTCCAAGCGAAACACCTCCGGTATCAAAAGCTTCTATCGTGGCAGTGTCGGCAAAGCCGTTAAATGCACTAAGATTAAAATTAACTGAGTGTACCGGAGTATCGTATATAAGGTTCATTGTATTGGTCGTATTCCCTACAATATTTTTATTTACCTGTCCAAAATATCCCGCGGCGTTCCATTGAAAATACCCGGATGGAACTTGATATACGCAACCATCTTGAACAAGACCTGGACCCTGCCCATTTGCAACGGTGTTTTCATCTAAAGTTGTAACTCCCGGTAGTACTTCAGAAGTTCCTGTTGGCAATACATAAGTTTCAAAATCTTCGGTTGTGCAAGTATTGGCAACGCCACAATTATCTGTTGCTGTAGGCGCAGTATAATTAACTATAGCGCCACAACTTCCTAGATCGTTATTAACAATCACATTGGCTGGACAAGAAATTACCGGATCCTCTACATCATTTACAGTAATTACTTGAGTACAGGAATAACTAGCGCCTGCTTGATCTATGGCTGTCCAAACCACGTTTGTACTTCCAACTGGATATGTATCACTGGCATCTGCTGTATTGTTATAATCATTAATAGGAACAACACATAAACTTAGGTCGTCTATATAAAACAATGGAGTGGCGGTTGGATTTGGATCAGTTCCAAATTCGTTAGTTCTAGGGAAAAAATTTATAGAACCAATAGTACTTAAACCTCCGATCCCGGTACTAAATGAACTGTAAGGGTGTGTAATAATTGATGTTCCATCAATAAAAAACTCACAGGTATCATTTGTTAAATCGATGTAAAACATAACTTCAAACCAGCCTCCTTGTGGGTAAACAAATGGGTTTAGCGTATTTTCAACTTGATAATTTGCTGTTCCATCAGAGTTAAATTGAATTTGATGTGCCCATTCAGTACCTGAAGTTTCAGATTTTTGAATGTTGGTAAATGCTGAATTGCCTACAGGGATGTACATGGAATATTTTACTTCCCAAACTCCACTGGCTAGATTGCCTAATCTATAGGTTTGATCTACCGGTCCTCCGGCGGGAACTCCAGTAATTTTAACACTTTTTGTTCCGCTTTGGGCTTGGTCTGTTGAAACTTCGGCACTTTCTGATGGTGTACCTGGGGTCCAAGTTTCCCAATTTGCATTTTGACCTAAAATTGGCCCTAGGGTATAACTTTCAATATCATCAACTTGAATGCAACTACCAGACCCGCATCCAGCACCAAATACTGCCATAGGCACCGTGATATTTGCGCCACATGTGCCAGGATCATTGTTTTGGGTAATATCTGCTGGACAGGTTAAAGTGCTCGGAACCGCTACTCCTATTACATTTACAAGTGCGGAACAAGTTGAAGTAGCGCCATTATCATTGGTAACTTCAACAGGGATGGTATTCATACCAATATCTGCGCAAGTAAAACTAACGGTTGCACCCAACGGAGCTCCGGCCAATACTGTATATCCTCCACAATCTACGGTAACACTGTGCAGGAAGTCGGCTGCGTTCACCGTTGCATTCCCAGTAGCATCTAATGTAACATCTAAAACTGGGGCTAATTCTTCATAGTCATAATGTATAGCCCAAGAATTTAATGTTCCGGTATCTGCACCTGCGTTGTCTGAAACGGTAACTTCCCAAATACCAGCCGTATTTTCACCATCGAAAATAGACAGTGGATTGTTTGGTATAAAGGACCCATCTATAGTTGGCGTTGCCGTAGCACATTCGGTTTCAACTGGTGTCGCAGCTTCATCGTCTAAAGTAGCATCAATATCATCTCTACTACAACCTGCTCCACTGGTGGTTCTTCCCGGTCTGTCTATAATTGTGGCTGTTGTTCCTGCAGGTGATTTTAATGTAACTATTATATCACCTACCCAAGTGTGGCTTATATTTATATCTACATCTAAATCGGTAATAGTTACATTTTCTGTAACATTCATTGTCGCGGTTACGCCTGTTGGGTTATTATCTGGAATCGGCAAGCCAGGACTATCTGAGCTCGATCCAGTCATTGGAATCGCGCCAGAGCCTCTACATATTATTACAGGTGGATCGTTAGTTACATTTATATCATCGGTAAGTGTTGTTGGATTGCCAGTACAAGGGTCGTTTACGGTATAGGTAACAGTTACCAAGCCTGGACCTCCAACAGTTGGGTCGAAGGTAAAAGTAGTACCGTTACCATCATCTGTTACACCCGAACCAGTATAATGACCTCCCGTAGGGCTTCCACCGGTTAATCCTGTTTGAATTCCTGCGGACATACATACTTCGTCAATAACATCTAAGTTTGAAAAACCTGGTGGTAAATCGAATGCTTCTGTACCGTCCGTTGTACTGCTAGATGAACCTTGACTCGCACTAAAGCCTAGACCTCTTCTTGCAAAAGCTTCCCAAATAGCGCAGACATGGGCACCGCCATATAAGGCTTGGTCTGCAGCTAAAATAGCATCACGACCATCAACAAACCCAGGACTGCAAGGTTGTAGTTTTAAACCTTCGGTAACAATGGCCAATGCCACATTATTTCCTCCATTACCATAATAAACATCGGGATCAAAAGGAACTGTTGCTATAATGCCCCAAGTCATATCCCAAAGCATCGTTGCCCAAACTTCACCAACACCATGAGGTATTGCCATGGTTTTTATATCATCGTAAGTATGATTGTTAACAGCAAAATCGGTACTATAGCGTTGGGTTCTTACACCCGGTCCAGTTGTTGGTTGACCTAATAAATAGGTTCCTACACCACGGGCATCTGTACCTGTATCGCCAGGTTCAATAGTTAATAACAAGCCGTAAAAGTCGCTCCAACCTTCACCCATTTGCTCTGCGTTATTTAAACAACTAACGTTACCACCACCACCGGTTAGTCTGTTAGAAACACCATGGCCATATTCGTGAGTTACCACGCCTGCATCTAACGAGCCATCGTGGGCTGGAGTTGAATTGCTACATAAAAACATATTCATTGTAGGGTTAGAACCATCTACCGGCGTACCAAAATTAGCGTTACAGTTACCCGGCGCTTGAGCGTTGGCATTTACACTGTCTGATCCTAGCCCTCCGCGTAAGTAGTTGTTTTCCTGAAAGTTTCCACTAGCCTCATCAAACCCATATTGATACAGTACATCGTGCATAATGTTGTTCCAATAAAACAAGTTAGTTATATATGGCGCTGTATTTAAAGCTGGGTTTTGTGTTAAATCTATAGGAAAGTCGAAGTTTAATGCTGCTGTTCCGTCGGGGCGATCTATACCCTTATGAGCATCTACATTATTACCTGTGGTAACTGTAAATTCTGGTCCCGCTACCCCATCTGTATCGTGCCATCCAAAAGGAGAAGCTACCGCGTCATCAGGATCAACTTGCATGGAACGTGCACCGTGATTAGGAGACTCAACAGGCATTGCGTAAACCCGGTATCCGCTCGCGAGTGCTTCGGGTACTTCCGAGATTAGGTTTTTAGGTGTTTCATCGTAAATATAACTGGCCTCAATTTCGGTAATCGGACCAATTAATGTAGTATAATTTACTGCGTTTTCACCGTGATAATGCTCATTATGTTTATCCATAATGTTACAGGAAACGGTCCAATTATTTTTATCTATTATTTTTCCGGTTGAAGCATCTACGCGGAAATTCCACCAATCGGTTGACGTTGTTTCTGCGATAGAAAGTTCCCAAATTAGTTGGGTGCCAGCTCCTTCTCTATAATAGTACATTAATTTTGCCGGTATATCTACCAATGATATTCCAGCTTTATTAAATACGGCGGCTTTATTTTTTCCACCTTTATTTTGCAATTCTTGTAGGTTTGAAATCTTATAACCCATTTGGCCGGCTACAGAAGTAATAGCCTGTCTTGCTGAAATTCCTTGCGAGCTACCTTTGAGTGTAGCCTTTACATCATTTAAAAAGGAATTGTGCTCCATCAGAACTTTTCCGGTTTTATCTAAATGTACACTAGATTCGGTACCGAATACTTCCACACCGTTAATAGCCTGACGTAAATAAACGTGGCGTATACCACTTAAGCGGCTTACGTGTTCTTGCGTAATAACATACGTATTACTTTTTTGTTTAATAAGTTGATTTAGCGAAATGGTTGAAGACTCTGTAGCGTATTGAGCTACTTCCTTTTCTTTTTCGGGATTTTTGTGTTGTGCGCAAAGTTGAATAGGCATCGCGCTTAACACTAATAAGAGAAGTGTTAATTTTTTCATAATTAAGAAATTATTTTGTTAGTTGTATAAATTTATAACAAAATATTAACAATCAATATGTTATGAGTAATAAATTTTAAAAAAAACATTTCCTTAAAATGAATCCATAAAAAAAGCCTCCCGATTGGGAGGCTTTGACTTAAAAAAATTGTGTGTATTAAAGTACTTTTACGTTAACCGCGTTCAATCCTTTTTTACCTTCTTGAAGATCAAATTCTACTTCGTCACCTTCGCGAACTTCGTCGATTAGGCCTGAAATGTGTACAAAATGTTCTTTGTTGGTTCCTTCTTCAGTGATAAAACCAAAACCTTTGGTGTCGTTGAAGAATTTTACTGTTCCTTTGTTCATTGTATTTAAATAAATAATTAATATAAGCGGCAAAGATAGGGTTTTTATTTACATATAAGCTTTTTTAGAATATTTATTTTTTGATTGAAAATAAATACAAAAATCTCCAAAATTTAACGCTTTCTGTGCCAATTACTCAATTCTTTTTGCTCGAGTGGCTCATAATTCAATTGCAATTTGATTTTTTAAAATATCATCAAAAGTTTCTCTTTTTCGTATCAGGTGTGCTTTTTCATTATACCAAAGTATTTCTGAGGGGCGATATCTAGAATTATAATTGCTGGCCATAGTGAAGCAGTACGCACCGGCGTTATGAAATGAAAGTATATCGCCTTCCTGTATTTCTGGAATACGGCGATTGTTGGCAAAGGTATCGGTTTCGCAAATATAACCTGTTACTGTATAAAAGCGATCTCTACCTTTCGGTCTGGAAATATTTACTATTTCGTGTTGTGAGCCGTATAACATTGGCCGGATTAAATGGTTAAATCCGCTATCAACTTGCGCAAATACGGTAGAAGTAGTTTGTTTTATCACGTTTACTTTCACCAAAAATTGCCCAGCCTCGCTAACTAAAAACTTGCCTGGCTCAAAAGCGAGGGTTAGATTTTTTCCGTATTTTTTACAAAAATCGTTAAATCGTTTGCTCAGCTTTTCACCCAATTCTTCTACATTTGTTTCAATATCGCCTTCTTTATAAGGTACTTTAAAACCACTTCCGAAGTCGATAAATTCTAAATTATCAAAATTTTCGGCCGCATTAAAAAGTATTTCCGAGGCGTAAAGAAAAACATCAATATCTAAAATATCGCTACCGGTGTGCATATGGATTCCGTTGATGTTCATTCCGGTATTTTCAACAATTCTTTTTAAGAGCGGCATCTGATGGATTGAAATTCCAAATTTACTATCAATATGCCCTACCGAAATATTTGCATTTCCTCCAGCCATTACGTGAGGGTTTATACGAATACACACAGGTGTTTGCGGGTGGTTGGTTCCAAATTGTTCTAATATGGAAAGATTGTCAATATTAATCTGCACGCCCAGTTGCGCCGCTTTTTCAATTTCTTCGAGCGAAATTCCGTTGGGTGTGTAAATAATGTCCTCAGGTTTTGCACCTGCTTCCAAACCAAGCATCACTTCTTGAATTGAAACAGTATCTAGACCACTGCCCATATTAATGAGCAACTTTAATACTGAAATATTTGAGAGCGCCTTAACGGCATAATTTATCTTTAAACGTTCCACCTTTTCAAAAGCGCTGGTTAAACGTTTATACTGCTTTTCAATTTTTGCGGCGTCATAAACATAAACAGGGCTTCCGAATTCTTGGGCAATTGCCAAAAGGTCTTGATTTTTCATTGTTAAAGAATAAATTTTTAAAAATTAGGGCGTAAAAATAATGATGAACCCTTTAATATTTAGCGAATACTTCCATAATTTTTCAATTTTAAAAAAGCATTCTGAAGGTTGTGAATTAATGCCTTAAAAAACATTAGCGCAATCCTATCACATTTGTTATTTTTGCATTCCATAAACAAGTACAAAACCGATACTATGAATTTACACGAATATCAGGGAAAAGAAATTTTAAACAGTTTTGGCGTTGAAATACAGCGCGGTATCGTGGCAACAACTCCGAAAGAAGCTGTGGAAGCCGCAAAAAAACTTACAAAAGATACCGGAACGGGCTGGCACGTTATAAAGGCACAAGTTCACGCTGGTGGCCGTGGAAAAGGTGGCGGTGTAAAGCTTGCAAAAAACTTGCAAGAAGTTGAAACTATTGCCGGCGATATAATTGGAATGAACCTTGTAACGCCGCAAACTTCTGCCGAAGGTAAAAAAGTACATCAGGTACTAATTGCCGAAGATGTTTATTATCCCGGCGACAATGAGCCGGAAGAATATTATATGAGCGTTCTTTTAAACCGTTCCACTGGAAGAAACATGATTATGTATTCTACCGAAGGGGGAATGGACATTGAAACAGTTGCCGAAGAAACGCCTCATTTAATTTTTACCGAAGAAATTGATCCAGCCGTAGGCCTTTTAGGTTTTCAAGCCCGAAGAGTAGCTTTTAACCTTGGGTTGAGCGGAAAAGCGTTTAAAGAAATGACAAAATTTGTTAGCGCGCTTTACAAAGCTTATAGCGAGTCTGACTCGTCTTTGTTTGAAATCAATCCAGTTTTAAAAACAAGCGACGATAGAATAATTGCCGTTGATGCGAAGGTGAGTCTAGACGACAATGCGCTTTACCGTCATAAAGATTATATGGCTATGCGCGACATTCGCGAAGAAAATGCTGTAGAGGTTGAGGCTCAAGAAAAAGGCTTAAACTACGTTGACCTTGACGGAAACGTTGGTTGTATGGTAAATGGAGCCGGACTTGCAATGGCCACGATGGACCTTATAAAGCAAGCTGGTGGCGAACCCGCAAACTTCCTTGACGTGGGCGGTACCGCAAATGCCGAACGCGTTGAAGCAGCTTTTAAACTTATTTTAAAAGATCCGAATGTAAAGGCAATTTTAGTAAATATCTTCGGCGGGATTGTTCGTTGCGATCGTGTGGCCCAAGGAATTGTTGATGCCTATAAAAATATGGGAACCATAAACGTACCTATTATTGTGCGCCTGCAAGGCACCAATGCCGATATTGCAAAAGAATTAATAGACAGCAGTGGCTTAGACGTTCAAAGTGCCATTGAATTTCAGGAAGCTGCCGATAAAGTGAAGGCAGTACTTTCTTAAAAAAAAAGAGCAGTATAAAGTAAAAAGCCCTTCGCAACTGCAAGGGCTTTTTTTTGAATTAAAAAATTATGGAGAATAAAGATCGAGCTCTTCTTAGTGATTTAATACAAATGATTAAGGTAGATGGAAAAATTAAAAATTCTGAAATTCAATTTATCCAGAAAATGGCAACGAGAATGAATATTTCGGATAAGGAATTAATCAACCTTATTGAAGATCCAGCGCCATCTCAAGCCGTTTACAGCGAAGTGGAACGTATCACCCATTTTTACAAACTAATTTTGGTGATGAAAATTGATAATGAAACCCATCACACCGAATTGGTAGCCCTAAAGAATTTCGGACTTAAAATGGGCATTCGCCCTGTAGTAGCAGATCAAATATTAAGAAAAATGGAGCAGTCTAAAGAACAAACGCTTCCCGCCGAAGAATTATTAAACATTTTTAAAATTTACTACAACTAGGCTTTGTATATTTTTTCGATTGCCGCCACATCCGTTTCACTTTCCAGGGAATCTTTGGCTTGTTTTAAGAGGGTTTCCATTTCTTCACTAACCTGTGTATGATAATTTACTTCGGCCGCGGGTTGGTTTTGCAAATATTTTAGCATCCACAATAATTTTGAAACCATAATTGGGTCGTGCTTACAATACGTCCGCAGTGATGCCATTACGTTAAAGAGCAATTCTTTAAAAGTTACTACGGCAACCCTTAGGTTTGTTTTCTTGTTGTGTACAATAATTCCGTTGTCTTGTTTTTGCATTCGCAGCGCAAACAAATCTGTTAAATAATCTATGGCGTTAATAGCGGTCCCCGGATCGTTTATTCCCGGAGACATTGCCTTAACCGCTATTTCGGTAATTTGTTTAAAGGCCAAGGTGTAATTGTCTTCAATTAATTCGCCGCGCGCAAAACTAATATTCGACACAAATGCTTTTACAACCTTATCGTCCAAAGGTTTTTCAGATTTTAAGAAAGTAGCGTTTTTTAGTACAAATAATCCTTTGGGAATAGTAATGTATATCTTAGTTTTTTCTTCTTCACAAATTTGCAAGATATTATTTATTGAAAGATTTTGAAAATAGCCACTACTTCCGGCAGGATATGCATGCCATTTTGAAGTATCGGGAAAGGTTTTATTTTGGTCTTCTTCCGATTTAATCAGTTTTTTAAGTCGTATTTCGGCACTTTCAAAAATGGTATCTAGAATATTATTTATCTGTATGCTCTGTGAAATATTATGAATAAAATAAATAAACGCCACCAAACAAATAATGGTCATAACAATACCCAATAGCACTGAAAATCCAGGAAGGGTGTATTTATCTTCACTGGGCTCGATGGAAAATAGCGTAAAAATATTATATAGAATTGTCGCCAAATAAATCCCCAAAATAAACTGATGGCGTTTATCGCTAATTAGCCCCGGAAGCAGGCGTGGTGAGTAATTACTAGACGCCTGGCTCAGCAGTAACATCACCATGGAGAAGCTAAAGACCATTAGCGAAATTAACCCTCCAAGACAGGCACTCAGCACCGACAAGGCCGTATCGCCATCCTCTACCATCAACAAAGGCAATACATCCATTATTTCTTTCGAAATGCCCTGCCCTTCCAAATACATCATTAAGGCAGCAACAAAAAATCCAGTAATTGCCAGCAAGGTTGGATAAAATGCAATTTTACTTTCTACCGTATTAAAAAAGTCGAAAATGCGAACGAAGATCTTTTTCATAAAATGGAACAATTAGTGGTTTAAAAGTACTGAAACCAACTTCTCTATTTCTTAAAAATGAATTAATGTTGCATTCGCGCTTATTGTTAATGACACATCGTCAGATTTTTTACTTATTTACAGTCAGAATGTCGCTTTTAAATATTTGGAATTGTTATTGAAAAAAGAATTAAAAAAATAACAAATTAAAAACAATAATATAACTATGAAAACAGTTAATAAAGATGGCGTTTGGTTGCCCGGAATATTAGATAATTTACTTTTTGACAATAAACTGGATGTTTTTAATAATAATTATGAAACATTTAGCATTCCCGCGGTAAATATCATTGAAAATTTGACGAATTTTGTACTAGAAATTGCTGTTCCAGGTTTTCAAAAAGAAAACTTTACTATTGAGGCTGAGGAAGATACACTAAAAGTTTCTTCAAAGACAATAGAAACAAAGGAAGAGACTGATACCGAAACTCGATATACGAGACGGGAGTTTAATTACAGTAATTTTGAGCGTTCTTTTACGCTTCCAGAAACGATTAAGATAGAAGATATTCAAGCCAAATACGAAAATGGCGTTTTAAAAATTACGCTTCCAAAATTGGAAGAAAAGAAAGCATTTAAGAAAATGGTTGAGATTTCATAATTGAAATTTAATTTGGTTAGTTAGTTGAATTGACCGCGTGCTACTCAATCGGTGCGCGGTTTTTTCATGGGCTTAATTTGGGCCTCGCCTTCTTCTACCACCCGTACTTCTTTGTTCGCGCTTTAATTTGCGCTCTTCGCGGCGTTTCACTTCCGGTTTTATTGTTTCCGCAGCTTTTTGGCGATCTTCCTTTTTATAAATCTTTGGTTGTCCGTCGCTATCCTTTACGGCCTCCTTTAAAGTTTTTAGTTCCGTTGCCGTAAGATCGCGCCATTGGCCAACGGGTAAATTTCCTAAAACCAAATTCATAATCCTTATTCGCTGTAATGCAACTACCTCGTAACCTAGGTATTCGCACATTCTTCGTATTTGTCTGTTTAGTCCTTGTACTAAAAAAATACGGAACTCGAATCTGCTAATCCTTTCAACTTTACAACGCTTGGTTACGGTGTCTAAAATTGGTATTCCGGCGCCCATTCGTACTATAAATTCATCGGTAACGGGTCTATCTACTTTTACAATATATTCCTTTTCGTGTGCGTTTCCGGCGCGTAGTATTTTGTTTACTATATCGCCATCATTGGTCAATAAAAGCAAACCTTCACTGGGCTTATCTAATCTTCCCACCGGAAAAATGCGTTCGGGATGGTTTACAAAGTCTATTACATTATCGTCAAATCTTGTATCTGTTGTAGAGGTTATCCCGACGGGTTTATTCAACATTATAAAAACTTCGGTATCGTTTTTAGTAATAAGTTTTCCATCTACGCGTACCTCATCTCCGGGCATTACACGATCGCCAAGTCCAGTTTTTTCGCCATTTATGGTTACTCTACCGTTATCAATTAGGGTATCGGCCTCTCGTCGGGAGCAGTATCCACTATCGCTTATTGCCTTATTTAAACGTACAGAATCTGGGTGGTGCATCACTTCTTTTTTGCAAAGATACCATTATTGAAGCGCATAAGGAAAAGGTTAAATTTGAATTAATTATTTCATCAAATTTTCCAAATTATTGTAGTTTCCACCAAATTTAAAAAATGGCAATACTCGGTTCAATCATCAAAACGGCAATAGACCTTCGCGGGGCAATTATTTCTGAAAAATCTCCTGTGGAATCCCAGCGCGAAGTTTTAAAAAATCTTTTGGAAAAAGCAAAAGACACTGCTTTCGGAAAATATTACGGATTCGAGAAAATTCTGGAATCCGAAGATTTGCAGGAAGCATTTGCCGGTAACGTGCCTTATTTTGATTATCACCAAATGGAAGACGCCTGGTGGTGCAAAACCCAGAAAGGACTTAAAGATATTAGCTGGCCGGGAACTCCCAAGTATTTTGCACGAAGCAGCGGCACCACAGGTAAAACTTCAAAAAAAATACCCGTTACAACCGAAATGATTGAAGCAATTCGCACAACGGGTATAAAGCAAGTTGGGGCTTTGACGAATTTTGAAATTCCTTCAGATTTTTTTGAAAAGGAAATAATGATGCTCGGCAGCAGCACAGATTTGGAGGAACAAGATCAATTTTTAGAAGGTGAAATTAGCGGAATAAGCGCTAGCAACATTCCGTTTTGGTTCCGCGGATATTACAAACCGGGCGAGGAAATTGCACAAATGGATGACTGGGACCAAAAGGTTGCAACTATTGCGAAAAACGCTCGCAATTGGGATATTGGTGCGTTAAGCGGTATTCCCTCGTGGATGGAGTTAATGATGAAAGAAGTAATTGATTATCACAATGCAAAGAACATACACGAAATCTGGCCAAACTTGCAGGTTTATACTTCGGGAGGCGTTGCATTTCAGCCGTACGAAAAGAGTTTCAATCAATTATTGGCGCATCCCATTACTGTAATTGATACGTATTTGGCTTCGGAGGGATTTTTAGCATTTCAAAATAGACCTGGAACCACTTCAATGAAATTAGTTACCGACAATGCAATTTACTTTGAATTTGTGCCCTTTAAACCAGAATATATTAATGAAGACGGATCGCTTTGGCAGGATGCTCCCGCTCTTACCCTTTCTGAAGTTGAAACCGGAGTAGATTATGTTTTAATAATTAGTACGGTATCTGGCGCCTGGCGCTATTTAATTGGTGATACTATAGCTTTTACAGATATTGAAAAAGCCGAAATTAAAATTACCGGACGTACAAAATTCTTTTTAAATGTAGTGGGGTCGCAGCTTTCAGTGAATAAAATGGAGGTAGCCTTACGAGAAATGGAAGAAAAATTTGATATTGAAATCCCAGAATTCACATTAGCCGCCGTAAAAATTAACGATGCATTTTACCACCATTGGTATTTGGGCACGGAAACTAAAATTAGCGCAGAAAAAATAGCCGAAGCTTTGGATAGTGCATTAAAAGAAGCGAATAAAAATTATTCCGTCGCTCGTTCCAAAGCATTAAAGGGCGTTAAGGTTACTACAATAAATCCCGAAATATTTCACGAATGGAATGCCAAGAACAAAAAGAAAGGCGGCCAAGTAAAGATGGAAAAAGTAATGGATGAAGAAAAATTTGCCACTTGGGAAGATTTTGTAAAAACGCAAATTGGGTAAGACCAAGAAAAAACTGCAAATTAACCCATTACGAATTGCCGATTAGTAAATTTGGGTATCCTGAATGGAGTCGCAGCCTTTTGCAATGATTAACTATTATGTATAACTAATCGTCTTTACCAACTATTTCGGGATCGTCCTCAACTTTGTTTTCATTGATGAGCTCCATTACTTCTTCTGGGGAAATATATAATCTTCGAATTCGCTCTTTGTATTTTTCGGATAGATTGGCGTTATCTAATATAAAATTTTTAGTTTTTAAAATATAATCGCCCATACCGTGGGCAATCGCATAGGTATCTGCAGTGCGTTCCACTTCCTTGATATGGGCAGAAGAGAAAAGATATTTTATTCCGAAAATGATCATTCCAAAATTTGTGCGTGCACTGTAATCCATTAAATGTCCGAGTTCGTGACCAAGCCACCCAACTTTAACATCAGATGGAATATCATCCATTGTAAAGATTTCACCTTCTATTTGAATGCTTCGGCTAATTAAAATAATGTACTCTCTGTTTTCCTTACTTTTAAAAAAACTTGTAAACCGAGGCTGCGCCTGCATGGTAGATTTTTTAATGTTTGTTTTATACTTAAATTCAATTGCGGTATCGTAGAGTTCCGGATAAAAGGTTAATGCCTCAATTACTTCGCTTTTAATATCTGCAGGAATAATTTTATTCTCTAAATTAATGCTTTGTGCTGTAGCCATAGAAAGGGAAAAGTACAAAATAGGTTTTATGAAAGACGTTAAGAGCATTGTAAAGTTTGGGTTCTTTAGATATGATTTTAAAGTGTTTCCAATTGTTTTTGATATGTTTTTATTTTATCCCGAAGTTTTGCGGCCATCATAAAATCAAGCCCTTTAGCAGCATTTTCCATCGCTTTGCGGGTATCGCGTATTTTTTTCTCAATCTGTGCTTGCGTAAGGTATTCTACTTCAGATTCTGCAGCTAGCGTTTCGGCAGTTTCAAAGGTGTAGGCAGCTTGTTTGGCTTTTGTCAGGGAGTTTTCAAAAGATTTTTTAATCGCCGTTGGTGTAATTCCGTGTTCTTTATTATAGGCAATCTGTTTTTCTCTTCGGTATTGGGTGCCATCAATTGTAGCCTGCATGCTCGCGGTAATTTTATCGGCGTACATAATTGCTTTTCCGTTTAAATTCCGCGCTGCACGGCCTACTGTTTGGGTTAACGAACGGTTGCTTCTTAAAAATCCTTCTTTATCGGCATCCAGAATTGCAACCAATGAAACCTCGGGTAAATCCAATCCTTCGCGCAATAAATTCACCCCGACCAAAACATCAAATAATCCGAGCCGGAGATCCTGCATAATTTCCACACGTTCTAGCGTATCTACGTCACTGTGAATATAACGCGTTCTAATTTGCACTCTTTCTAAATACTTTGTCAATTCTTCCGCCATTCTCTTGGTTAAGGTAGTAACCAAAATACGTTCGTCTTTTTCAATTCGAAGCTGTATTTCTTCCAATAAATCGTCAATTTGATTTAAACTTGGGCGCACTTCAATCGGAGGATCCAGCAATCCTGTTGGTCTTATTATTTGTTCTACGTACACTCCGCCGCTTTTTTCCAATTCGTAATCTGCGGGGGTGGCACTTACGTAGATGACTTGGTTTTGCAAGGCTTCAAATTCTTCAAATTTTAGCGGTCGGTTATCCATTGCTGCGGGCAATCGGAACCCGTAATCTACCAAGTTTTCCTTTCGCGAACGGTCACCGCCGTACATAGCGCTAACCTGTGGAATGGATACGTGGCTTTCATCAACAACCATTAAATAATCGTTCGGAAAATAATCCAATAAGCAAAACGGACGCGTACCCGGCAAGCGTTGATCCAGATAGCGCGAATAGTTTTCAATACCGCTACAGTAGCCTAGTTCACGAATCATTTCGAGATCAAAATTGGTACGTTCTTCAAGACGTTTTGCCTCCAGATGCTTTCCTATTTCTTTAAAATATTCTATCTGTAAAACCAAGTCATCTTGAATATTGCGTATCGCCCCTTGCAGCACATCGGGGGAGGTTACAAACATATTTGCCGGATAAATATTGAGTCGGTCGTATTTAGCCTTTATATTATTATTAAGTGGATCAAACACTTCAATTTCTTCTATTTCATCTCCAAAAAAATGAATTCTGAAAGCGTCGTCTGCATACCCTGGATACACATCTACCGTGTCGCCTTTTATGCGAAAACGACCGTGATTAAACTCTGCTTCTGTCCGTGAATAGAGGCTCTGAACCAACCGATGTAATAATTTGGTTCGCGAAATAGTTTGTCCCTTTTCTAACTTAATTACGTTTTTTTGAAATTCAACAGGGTTTCCGATACCGTATAGGCAGGAAACAGAAGAAACCACAATAACATCCCTCCTACCCGAAAGCAAGGAAGAAGTTGTACTAAGACGCATTTTTTCAATTTCCTCGTTAATTGAAAGATCCTTTTCAATATAAGTACCACTACTCGGAATAAAAGCTTCAGGTTGATAGTAATCGTAATACGACACAAAATACTCCACCGCATTTTCGGGAAATAGATTTTTAAACTCTGTATACAATTGTGCCGCCAGCGTCTTATTGTGAGCTAAAACCAAGGTAGGCTTTTGCACCTCCTGCACCACATTGGCCACAGTAAAAGTTTTTCCAGAGCCGGTAACCCCCAGAAGGGTTTGATATTGTTCGCCTGAAACAAGGCCGTCCACCAAGGATTTTATAGCCGTGGGTTGATCGCCCGTAGGCTTAAATTCTGAGGCAATTTTAAAGTTCATATTTTCTTTTTCAATAGGTTACAAAAGTACGAAAAATAGCGGTGAGCGGTATGCATTATAAACCGTGCTATAAACGTAAACGCAAATCAATGGCTCTTTATCAAAATTGTTGCCAAAGGCATAAACAATTTTACAACGTTTGCTGGCGTAATACCCGATATTTCCAAATTACACATAAGATGACTTAGTTTGCGTTTTCTTTAATTTCTCAAAATATTAACAATTGTATCCATAAATCATAAAATTTTCTTAAGTTTATTTTTTTTTACAATTATCTATTACTAATAATTTACCCCAAACCGTTTATGAAATTTGATGTCTTTCGAATTAGTATATTCCTTTTTTTACTCGTGATTTTTAATGCCTGTAAGGATGATGAAAATTCAGATTACATTCCTTTAAATATTACTGCCAACGCAGATATTGGGGAAGTTTTTCAAAATTCTTCAGTAACGATTGCCATGTTAAACAACGACAGCAATATTCCAAAGGATGGTGAAATTTCACTTACTGCACCTCAAAGTGGACTAGTAATAATCAACAACAATGGCACCCCCGCAACAATTTTGGACGACACCCTGCAATACACCCCCGACGAAACTTTTGAAGGTGAGGTTTCTTTTGAATATACAGTTTGCGATCCTACCGGTCAGAGTTGCGCCACAGCCACAGTTACCATACAGGTTTTGCCGTTTTCGCCAGTAAACTTTGATATTAGTACGGTTCCTTTTGATAAACTTTCTGATTATAATTTTTTTGAAGGAAACTTAGCCGAATTATCTCCTGTTTATGGTGTTTTGCCTTATGAACCAATAAATGCTTTGTTTTCAGATTACGCTCATAAAAAACGTTTTGTTTGGATGCCCTATAATGTACAGGCTACTTATGTTAGCGATGGCGATGTTTTAGATTTTCCAACGGGTAGTGCGTTGATAAAAACCTTCTATTACGAAAATGTTTTACCCGATAATACCACAAAAAATATAGAAACCCGAGTATTAATTAAAAAGGATGACGGTTGGATTTTTGCAAATTATATTTGGGATGAGGCTCAAGAGGAAGCTTTCCTCAACACCACCGGCTATGGTTTTAATGTGCCGGTAGAGTGGGTAGAAAACGGAGAAACCAAGTGGGTTAATTACCGAATACCTTCAGATTTGGAATGTTTTATTTGCCATAAATTCAACGATATAATTTTTCCTATTGGTCCAAAACCCCAAAATTTAAATGCTATTTATGAATATGCAGACGGGATTGAAAATCAACTTGAAAAATGGAAGGAAATAGGATACCTTTCAAATACCAATCTGCCCACTACAATTGAAACCGTACCGAGTTGGAAGGATATCTCCCAAAGTTTGGAAACCCGAGTGCGCTCGTATTTTGATATGAATTGTGCCCACTGCCATATTGTTGGAGGACATTGCGGAGCACGGTCGTTGCGATTGGCGTTTAGAGAAAGTCACGATCACGACAACTTAGGTGTATGTACAGATCCGGATCTTCAAGTTCCGGGATACGACGGTGCAAAACTTATAACCCCGGGCGATGCTAGTAACTCAATATTGTATTTTAGGGTAGCAACTACCTTAGAGGAATATGCCATGCCCATGATTGGGCGTTCGCTGGCGGATGAAGCATTTCTGCCAGTGTTAGAAGAATGGATAAACTCACTCACAGAACCTTGCGACTAACCATTAAATATTATTTTAGATGAAAAAAATTATTATGCTATTATTATTCTTCGCTTTAACCGGAGCCGTAAATGCACAGGTATCATTTACTGCTGTTCCAATTTCAACCACGGGTGCTGAACGAGCCGCCGTTGATATGAATGGCGATTTTCTAGACGATTTGGTTTCGGTGACTGCTACCAATATTCAAATTCACTATCAGCAAACAGACGGTAGTTTTATAGAAACAAATATAGCTACTCCCCCTGTTGCCAACACCCCTTCGTGGAGTCTTGCTGCCGCAGATTTTGACAAGAACGGATTTGCCGATTTACTTTACGGTGGTGCAAATGGCGTTACATTTATGAAGGCTAAGAATAACGGGACCTCCTATGAAGAAATATCGTTTCCGGAATATGTTTTCTCGCAGCGTTCTAATTTTGTTGATATTAATAACGACGGGCATTTAGACGCATTTGTTTGTCACGACGTGGCGCCGAGTGTTTACTATATTAACAACGGTGACGGAACGTTCACCTTTCACCAAGGAGATATTGGTGATTATCCCACGGGAGGAAATTACGGTTCTGTTTGGATAGATTATGACAACGATGGCGATATGGATGTGTTTATTGCAAAATGCAACGTAAATGGAGATGTAAATGAAAGAAGTGAAAATCAAATTTATCAAAACGATGGTGCTGGCAACTTTATTGAAGTGGGTGATGCTACTGGATTAAAAGACGAGATGCAAACTTGGTCTGCTACGTGGGCCGATTTTGACAACGACGGCTTTTTAGATGTTTTCGTAGGAAGTAGCGACAGTAATTTTACCCATAAATTAAATAGAAATAATGGCGACGGTACGTTTACCGATATTTCTGCTACTACAGGAATACATGCTTTAACGATTACAGGAATTGAAAACTGCAGTTACGATTTTAATAACGATGGGTATGTAGATATCGCTTCCAATGGAAATATACTTTTAAACAATGGCGATCTAACCTTTACGTTAGTCCCGTTAGCGCTTCCAAATAACAACGGATCCTTTGGCGATTTAAACAACGACGGATTTATCGACTCGTTTACGGGTGGCAACGTTTACTACAACAACGCTAACGCAAACCATTGGATAACCATAAACACTATAGGAGTAGAGAGCAATATAAATGGTATCGGCGCCCGTATAACAATTTCATCGGATATGGGGACGCAAATTCGAGAAGTGCGAAGTGGTGAAGGTTTTAAATATATGAGCACCCTGAATACCCATTTTGGTTTGGGAACAAATACAACCATTAGCAATATAACCATTTCATGGCCATCGGGAATTGTGGATATTCTAGAAGATGTTGCAGTAGATCAGGTGCTTTCTGTGGTGGAAGGATCTACAGTTTTAGGTTTAAACGAAAACTTGGCGAACCCTCTTATTCTATATCCCAATCCAACCCAAGATATTTTAAACCTCGGTGATTTAAACCATTTTACAAATCCAGCATTTACGATTTATGATGTTCAAGGGAAAAAAGTAATGGCTGCCAAAGTAGATTTAAATACTATTGACGTTTCAAATTTGGCAACGGGAAAGTATATTTTAAAAATTTACGACAACAACCATTCAAAATCACAGCGGTTTATTAGAAAGTAAAGGCTAATGAAGTTGTGTATTTTTAGCCGCGTGGCCAAGTAAGCAATTAAAAAAGGGCCTTTGCATTTTTACAGCAAAGGCCCTTTTTCTTGAAGGCTAAATGTTTTCAACCTTTAAAATTTCGAGTTTTCTTTCTCCATCTTTAAATGGCCAATTAATTACATCGCCTACCTTTCTACCCAATGTAGCAACGGCAACATCGCATAAAATAGACGTTTTCCCTTTTTTATTATTTGCTTTATTAGATGATACAAACGTATATTCCCTTTCTTTGTTTACCGTATGATCTTTAATTTTTACACGTCGGTTAACTGTAACAATATCATTTGGCAGGTCTCGTCTATAAACCTGTTCGGCGTCTTTTAATTCTAGAACCAATAGTTCTTCTTCTTGTTTGGTTACTTTATTTCGTCGAACATGATCTTTAATCATGTCGTATATTCCGGTTGTTAAAATTACATTTTTTGACATAGTATATTTTTTTAAATTCTCTTCTCCATACTGCGTAGTTGTGACTCAATCATTCAAAATAGCGCACAATATATTGAGCTGCTTTTTGTAAATGGTACAGTAGTGTTAAGAAGAAAACAGATTAAATTTTAAGAATAATAATGAGTAGCCCTGTTCTGAGTCGAAACAGGGATTAATCAATAAACTCTTTGGAATTTTTTAAAAAAATATCGTCGTGCAGATAAGATAATGACAGCGCTAACCCCGAAGGATGTTTTTTGGTATTTAAAAAGCAAATTGCTGCCATATGCATTAAAATTAGTTAGTTACAAAGATAATCATTCTATTTAGTCTTTACAATTTTAAAGCTACAAAGCGTATTAAATCTTAGCGATTTATTTGAATTTACAAGTACGCAATATTCAGTTTCTGATAATCGAGGAAACAAAGCGATAGATGCCGAAATGAAATCAAACTATATTTATGGTTTTATACGGCCGCGGGTACTTAAGTTCTTAAAAATGGAAATCAGTTTCACTATAAAACCTCAGTGTTTTAGAAAGAAGTAGGTTTTTAAGGGCAATTAAAATTTTTCTGTAAAAAGTAGTTTCGAAAAAATCAGTTTTCAATTTTAAGCAGATATTTATCCAAAAGCCCTACAACATCTGGCATCGAAAATTTTGCTCCTTTTATTCGGTTTTGTTCGGGATCTATGGAATAATTAGTCGCGTTTCGGAAATCTGCCAACTCCAGAATTGTATTTTGAAAAGTTGCATCTTGCAAGTTACAGCCAATGAGTTTCGATTTTTTTAAATCTGCTTCACTAAAATCTACCCCTTTCAATTGCGAATTTACAAAGGCGCTTCTGTTCAATTTCATTTTAAAGAAAATTGAATGATCTAATTGGCAGCTATGAAAAGTTGCGGCGAAACCAAATTGACTGCATGCTTCAAATTGCAAACCGAGCATTTTGCAATTTGCAAACTTTACATCCTGAAAAGAAGCGTTTGCCAAATTAGCATTGCTGAAATTGCACTGAATAAACTCACATTCCGAAAACTTGATTTCGGAGAGCAAACTGTTTGAAAAATTACAATTGTTAAAAGTACAATATTCATATTCGGCAATTTCCAATCGTTTTTCGGCATAATTAATATTTGCGTACGTCTGTTCGTCTATATACTTAAAGTTCATTTTCAGCTTGCTTTATTTCAAGACTATCTACTTCTAGTATTGTATCTACTTTTTTTACTCTTTTAATTTCAATGGATTCTCCGTAAAATTTAGGTTCAACGTGAAATATTATATCTAAAAAAGCCTTCGTTCGCGCAAAGTATTCACGCAATTTTACCTTGATGCCATTAGTACCATCAACATCCCGGGCATTAAACCCAATGGCGTTGATTCCTTTTTTTTCGGCAATATAAATAGCTCTTTCATTGTGAAACTGTTGCGAAATAATGGTAATGTTTACTTGCCCAAAAATTGCATTGGCGCGCACTACAGAGTCTAAAGTTCGGAAACCTGCATAATCTAAAAAAATTATCTCTTCGGGGATTCCCCGTTTAATTAATTCCTTTTTAAAGGTTATAGGTTCATTATAGTTTAGCGTTCTATTATCGCCACTCACCAAAATAAAATCAATTTTGTTGTTGTTATACAATGCCACAGCGGCATCAATTCTATATTGAAAATATAGGTTTATCCCACCTTCTTTGTAGTATTTGGCTGTACCCAATAATAGCCCAACTCTATTTTTTTGTATAGTTGAAACATTCGAAAATGTTTTGTTTTCGGTTGTTTTCGCAATGGTATAATTTGAAATGAAGATTAACAGCAGCATTCCAAAAACGCCTAAGCCTAATAATTGTAATATTCGTTTTTTGATCATTGTAATGCTATCTCAAAAATCTATTGACGCTGTGGTTAAGCCTTGCTAGAATAGCTATGACTAAAATAATATAAGCCCTCCCCTCTTGCAGTACAAAGCTAAGGAACCCTTACTATCTGAACGTGTATTTTAGACAAAATATTGAAGGTTTTAGTAGGCACGGGAATCCTACGGGGAGGGTTTAATTTTTAGAGACGTATTTACAGATTACACTTTTGGATCTCTTCTAAATACTTCGGCGAGATTAAAAAGCAAAATACAGAAAAACACCCAAATTAACCCTGCAATATATCCACCGGCAACGTCGGAGGGAAAATGGACGCCGAGATAAATTCGGCTAAGGCCTATGCTTAAAATCATGGTTATCAATACGGCGATAATAAGGTATTTAAGCCATCTATTTATTTTAAATCTGGAGAATAAATAAATTAAAAAACCATAAAAGGCCATGGCGCTCATAGCGTGCCCACTGGGGTAGCTCAAGGTTTCTACAACCACCAAATGTTCACCACCTGGGCGTGCTCGATCTACCAAGCGCTTTAACATTACATTAGAGATTGAAGCCAACAGTAAAACAAAAACAGTTTGAAGAATATACTTCCAGTTTTTAAAGTATAAAACGGAGGCTATAATTGCAAGTATAAGCATTATAATATAGCCGTATAAATCACCTATATTCGTTATAAAAACAAAGTACTTAGTTAGTGTATCTGAACGAAATGAAATTACAAATTCTGCAATTTGTTGATCAAAAAGATCTAATTCCTCTTCCTTTAATGTTTCGGTTAATTCAATAAAAATACTCGTTCCAGCAATTACTAAAATTAACGCTGCCAACACTATAAGAATATACGGAAGCTTTGGATTATCTTTCCTAAAGGTGTGTCTTAGGAAAGCTCCCAGTTTCACAATAAATTCAAAAAGGGTTTGCCTCATATTATTTTGAAAAACCCTAAAGATAATGGCATTCTTAATTGTAGCCTTAGTTTTTATGTGAAAAATTATAGAAAATATTGTCTGAAATATATTTCATAAGCCGCAATTGTCCTTTAAACTTCTAAATTACTTATAATTGACAATGTTTAATTTTTGCAGTATAAATAATATAGCATCATAAAATTTTTAGAAATAATAATTTTAGTCATTTAGCTTTAAGCTTTCACACATCGTATTTAATACCGATTACCACGACCAAAGTTTAAGTATATTTATGAATGCACCCAAAAGAAATCAAGAATTTTTAGCTTGTTTTTTACTTAATGGCAATCTGCTAAGTAAGGCAATTAGCAATACGCTCAATCCAAATAAAGGGAGTATAAGCCCTAAAATTACAATACTTAAGAAAATATATTTCCCAGGGTGGAAATTGGAAGGCACATTAGGAACCTGTAGCTTTCCCTTCGGTTTTCGCAATAGATATGAAATGATAGCCGCAAGACTCATAATAAACAACAGGGAAGCGGTACAAGCAATAAGTAGAAAGTTCCAAGCTCCTAGTTGACCTTGATGGAAGGCCATTAACCACATTCTACCTCGCATTAAAAATCCCACATCCGACCATTTATGGAGGGCTAGCACCCTGCCAGAATACTGATCAAAATGGATAACTTTTTGGGCGTTTAGATTCTTGTAATATGTATTTGAAACACTAAATATTCCATCTTTACCTTTGGGAAAACGCAAACTCACTGTTCCTAGTAGCGGGTATTTTTTTGCAACTAGAATCATTTCATCAAGCGACATTGCATTTTTAGTAGGCCACGATTGCAGTCCTTGTCCGTCCCAAGTAGCAGGATAACCCGTGTTCGTGATTTTTTGGAGCTTTTTAAAATTATTTCCGAAAACTTCCGTCCAAGGTAATCCTCCAGCCAGAATCATTACGAGTAAGATTGAAATCCAAAAACCTGAAATTGCATGAATATCCCTGAAAATCGTACGCCTCCCTCGCTTTATTCTCGGAATAAAAAAACCAAATACACTCCATTTCTTAACTGGCCACCAAATGTAAATTCCCGTTAGCAGCATTACGAATAACCAGCAGCCAACAAGCTCGATAATTCTGCCACCCCAAACACCCAGAAACAACGATCCGTGCATTTTACGAACTTCCCCCATTGGGCTTTCATTTTCGAAAAATTCACCAGTGATGGCTCCATTGTATGGATTAACAAATAGATGAGACACATTTGCGAATTTTCCTGAAATAAATTCAGTTGCTTCATCTGTTTTACTAGAAATAATTACGGAATGTGGTTTAACACTACTATTTCTTCCGGCAATTTCCCATTGCTCCTGAAAAGTGAGGCGCTCATTTTTTACATCTAAGTTCCGATAATCACTAATCTGTGGGCTTTCATAGGTATTCTTGAAAAGATATATAAATCCGGTAACTGATAGTATCAAGACAAATGGGAGAATAATTACTCCTGAAATAAAATGCCATTTCATCAACCATTGGTGTAATTTAAGGTTCTTTTTCATAAAAAATTTCAAGGTGGTTAAACCTCATTTTTATTAAGCCCAACGTTAAAAATGATATTTAATACCAAAGTGAAAGGCACGCGGACTACCTACTGTAAATGTGTTCTCCTTCCGAAATACATTATAGCTTGAGCGGACTGCATAAAGAGTGTCAAAAACATTTAATAAATGCCCCCATAGCTCAATTTTTTTAGTTCTGAACAAGGCAGTCAAATTAAAAACGTGATGACCGGGATAGGTTGCAGTGGTCGGTAAATTTTGATTTGTAATTGCCTGTCCTTCAAAACTGGTATTGTAGCCACCAACAACTTCGTATTCCAGCCCAATTGATAATCCTTTAAAGTATGTTGGGGTGTAATTCAGGCGAGATTGACCTAAGATTTTTGGTGCAGCGGCCATGTCAGTGTGCGAATAGTTTACGCCACGATCAAAAAAATCAATGTAGCGATGGGAGGCGAAACTACCATTATGTGCTATAGAAAACTGAGGGAGAAATTGATATTTAAAACCGTATTCAATTCCCATCGATTGGGTTGACCCTATATTAGCGTTAAAAAAATTGTCGCTGTCATCCCGTAAACTAACCAATGTATTCTCACCATTTAAAAGGTATAACGACAAATCAAATTTAAACTTAACGCTTGGTTGATAATATCCTCCAACTTCAAAATTGTGGTATGTACTCGGTTTAAGTTTAAAAACATTACCTCCCGTTTCCACAAAATTATTGCGGTAAAGATCTGATGCTTGGGGTGGTGTAAATCCGTTTGAGTAGCTGGCGTATGTGCCAAAGGCATTAGAGATATTATAGTTTACACCAAATTTCGGGGAAAAATGATTGTATGTTGAATAGGTGTCCTTTGCTCCAGCGCTGCTTTCAATTAGATTGTTGTAATTGTATTCAAACTTATCGTAACGTAAAGCTGTAGTTATTTTTAAAGCGTTTACTGGGGAGATTTCGTATTGCAAATAACCCGCAAAATTGTTAATATCAGCGGTATAATTCAATATAAACTTGTCTGGGTTTAATTGATAATCTAAGTTCTGTCCAGTTTCTGTGTCCACAATTATATCAATTGGGTTAGCAATATATTCCTGCGGGGTAAAATCCAAGGACGCTCCGATAATAAGGGTAGATTCTTTAAAATCGAAATCCAATTTATGCTGTATCAAGCCAACTATGCTCCTAAACCGATCTGAGTTTATTTCACCTATTGCTTCACCAGTTAACTGGCCATCATCTTTAAATTGCGTTATCCGATAGAAGGGTATTTGGCCAAGTACATTATTTCTAAATATAAAGTTGAAGTTTGTTTTATTTTTTGAAGACCATGTTTTAGTGAGCGTACTTCTGAAGCGAAAACTTTTAGCTACTCTTTCGGTAAAAGTCTGATCGCTTTCATAGTTTCCATTTTCATAATCTACAGTACTCAAATCGCCATTGGAATCTGAGCGATAATCGATTAAATCAATAACATTGCTCCAAGATGTTGTCTTACTAACGTGATGGACCGTTTTAAAGGTGAGCGCAAATTTTTCATAATCGCTGTGCGCCATTGGTCCGTTTTTTCTTTCTACATAATGTCCCCCAATATAAAACCCAAAGTCTTCAGTGGTGTATTGAGACATTTCGAGCTCGTAACGTTTAAGGCCCATATCATTGATTTCAAAACCTACACTCGAACGGAAATCCTTAGTTGGGGATTTCGTTATAAAATTAAAACTGCCTCCAATGGCATCGCTGCCATATATACTAGATGAAGGTCCTTTTAAAACTTCTATTTTTTGGAAAGATGTTCCGTTCATTTCCAATAATGCATTGTGGTTAAATACTGCCGTTGGTCTAATGGGAATACCATCTTCCAAATAAAGAAAAAGCGCCTTGGTAGTAATTGGTGAACGAACGGCCATCATATGTTCTTCATTGCTCGCCACGGTAGATGCAGACATAAAGACCCCGGGCACCTGATTAACAAGCTGCTCCAGCTCTACCGCTTTAGTGTTTTCAATAGTAGTTGGACTTAGCACGCTGATAGCAGCTGGAATATCGCGCCTATTTTGCTGCTCGCGGCTTGCAGAAATAACAACTTCATTCAAAAGTTCGGAATCCAATTCAAGGATAATGGTAGTAAATTTTTCTGAAAGAGTTAAGCGTACAGGTTTATATCCTAAATGCGTTATTTTAACAAGGGTTTCAGATTCTAAATTAATTTTAAAATTCCCGTGGAAATCGCTTATAGTTCCTTTAGAAGAGTGTTTTTCCAACATAATTTCCACTCCTGATAATGGCTGTCCATTTTGATCTAAAACAGTTCCAGTATAAGTCTTCTGACTATAGCTAACAATGTTGACAATAAGGAAACCAAAAATAATAACACGTTTTAATTCATCGGAAAATAAACTCATAGCCTTATATGTTTATTAGGTAACTACTATAATTTTATGATGATTTTATTTCGATTTATGCAATACAGAATCCTCGGACTCCATAATATCTTCTTTCATTAAAAGTATGTAGCTATTAACAATGTCCTTTTAATGTTGCGGATTCAGGTTAAAAATATAGTCCATTACATTGGCAACAATCTTATCGCATTTTGAATTGCCAAAATCAAAAACAGTGGTATGATCTGTAAGCGACAATATTGAATCGCGAAGCATGATACGGGCTCGGTGTAAGCGCACCTTAACGTTGCTGTTGGTAAGATCTAAGCTGCTGGAAATTTCTGAAATACCAATGCCTTCCACTTCTTTTAGCATATACACGATTTTGTATTTTTCGGGCAGCGTATCTATCGCTTTTTCCATAAAATGTGACGATTCTTTATACATAGTTTTGCGTTCAGGATCCATAATTGTGCGATCTTCAATCTGTAGCACTCTGTCTTCTTGCTGTATGGCAATAGTTCTAAGTTTTTGCGCTTTACGCTTTCTTTGCAGTGCTTCGTTTATTCCTATTCGGATGAGCCAAGTTGAAAATTTTGCTTCATTTTTAAACTGATACAGTTTCTGAAATGCCTTGATGTAAGTATCTTGCATAGTGTCTTCCGCATCGCTTTCTGTACTTATATAGCTTCTAATGGTTCTATATAGCAATTCGTTGTAACGTCTCATTAAAATTTCAAAAAGTTCAATTTGTCCGTCGAGAATTTTCTCTATTATCAATGCTTCTGTAGGTTCCTTTTGATCTACGTTTTTAAGTTTCATAAGAGGTTGTTTTAATTTAGATGCTAATAGCCCATTTCAGTTACAGTTTTGTAACCTTTTTCATAGGTTTTCATCTAAAAGTTACCAGCACGGGCTAACTTTTAGAATTCACAAAAACCAATAGAACATTATAGTAAAGACATGAAAATCAACGGAGAAAAAAATATCGAAACAGCATTCTTTCCGAACAATAAAATATGTATTGACGTTCAGGATGACAGCAATAAAGAAAAAATGGAATCCATAAAATACCATTTCGGTAAAATAATGGAGGCGTTGGGCTTAGACCTAGATGACCCAAGCTTGCAAAAAACCCCAGAAAGGGTGGCAAAAATGTATGTGAATGATGTTTTTAAAGGATTGGATAAAAACAATTCTCCAAAGGTTTCTTTTTTTGAGAACACCAGCGATTATAAAGAAATGATCTTGGTTGATCATATCACAATTTACTCTTATTGCGAGCATCATTTTGTACCTTTTTTTGGAAAAGCCGCCGTGGCATATATTCCAAAGGACCGGGTAATAGGATTGTCAAAAATTAATAGAATCGTACAATTTGTTGCCAGTAAACCCCAAATACAAGAGCGACTTACTATGGAAATTGGTGAAAAATTTAAAGAGCTTTTGCAAACTGACGATATTGCCATTTATATTGAAGCCAATCACTTATGTGTAGCTTCGCGCGGGGTTAAAGACAACAGTAGTATAACCTCAACCACTTTTTTTGGTGGAAAATTCGCGAAGAATAAAATGAAAAATAGGTTTTTGAATTCGATTCAAAAATAGTTTCTACAATTGTTTGTAACGAAAAAAATTGAAGTCCGCATTTATTCTGGTTGTCTTCGTCTTATCAAGTTTTTACCAAAGGTTGGGGTTTAAGTGCTTAAAATTTTAACTCGCGTTTAAAAAGTCCTTTCGCGCATTTACAACCCAACCTCAATCGTAAGTGGATTACACAAATTTTCTTATGTTCATCATATATCCGAAGTGCATCCCTTCGTGATAATTATTGAATTGGTGTGCATCTTCAAATGATGACAAAATAAATCCTTCACCAACCTTTCTTTCATTATAGGTTACAAATTTTCCATTCCGAAAATCAGCTTCTGTTTTTTCTAAAAGAAGCATTAAGAGCCCTTTAAGATCATCAACTTCCTGTTGTGACGTATTTCCCGTGGGTTTTGTTCCTGGCATATATAATTTGAATAATTCTTCCGAAACGTAACCTTCTAAACCCGAACCTTTATAAACTAGCGCTTGTTGTACAACAATTACATGTCCGATATTCCAAATTAAATTATTACTGAACCCCGACGGAATCTTATTTAATTGTTCCAAGGAATATTTGTTGAAGTATGCCAACAATTGCTCTCTATTTTTCTTCCAAATTTTAAATGAAGTGTTCATATTCTATTGTTTTAATTTTTTGATTTGTTTACCCTAAACTTTTCCGTGGTGCTTTACTGATTTTTGTTTTCGTATTTGCTTTATTTCTGAAATAAGCCACTAAAGATAATATGAGCATCCCCGCAGCCGTACTATAAATCCAAGCCGGAATTGGCATGGGGTCGCCAGCAGCATATGAATGTAATCCGGACAGATAATAATTCACTCCGAAATAAGTAAATATAATAGACCATATAGCCCAAAGGCTCGCAACATTAAAGATGAGTTTTCCCCTAAGTTTTGGAACTAATCGCAAATGGAGAACCACGGCATAAAATATAACCGAAATAAAAGCCCACGTTTCTTTGGGATCCCAGCTCCAATATCGTCCCCAGCTCTCGTTTGCCCACATTCCGCCTAAAAAAGTACCTACAGCGAGGGCAAAAATTCCCACGGTCAAAGCCATTTCATTCACAATAGTTAATTCTTTAATCGCGCGTTTAATTTTTTGGGTAGGTTTAGCGCTCAATAGTGTTAAGGCAATAGCGCTTAATACGGCCGAGAGTCCAAAGAAGCCATAACTGGAGGTAATGATACCCACGTGAACCATAAGCCAGTACGATTTTAACACTGGTTCCAGCGGGGTAATTTGAGGATCTAACATAGATCCGCCGTGGGCAAATCCCATCATTATCATGGCTACCAAAGCTCCAGCGGCAGGTATAAAAGCATTTCTATTTCTATAGAGAAGCAAGCCAGAAAGCACTCCAATTGCCGAAATAAATACAATCGCCTCATAACCGTTGCTCCAAGGAGCATGCCCGGAAAGACACCAGCGAATGCTTAAGGCAATCACTTGAATGGTCAAGGCAAAAACCATTATTCCCAGCAGTATTTTGGTTAAGAGGCGAATAAAATTATTATATTTTGTTTCTGAAGAAAATACCTCAGCAAATCCGAGTATAATCATAAATACACCTAAAATGCTGTACCCTATCATCAGCCAAAAAAATATATTTATACGATTGTAAATAATTTCCAAATTAACTTTTGATGGCGACGGTACAATAGCTTTTCCCCAAACTTGCTGAAATTTGCTTATAGTTTCAATACTGTTATTGGCTTTACTCCAATTGCCGGATTTTAAACCTTTTTTTACACCTTCAAAATAGGGGGTTAATAGGCTATAGGCGTTTTCGTCTATGGTAACGGCGTTTTCCTCCGTACTATAAATCCAGCTTCTCCAAGTTTGTCGTGGATCGTTTTTTACAGGAATAATATTGGTGTAATACCCAAATGCGATGTTACTAAAAATATTAAAGCGTTCCGTAACCGCTATCACCGCCTTGTCATATTTAGATTGGTCGGCCTTTCGTTTGCTAAAAGATGCGTTATTTTGTGCGTCTAATTTATAAACCCCTGTACTTGGATTTACGAGATTGGTATATGTGGTATATCCCGCCGCATTGGCTCCGGTTTCCCTTAAGAGCTTTTCTCCTCCTTTTAAACCTACTTTTATAATAGGTTCATTTGCCCAAAATCCCGGATCTATTTGCATAGAAATAAACCATTGTTCAGGAGTTATAGTGATTTTGTGTTTTTTATATGAGTCTTTTTTGTAGATTTTTCTGAGCAACTCTAACGAATGGGTATTAACAGGCTTAATTCGTCCTTGAAAATCCTGCACTAAAAGACGTCCAAATTTTTCTGCATGTTTTAAATTAATTATTCGATTAGAACCTAATGCTTCACGGGATGCAAATTGAGCATCGGGACCAATTTTTTGTTTCGGCTGCAACGTAGTATCTGCAATTTTCCCTGTGTAATCCTGTGAAAAGCTAGGCGTTGTAGCAAGACCTATTCCGAAGAAGAATAAAAAAAACAGAAGGGAGCTATTTTTTTTATGCATTTTCTTTAGTGTATTATTTAAACTCCAGAAATGAGTGCCTTTCCAAAAAAGTGTAAAAAACATTCCTAAAAATAAAAGGAAATATCCAAAATAGGTTACTCTTGTTCCCCACCAATCGGCGTTTACAGACAGAATTGTGCCGCTTTCATCTGGAAAATAACTCGCTTGAAAAAACCGATATCCACGATAATCCATAACGTTATTCATAAATACATGGTGCTGATTCTCTGATCCCTTATCAATTACCGTTATCTTACTTTCATAAGATGAGGGATTATTTGAACCTGGATAACGCTCTAAAAGAAAGTCGTCGCAACGCAATTCAAATTCCGTTTTAAGTATCTTCGACCCAAATCCTAAAGAAACATCTAGCCCATTAATTTTTAAAGTTTTGTTTAGTTCGGTAACGCCTTTTCCACCTTTTATCAATAGCGTATCAATTTCATTGCCCGATTTTAATTCTACCTGAATAACTTCCAAAAGATTTTTGTCCATCGGATTGTTTTTGTCGCCTTTGTAATAAACTATTTTTCCGTTAAAAGCACTTTCGGGAATAATAAAATTAGTGTTGCTTACCGTGTAAAGTGTTCTGTGATTCAGCGTATCCGTTTTATTCGCTTTAATATTTCCCGATTGTTGCGCCAATAATGTAGCATCAGTTACTACGCCCTTTTGCTGCCCTTCCATAGACATGTATCGCCCATCTGTTGGGAGGGTAAGCATTAAAACGCTATTCTTTTCCATTAGTTGAACCGCATCTTGATCCGGTTTGTTAAAACTGAACATTGTACCATCAATATTTTTGATTTCACCTTCGGGAATATAATTATTCACTCTACCACCTTCCCCTATGGTTACGATGTTGAGCATCTTCTTTCCCGATTCGGTTATTTGAAGCGAGTCTTTGGCTAGTGGAATATAGTTTAGGGTTTTTAAAGAAATAACCTTGTCGTCAAACCGATAATTTTGTTCAAATGTTCTTTTGAATGGCCATTTGGTGTCTTTGGAATTAAAATAAGACATCATATATGAGTTCTTGTCATAAATCCGCATTTTACTTCCATCACTTACATTGAGTTTGAAATAAGTGAGGTCGCTGATAATTTCGTTGGTGGTCTGTCCTTCCTTTATCGGCATTTGCCCTTCAAAACTGACGTAGCGTGTAATTGCGCCACCAATAAACATAAAAATAAACGCCAAGTGAAATACCAGTATTGGCCATTTTTCTCGTCTTGTAAGGTTGTAGGTTTTAATATTTGCAACAAATAAGAGTATCAGCCAAAGCATTAAAATTTCGAACCAAGTTGCATTGTAAACTAGTGTTTTCGCGGTGGGCGTGTCAAAATCATTTTCCACAAAAGTTGCCACAGCCATGGAAATGCCATATAGCAGCAAAAGAACCGTCATGGTACGGGTGGAGAATAGAATTTTTTTTAAACTTGACATTTGTTAATTTGTTTTGTGAGCATCGAATTTATATGTGTCTCGTAATATGTAAAAGAGCAGTTGTTTATCCGTTAAGCGCGATGCGAATTTATTACTTTCGCGATCATCATTTCTCTATTAATACAACCTAAAGGCTATGGCAAACAGGAGGTAATAAAATGGATAGAGTTTTAAGACTGCGAAAGTCAAGTTCCTCATATTTGATGATTTTAGCAGTAAAAGGTTACAAGATTTATTTTGAAGGGTCTATTAAATCTGTAGTTGAAGTAATTGTATGCAGTTTTTATTCCTCCGATTTTTTGAAAATTAGCGATCCACTTACAAGGGAATCATTTTTTATTTCAAAATCTCTTGTTAGCACACCTAAATTACTAAAGTAACTACCTTCTTCTTTTTTATAGATGTTTCCATCCAAAATTCCCCACTTTAAAATGTAATGATTATCTTTATTGTCAATGGAAATGGCTGGCCAATTTTCTGTATTTTGATAGGTACCCAATATTTTGTCCGCAACCTTACTTTCTGTTAAAAGTTGTGAATCTTTAGGATATGAAATTTCATTCTCCCTTTCAAAACCTTTTTCAAATTTTGGTTTCTCACTCTTGAAAATACTGTCTGCTGATAATCCATTTATTATATTGTAAGCATAATCTGCCATTAGATGAGGCAATAGATATGCTCTGTTATCATTTGAAAATGCAATAATTCCAATTTTTTTATTCGGCATAAATGACATATGAAAACTTATTCCCGCCAAGTTTCCAAAACGTGTTAATATCTTTTCTTTCTGATATTCAGCAATATCCCAACCTAAACTGTAACCAGTGCGATTGTAATTGAAATACTCTTTGTCTTGAGGTGTGGTAGAAGTGTGAAGTTCTGACCAAGAATTTTTATTCAGCAAAATATTGTCTTCTCTAATATTTACACTTAACCATTTTGAAAGGTCATTTATAGTTGAAATTATACCGCCTGCTGCGTGCATTGTAATGTCTTTTTTATAAAAACCTTTTTCAATAATCCCTCTTTCTTCGGAAATGGTAAGTGATGGACGAATGTTTTTTAAGTTGTAATCACTAACATTCGCACTAGTGTTTTCCATTTTTAATGGTCTAAAAATATAGTCTTTCATTTCTGTTTTCCAGGTTTTTCCTACAACATTTTCTACGACCATAGCTGCGATAATTGGTCCAACATTCGAATATCGAAATTTACCTGATGGGTCATAAAGAAAGTCTGTATTTAAATCGTTGATTAATTCTTCATTTTTACCGCTATAACCCAAAAAAGCTGTTTTCCACGTCATACTTGTGCTAAATGTGCCGTGAGTGTGATTTAAAAGGCTTTTAATTGTGATTTTCTTTGTGTCTATACTGTCACTGTAATCAAGTTGTGGCAGGTAATCATTAAGTGATTTGTTTAAATCGAGTATCTTTTTCTGTTCTAATATTTTGAGTAGCGTTCCTGTAAATGCTTTTGTGCTAGATGCAATATAAATAGGGGAATTATTGTCAAGAGATGATACTTTTCCATTTAGAATATCTCTGTTGAGAGCAAATGAATAAGCCAATCCATTTTCATCAACTACAGCAAAAATAAAATCTCCATACAATTCTTTTTCTTTGTAGATGTCTTTTACTTGGTTTTCAAATTTTGATGAAAAGTTGGGATGTTCTTCTTGGAATTTGCTTGTGTTTTGAAATGTAGAATGTATTCCTGTCTTGCAAGAAAATGCAAAAAGCATAAAAAGTATTAAAAAATGTGGTCTGATACTTCGATTTATTTCTTTCATTATTTTATAGATAAGGCAATAAAAATTTTAAATTGGTTACAGTTTTTGATTTTAAAATTATAGTTATTTGATTTTTTTTTTCATTTCTTCAGTTACTCCTTTTGGGTTAGGATATCCTGTACTTTCGAGCTTTTTTATGATAGTGTGATAATCAGGTTGGTTTCTGTTTTGGGAAAGCTTATAGGCGGCTTGAATTTCCAATGACTCGTTCTATGCAATATCTACGTTACATCGAAACGCTTTTCTCTAATTCGTATGCCAAATATGCAATCCATCCAAACATAAATATGGCTGCTATTCTTTGTGTTAACCCCTGATAATCTTGAGGGTCCAAACCAACGATCGTTGACCAGAAATATATGAACATTACAAAGCCAGAAATTATAGATATCTTAAAAAAGGTCTTTCTTACCATTTCATTTTTTAATTCATAACAACTAATAAATGGCAATAACATAAGTGAAAGACCAATTCCATAAAATCCGTGCATTGGACTACCCATAGGGAACAATCCATTAGATATCATGGAAATACTAAATACAATTAATATTACGCTTGAGAGATAGAACCTTTTATATTTAAGCATAATTCCCAAAGCCAATAAAATACCGGATAAGCCAGACAAAAGCGCCCCGCTTTCTAAAATAAAAATTGCGGTTTTATAGGTTGTCAATGTAATTTCGCTTCCTTGTTGTTTTATCATGCTGTAACTAGGGACTAAAAACCCAGCTATAGTGACTGGAACAAAGAATAATAAAGGAATAAATTTTGCTTGTTTTATTAAATAGTTCATCGCCTTAATTTACAGTTAATTGATTTTTTTTTCATTTCAGTCACAACTTCATCTGAAATAGGGTTTCCATTTTTTTCGAGCTTTTCAATGATAGTGTGATAATCAGTTTGGTTTCTGTTTTGCGAAAGTTTATAGGCGGCTTGAATTTCATTTATTTTTATACTAAACCCAACGATTCCATTTATTTGTTTAAGCGTTTCACTTGACATGTTTTCTACAGAAACTGGATTTTCAGAATTCCTTTCGTGCTTGTTTACTAATTTCCTTAAAGAATCTAATAATTCATCGCCTTCAATAATTCTGATTTCCCCGTAAACGTGTACTGCAATATAATTCCAAGTAGGAACATTTTCTTTTTCGTACCAAGAAGAAGAAACGTAGGCGTGTGGCCCGTTAAAAATTGCTAGTATTTCCTCTTTGTCATTAAAATTTTCCCATTGCGGATTCGCTTTTGAAACATGCCCCACCAGTACATCTTCTCCATATTCATTTTTATCGATTTCCATTGGAATATGGGTTCCGGTCAATCTTTCCTCCGTCCGGTTTATCAAAATCCCAAAACTATTTTGAATCAGGAAGTTTTTAACCTCTTCTAAATTTTCGTTTTTAAAATAATTGGGGATGTGCATTTTGTTTTCGTTTTAGACTGAAATATTTATTTCACTTTCAATTCAAACTTTAATGATCTTCGCATTTTATTAGTGACTACAATAACATAGGTTCCACTTTTTAGAGCGAGATGTCCAAGAGCATTTTTATTTTGAATTTCAATAATATCTGTAGGAACAGCTTTAGTAGTATCCTCATCTTTAAAATAAGCCAAAACCATCACCGGAAATGAAATGTTTACATCCTTTAAATCAATCTTGATTTCTTTATTATCTGAATCAAATAGCCAGTTTGGCCTGTCATTTAAATAGTTCGTAATTGGATGAAAGACTGCTATATCGGTATAACTTTCTTCTTTGGTATACTTTAGTGGTTTGCCATTTTCGTCGAGTAGTATAGAGGGTTCACTTAAAGCCAAGGCTTCTAATAATGGATTATTTAATTCGGGTTTACTTCTTTCGCTATACTTGGTCTGATTAATTGTCAGTGGATTTATTCCTGTAAATTCATACAGTCTTCCTGCCATAGCCTTTTCCCAATTTTGAACATCTCCTTCTAATACGTGACCAAAACCACAATGGATAATATATTTCTCATTGGGATTTTTATCAATAATCTTTTTTATGTTTTCCGCTTGTTCAATTTCTCTTTCTTTTCCGTTTGTCCTAGAGGTGCGTTCGTAGGGAAAAACGGTATACCCATTTTGTAGAGCGGTTCTAATTAAATTTCCAAATTTTGGATCTTTAGTATAATATCCACTTTCTTGAATAGGATAGCCTCTTTTATTGAGTAGGGAATCTACATTTTCGCCGTTGGTTAAGGCTTCAAGTCCGAGATTTGTGTATCCAATTTCGTATAGTTTTGGAAGTAATTTTTCAGTAAAAGCGCGATGGGACGAATTGTAATGTGCTTCATTTATGATGACAATTTGGTTTGATTTTGCCTGTTCAACTATATAATTTATTGCTGGTACAATTTTGTATTTGGCAATAATTGAATCGATTTGCTTTTGAGAAAGTGTTTTAGCACTCCCTGGAAATGCGACATCCCATTGTTCTAATGCATTTTTATAATCTCCATTGATTGCATATTCTCCTGCTGAAATTTGATATTTCCAGGCCACGGTATCTTTAACAAGTTCTTCTTGAATTTCAGAATTGAATTTATAATTGTTTTCAAAGTCGATACTTTGATATATCAATTTACTTTTGCAGCTTGTAAATAATATCAAAACCAGAATTATATAAAGAATTCTATTAAGTTTCATATTTGTACTTTTAGATTGATCTTCAATGACGCCTTTCTTTTTGGTCATCGTTTTACATATATTTTGATATAAAGTGATTGCTAATTTTGGATTTTAAAAACACGATAATAAGTTGAACAATCATTAGTTCATTTACTAAAAATGCATCTCTTTAGAGGTCAGTTTAACTGGGGATAGACTCCTCTAAAAGAGATGCATATAAAAAAAGTGGATCTGAAAATTCTAAGTGTGTTTCAACCTTTAGACTATTAATTTCTTATAGCGATTTCAAATATTCAGTAAGGTCATCCTTTTCAGAACCGGTTAAGGCGAGATTATTTACTTCATTATATCTATTCACTACATCAGCCAAGGTTGCTGCGGAACCATCGTGGAAATACGGTGGGTGTTGCCAAAGACCTTTCAGTGGAGTAACTCTCCATTGTTTGGTAGCAGATCGTTTAACATAATCTTTATCTACCGCTACCGATGCACTTTGAGGATGAAGTTTTCCACCATCTACAACATCTGTAAATAATGGTCCGTTGTGGCAGCTCGCACACTGCGCTTTTCCAGAAAATAGTTCTTTACCACGTGCAGCGGCAGCAACATCAAACGAACCTGCTGGTGGCGTTGGTGCGGAAATTGAAAACTGATAGGCCTGTAAAGCAGGGAGTTTGTCTGTAACTAAATCATCGCCTTCTCTGTGATCTACTTCTAAGTTAAGACGTGGGTCTGCAAAATACCCATGGCCACGCATTTGCGTTACCGCCACGTATCTATTCCAGTACGCCACTGGTCCTGCTGGTTCGTGTTCAACATCACCATCGCCGGTAAAAATTGCCTTTGGCAAACCATATAAACCATAAGCTGGCGGAATTACAACAGGGTTATTTAACCCATCGTTACTATATCTGGGATCATATATACCCGGACCCCAAGAGGCGTAAACATCTTTTGTTTGTTGATCTAAGGCTGGTGATAATGATATAATGAGCCCGGGATCTAAATCACGATTTGCCCAACCATCTAATCGGCTTCCTATTCCCGGAGCAAAAGAATCATCTACTGTGGAATGGCATAATGCACAGGTTATTCCCATTCTATCTAGCTTTAAAGAGCCATCGGCATTTTCGCTTACTTCACCTTGCACCCCAACCACGGCATTAAGCTGTAAAAGCACGAGCGTAGTTTGTGGATCGTCCAAATCAACTTGTCCATTTTGGATGGCTTCAACAACGGCAGGTGGCAATGCTTCGGCATCTACTTTTAACCCTACTGCCAATGCGGTATTCGGACTTACGGCAGCTTCTACAACTTCATTCATCTGTAACACATCTGTCCAAAACGTTTCATCGCCAAAAGTGTCGTAACGGAATATATCTTGCCCTTCCTGTACCAATTGGGCATCTAAGGGAGGTAGGTTTAAACTGCCTTCTCCAGGTGCCAACCTACCGGTATCGCCATCGTCATCATTGCTACAACTGTATAAGCCCAGCGACGTAAATACGCCGAGCAGCAACATATAAATCATAATTTTTTTTCTCATAATCTTTAGGTTTTATTTGTGAATTAATAATCTCTCCCTATTTCGAAAAATCAATTTCGAGGTTTCGATTCTTTAGTTTTAGATTCATAAAATTGAATCCGGTTACAAAAAAATCCAGATCATTTTTTAGTTATGTTAAATATTGAAAGAGCAATATTGAAGTATTACCACCAAGAAGGTTGAAGTTGTTAAAAAGACAATAATTCTAAATTAAAATAAAACCTATCACACGTATTATAGGTTGTAACCTGTTTGAATATTTCGTTTTTTAACGCCAATGGTAACCAAATGCGTTTTAACTTCCTTTTCAAAACTTCGGGGGCCACAGATATAAAAGTATTGTTCTGTACTGCTGATTAATTTTGAAAGATAATCTTCGTCAATTTTCCCAAAAGAAAGGTTTCTAGATTTTGCCCTACTTAAAATAACAGACAGTTTATTATTAAAGGTTTTTTTTAATTTATTGTAGTATAAAACATCGCTTTTACTTTTATCTGCATAAATTAAACTGTGTTCCTGTTTTACATCTATACCTTTGTCTTCAATGGTTTCAAAAATTGGCAAAAAGGCCGTTATTCCCGCGCCCGCCGCTATAAAAGTTCCACTACCCTTGTATGCGTACGAATTCCAAGGGGTAGAAATTTGAACTATTTCATCGGGTTTTAGTTTTGAAATCGCTTCGGTAAGTCCCTTTCGCGGATACACTTTAATTATAAAGGCCAAATGATTTTCCGAAGGCGTATTGGCGATTGTAAACGAAGCTACCGAAAGTTCAAATCCGGGTTTAAAAATACTTAAGTCAACTACTTGTCCGAGTTGGAATTCAAATCTAAAAGGCTTTTCAATTTTTAAAAGAATTACGTTGTTATTTATAGTTTCAACGCTTAAAACTTTTACTCTATACGGAAAGATAAAACCCATATCCAATTGTTTTCTGTTCACATTTTGGATGAGTTTTATTAAATTAGGTTACAAAGGAGTAGTTATATTTAATATTTGCTGCGATTATTTGCACAGCGCCTTCCGCGTTATTTCATCAAGTTTTGCTTTGCTTCCTTAAGAAGCTTTAAGAAAAGGTCAATATCTTTTTTATGGGTTCTAAAAGATAAAATTGCAGCGCGCAAAGTGAGTTTATCATCAAGAATTGTGGAAGAAATGAAAATACGTCCGTCTTTTTGAATATAGTCTAAAACCCTTTTATTTTGCGTGTCGTTATCGTATTTCTTTAAAGCCAATCTAAAAGCTACAACGCTTAAATCTGGTTTGCAGACTAATTTATAACCTAGGGCTAACAATTCATCCGACAGGCATGTAGTTAATTGCAATTTTTCGTTTAAATAATCGGTAAAGATCTGCTCTCCGTATAATTTTAATGGCAACCACATACGTAAGCCGCGGTAATGTTTACTCAGTTCTGGCGATAAATTAGATGGAGAGTACTGGTCCTCAATATAGGCATCGCGCATATAATTGGCGGTATAGCTATGAGCGGCCGCGAGTTGCTTTTTATTCTTTACCAACACGATTCCCGAACCATAGGGTAGAAACATACCTTTATGCGGATCAAGTATAATGGAATCGGCCATTTCAATACCTTTTAATTTTGCCCTGCCAGAAGCCGTTAGCATAAAAAATGCCCCGTACGCTCCATCAACGTGAAACCAAAGATTGTAGTTTTTTGCAAGTTTCCCCAATGCCTCCAACGGATCTACGGCACCAACATCTGTAGAGCCGGCGTTTGCAATGAGCAAAAAAGGTTTTAGCCCCATTGCACCGTCAGCTTTTAATTGATTTTCGAACGCTTTTACCGAAATTCTAAAATTATCATCCAAAGCAATTTCGCGAACAATACAGTCTTCCAGCCCAATAATTTTTAATGCTTTATAAATACTGTGGTGTGATTGTGCTGTGCAATAAACCACGTTTTTAGCTATGGCAGTACCAATTACTTTTTTGTGGTGTTTGGCAGTATGGAGCGCAATAAGGTTGGCTAGGCTCCCACCAGAAGTCAAATTACCGCCAAAATCTTCCGTAAATCCCATTAATTTGCCAGCCCAATCTATTAGCGCATCTTCCATCCGTACGGCACCGGGCGAGGCATAAAACTCGCCAGCATATCTATTGGTAACGGCGGCCAGATAATCTGCAACGGCGGCACTGTATATTCCTCCTCCGGGAATATAGCCCAAATGCCCCCCGGAAGTGGGGTTTAGTCCAACGTTTAAAACCCGTTCCTCAAAAAAACTTAAGATATTGTCTAAAGAAGTTTTTTCAGAATTTATATTAAAAAATGAATCGGCGTCGGTGGTTTGATGCGTATTATAATGAAAAGCCTTTCGCTCGGGAAGACCTTCTAAAAATGCTTCGGAAAAGTTATTTATCTTATCAAAAAGGGCTTTGCGCTCAACGGCTGTTTCTTCGAGTTTACGATTAGAATTGTCTTTCATATTGAGGGGATAAAAAAGCAAAACTAATTAAAATTTCAGAAAAACTACTGCTTGTAATCTTCGCGCACCTCATCGGAATTGGCAAAACAAACTGGCGACGCATTGTGTGCAATCACGCTTTTAGACTCAATCCACTTGCTCAAATACTTTGTACTTTGTAGCGTATGGTGCTGTAAAATTTGTCCTGTAAAATTATGCTGCCGATGTGCATCGAGCCTAGCCAGAAGCTCATTTATACGCGACATAAATTGTTTGGAAAAAAGATTTTTTCGAAAACGGTTTTTAATTATTCCAAACCCATTTTTCTGGGCTTCCTGCCATGTATTTTCATCAGAATACAAGTGTATAGCTTGCGTGATAAAATTGGTTTGTTCATCAGTAATTGCGCCACCAAAAGGATATTTTCCTCGCATGGCCTCTGCTCCAATTTTTGTGGTTACAGAGGGCAACCCAAAACGCATTGCATCGAGCAATTTGCCTTTAAGGCCGGCGCCAAAACGTAAGGGCGCCAATTGCAAGCGATACATTTGCAGTGTTGTTTCCAAGTTATTAGCCCAGCCTTTGATAATAAAACCTTCTTTTTTATTATTTAATTGAAGAATTTGTTGCGGAGCATATGCCCCATAAATATGCAGCTCTGCCTTTGGAAGTTGCTTTTTAATTTCGGGCCAGATTTGCTTTAACTGCAAAACCGAATCTACATTCGGCGCGTGCAATAAATTGCCAATCGCAATAAAATCTTGGCGTTCTTTAAATGAAGAAGTCTGTATTTCTTCGGAAACCGATTCAATTAAAAAAGGTAAATAGTGAAGTATTTCACCGGAAATTTTAAAGGTATTTTGAAGCAGCTCCATTTCATATTCTGAAATAATTAGCGACAGATCGCAACGTAAAATACTCGCCAATTCCCGCTTGGCCAAATTTGAAAATAAATTTGCATCAGAAACCGAAAGGTTTGCTTTTATTGCTTCTTCCCTCGCCTTCCTTAGAAAATGTAAATCTTCGGTGTCGAGAATTTTAAGGCAATTCGGACAGTTTTCTGAAATGCGCCAACCAAATTGTTCTTCAGAAATATATCGATCAAAAAGTACGATTTCAGGATTTAGGTTTTTTATAAATTCATCAAAAGAAGGATCGTTTAAAAGAATGTTTTTTACCGAAATGTTTCGTAATTCCAGTTTAGCAGTATGTTCCGAAACCGAAGCTGTACTCGCAAAGGTTATCTCATACTGTTCAGCTTCAAATAACTGTAACAACTGCATCATTCGGCTACCTGCAGCTGTTGTGCTGGGCTCCGGAAAAGTGTGACCGATGATGAGCAGTTTTTTCAAATTGTAGCGTTCAGGTTAACGTATTTAGATTTTTTTAAAATCCATAAAATTCGCACATAATTGTAAGGCTAAAAAAGGCAGTAATGGCTCCAAAAATAATCATTGCACTAACGAACAAAGTGCCCAGAATTACGATTTTATTTTTTGCGTGATAATTTATATAATTAAGCACCACTTGAAAAAGCAAGGCAATGGTTTGCGCAGTCAACATACGCTGTGCACAAATTACGGTGGGTTCTTTATAATACAGAAAATAGGTTGCCAGCATTAACACTACATACAGCGTAGTTATCCCGAAGAGGACCGTTTTCGGAAATGTAAAACGTTGGGAGTTTCTCATAATAGCGAGTTTCTTTCAAAGATAACAATTCAACAGCATATTTGTAAAAAGTTACTTTTTTTGAAATATACTTCCCGAGGCGTGATTTTTCCTTGTAATTAACAGCTACCGGTTGTCTACGTTTAGGACAAGCTGCTCAGGGTTACCAATTAAACAACTTCAGCATAAAGGTCGAAATCTTCCGCGGCGGTAATTTTTACATTGAAAAATTCGCCGGTTCGCAGATAGTCGTCTTCGGCATTTATTAAAACTTCGTTATCTACGTCGGGGCTATCAAATTCGGTTCTACCTACAAAATAGCCACCTTCTTTACGGTCTATCACTACTTTAAATTCCTTACCAACTTTTTGCTGGTTCAATTCCCAAGAAATTTGTGATTGAATTTCCATAATCTGGTTGGCGCGGTCTATTTTTACTTCTTCCGGCACATCGTCTTCGAGATTGTAGGCGTGTGTATTTTCTTCGTGGCTGTAGGTAAAGCAACCCAAGCGTTCAAAACGCATATCTTTAACCCATTGTTTTAGGGTTTGAAAATCTTCTTCCGTTTCGCCGGGATACCCAACAATTAGCGTAGTTCTGATTGCCATTTCCGGGACGGCAGCTCTAAAATCTTCTAAGAGTTTAGTGGTTTTTGCTTTTGTAGTTCCACGGCGCATGGATTTCAATATTGAATCTGAAATATGCTGCAACGGAATATCTATATAATTACACACCTTTGGTTCGTTGCGCATTACCTCCAAAACATCCATCGGAAAGCCCGTTGGGAATGCGTAATGAAGACGTATCCATTCAATACCTTCAACTTTTACCAATTTCTGAAGTAACTCTGCCAGGTTTCGTTTTTTGTATAAATCTAACCCGTAGTATGTTAAATCTTGGGCTATTAAAATCAATTCCTTTACCCCTTTTGCGGCGAGTTTTTCGGCTTCGGTTACCAAATCTTCCATTGGGGTGCTTTTATGCTTTCCGCGCATAATCGGGATTGCACAAAACGAGCACGGCCGGTCGCAGCCTTCGGCTATTTTAAAGTAGGCGTAATTTTTAGGGGTGGTTGTAATTCGCTCGCCAATTAATTCGTGTTTGTAATCTGCGCCCAAAGCTTTTAGTAAACCTGGAAGTTCAGTGGTGCCAAAATACTCATCTACATTGGGGATTTCCTTTTGAAGATCGGGTTTATACCGTTCCGAAAGACAGCCCGTTACAAAAACTTTATCAACCGTTCCTTCTTCCTTTTTTTGAACGTATTCCAGAATGGTGTTTATACTTTCTTCCTTTGCATTGGCAATAAAACCGCAGGTATTTATAACTACAATATTGCCCTCTTCTTCGTGAACCACCTCTTTTTTACTGGCTCGCAATTGGCCCATAAGCACCTCGCTATCATACACATTTTTAGAGCAACCGAGGGTTACAACATTTATCTTATTCTTTTTAAGGGATTTGGTACGCATATAAAATTTTTATTATCGGGGTGCAAAGATACCATTAAAAAACCACCCTATTCACAATTACTAAATCTCATTTACGCTACCAACTATTTTAAGTAACTTTACACTCGTTAAAAATTCAATAATTTTATTCAGATGAAAAAAATAACTTTCCTGCTGGCCTTTCTTTGTGCTGGCTTTTTGTTTGCGCAAAACACAATGACTCCCGAGCTTTTATGGCAGGTGAAAAAAGTAAGTCCGATTGGAATTTCTGAAAACGGCGAAGTGCTTTTTTATAAAGTAACCACGCCAAATATACCGGAAAACAGTTTCGACTCTAAGTATTACGCAATGCGCGTTTCGGGTGGCAATTTTGCCGAAGTTACAAAAGAAGAAGCCAAAGTAGCCGATAAAAACCTTTCGCCCGATGGCAACTTTCTTTTAATAGATAAAGAGGTACACGTAAAAGATGTAATGGCGAAGGATATTTACAGCGACCTTCCCAAAAGCGATGCGTACGTTTATACTTCATTAGATTATCGCCACTGGGATAAATACAACGACGGTAGCTATAGCCATGTTTTTTACAAAGATGTAAACACAGGTGCCGAAACCGATATTACGCCACAACAACCGTACTACACACCACAAGCACCGTTTGGCGGTGATGAGGATTATATCTGGGGGCCAAAAGGCGAAAACATTTTTTACGTAAGTAAAAAGTTAGCTGGAACCGACTATGCGGTTAGTACTAATACAGACATTTACAAGTATAACCTTGCTAGTAAACAAACTGAAAATATAACCGAAGAAAACAAAGGATACGATACGCAGCCAGCTTTTTCAGAAAATGGTACTTTGGCGTGGCTTCAAATGAAAACCGATGGTTATGAAGCCGATAAAAACGATATTGTTGTACTGGAAAACGGCGTAAAACAAAACTTAACCGCTCAATGGGATGGCACGGTAAACGGATTTACCTGGGCTAAAAACAACAAGGATATTTATTTTACCGCTCCAGTTGACGGAACCAAACAAATTTTTAAGGTTGATTATCCTGGGAAGACTCGAAAAATGCCGCTTGTTGAACAACTATCAAAGGGGCAGTTTGATGTAACTGGGATTGTTGCAGAAATAGATGGGCAGTTAATTGTTACTCGCACCGATATGAATCACGCAACCGAAATATTCTCTTTCAATTTAAAGAGCAACACCTTTAAGCAACTTACACAAGTAAATACCGAGTTCTACGGAAAGTTAACCTTACCTACGGTTGAGAAGAGAATGGTAACTACAAAAGATGGTAAGCAAATGCTGGTTTGGGTTATTCTTCCGCCAAATTTCGACAAAAATAAAAAGTACCCAACCTTGCTTTACGCACAGGGCGGGCCACAATCGGCGCTGTCGCAGTTTTATTCCACGCGTTGGAATTTTCAACTTATGGCATCTCAGGGGTATATTATTGTAGCGCCAAACCGTCGCGGAATGCCAGGTCACGGCGTGGAATGGAATGAAGCAATTAGCGGTGACTGGGGCGGTGGCGCTATGCAGGATTACCTCGATGCGATTGATGATGTTGCTAAAGAACCGTATGTGGACAATAAACGTCTAGGTGCAATAGGAGCTAGTTTTGGCGGATATTCTGTTTTTCGGCTGGCTGGAAATCACGAAGGTCGTTTTAAAACTTTTATCGCCCACGACGGAGTTTTTGACACGCGCGCCATGTACGGAACAACCGAAGAATTATTTTTTGTAAACTACGATATGGGTGGTGCCTATTGGGAAAAAGACAATGCCATTGCGCAAAAAGCTTTTAATGAATTTAACCCAATAACATATGTTGATAAATGGGACACCCCAATTATGATTATTCAAGGAGGCAAGGATTACCGCGTTCCTATTGAACAAGGTTTAGGGGCTTTTCAGGCTGCACAATTGCAAGGTATAAAAAGTAAGCTCCTCTATCTTCCCGAAGAAAATCACTGGGTGTTGCAACCGCAAAATGCTTTAATATGGCAACGCGAGTTTTTTAATTGGTTGAAGGAAACTCTTTAAAAAGAAGCTAGAACTTTAGCCTCTAATTTTAGCCACGAATTCACGAATGATACTCAATAAATATTTGTGAATTCGTGGTTTTGTTTTAGTCACCGAGGAAACGTTTTCAAAAAGACGCAAGACTGCTGCGCTGAAAGACGTAGGACTTAAGACTAAAAAAGCCACGTTTTCGTATAAAGAATAAAGTCAAATATCCTGCAAGGTTTCCAAAACCTTGTAGGTTTTTTTTATGTTTCGATTTAAACTATTTTATCCATCGTACGGATTAAGACCGTCAAACAATTCGGGTAAAAAGACTGTAGCGTTTAATTTTAGCCACGAATTCACGAATGATACTTAAAAAATATTTGTGGATTCGTGGTTTTGTTTTAGTCACGGAGGAAACGCTTTCAAAAAGACGTAAGACTGCTGCGCTGAAAGACGTAGGACTAAATAAGCCACGTTTTCGTATAAAGAATAAAGTCAAATAACCTGCAAGGTTTCCAAAACCTTGTAGGTTTTTTTTATGTTTCGATTTAAACTATTTTATCCACCGTACGGATTAAAACCGTCAAACAATTCGAGCAGGCTGGTTTGTGAAAGATGGAAAACAAGAATTAGTATTACGTACAGAATTACGTGTTTTTTTTTGAAATATTTCCTTCTTGCAAAATAGAGACCTAAAATCAGCAATCCCAAAAGAAAAGGAATAAAAGATAAATACGGAAAAGCTATGTATTTATATAAATCTAAAGGCATTAACGGATTTGGCACCGATTTAAAAAAATACTGAATAATTTTGAATGTATGATACCCGGTAAGAATTCCGATATAGCCAACCAAGGCGAGCAAAATATACTGATAAATTTTGCTGGGTTTATTATTTGCCTTTTCTTCCATCTACTTAAAGAATGAATCTACAAATTCAAATTTATTAAAAACCTGCAGATCTTCCATGCCTTCACCTACGCCAATATATTTTACAGGAATTTTAAATTGATCGCTAATTCCTATTACTACACCGCCTTTGGCTGTACCGTCAAGTTTTGTAACGGCAAGGGAAGTTACTTCGGTGGCAGCAGTAAATTGTTTTGCTTGTTCAAATGCGTTTTGACCTGTAGAACCATCCAAGACCAACAACACATCGTGCGGTGCATCCGGAACTACTTTTTGCATTACCCGTTTTACCTTTGTAAGCTCGTTCATTAGATTAACCTTGTTGTGAAGACGTCCGGCAGTATCTATAATCACCACGTCGGCATTTTGGGTTACCGCACTTTGGAGGGTATCAAAAGCTACGCTTGCAGGATCACTGCCCATACTTTGTTTTACAATTTCGACATCGGTTCTATCGGCCCAAATTTGTAATTGGTCAATGGCGGCGGCGCGAAAGGTATCTGCTGCACCCAATACCACTTTCTTTCCAGCTTTTTTAAATTGATATGCCAGTTTGCCAATAGTGGTTGTTTTCCCTACCCCATTTACACCAACTACCATAATAACATATGGTTTTTTATTTGCTGGAATTTCAAAATCTGTAGCGTTTCCGGAATCTATTTCGCTTAGAAGACCTGCAATTTCCTCGCGCAAAATCTTATTGAGCTCATCTGTTCCCAAGTATTTATCTTGGGCTACGCGCGCTTCAATTCTATCAATTATCTTAAGTGTTGTATTTACGCCCACATCACTAGACACAAGAACTTCTTCAAGGTTGTCTAAAACATCGTCATCAACCTTGCTTTTTCCGGCAACTGCTTTGCTCAGTTTATCAAAAAAGGAAGTCTTTGTTTTTTCAAGTCCTTTATCGAGCGTTTCTTTTTTCTCTTTCGAAAATATTTTTTTGAATAGACTCATGGTTCGGTTATCGGTTAACTGTTGTCGGTTCGTCAACTTTGAAAAAAGTTTTAAGCTTTTGACAAAGTTATTTTTTTGAGATGGTAAAAATACGAAAAGCCACCTTCGCAAAAAAGTGGCTTTTCTTCAATATTTTAAGCTGGTTACTTTTTGTTCAACCAGTCGTTTACCAATTCTGGAGCCATAATAGCTTCAGTAAATGTATATGCCCCCGATTTTGGCGACTTAACCATTTTAATTGCTTTGGTTAAACGCTTTGATCCTGTTTGTAACGATGCTACTGATTTCTTTGCCATGACTTATATTATTTAATCTCTTTATGAACCGTCATTTTCTTTAAAATAGGGTTGAATTTCTTCAACTCCATTCTGTCCGGTGTATTCTTTTTGTTTTTGGTAGTGATGTAACGAGAAGTTCCTGGTTGTCCAGATTCCTTGTGCTCAGTGCACTCCAAAATTACTTGTACTCTATTTCCTTTTTTAGCCATTGTAACAGACTTTATTGATTATTGCAATTATTTTGTTAAAAAGCCTTTTTCGCGAGCTTCTTTCATAACCGCAGAAATACCTTTTTTATTGATGTCTTTTATAGCAGAAGCCGAAACACGAAGGGTAACCCACTTGTCCTCCTCTGGGATATAAAAGCGCTTTTTTAGCAAGTTTACATCAAACTTACGTTTGGTTTTATTCATTGCGTGCGACACGTTATTTCCAACCATCGCTTTCTTTCCGGTAAGTTCACAAACTCTTGACATTCCTTAACCTTTTTAAGTTATTTTTAAAACAGGGTGCAAATTTAAGTAATTCTTTTGGGATGTACAACAAAAGAAATTTAGTTTTTTAAAATTTCTTTTAGGAGCATCTCCAAAGCTTTATTGGTGGTCTTTTCTATAACGCGAAAACGGTCCTGCCCAAAACTGAATTTTTCTGAGGTAATTCCGCTAGGCGCAGCAATAGCAATACATACCGTGCCTACTTCATCATTACCATCGCCTTTGGTTGGGCCCGCAATTCCTGTAGTTGCAATTGCGTAATCCGATTCAAAAAGCACACAACATCGCTTTGCCATTTCTTCGGCCACTGGGATACTAACCACATTATACGTTTCAATTATGTTTTTCGGAACCCCCAGAATCTTGGTTTTTAAATTAGTATCATAAGGAATTATGCCGCCCATAAATGCATTGGATGCTCCGGCAGACTGAATTATTTCAGAAGCAATTCTACCTCCAGTACAACTTTCGGCAACACTGTAACTCATTCCTTTTTCACTTAAAATTTTTCCGATTAATTCTACCATGGAAGTTTCATTCTCAAACCCCACGGCAATATCTGAAAGCATTTGGCTTAAAACCTCCATTTGGGAATCTACGGTTTCCTTTAGCGCAACTTCATCGTTTCCTGTAGAAGAAAGTCGCAATCGCACTTTCCCTAAGGAGGGCAGATAGGCGAGCTTAATTGTTTCGGGCAGATTGTTTTCCCACGCGGCGATGCGCTCTGCAATGGCACTTTCGCCCAAACCATAGGTTAAAAGGGTTTTGTGGTAAATATGTGGCCTGTTAAAACGCTTAATAATACGTGGCAAAACCTCTTGCTGCATTAGGTGTTTCATTTCGTAGGGCACTCCGGGCAAGGAAACAAAAACCACATCGTCTTTCTCCATCCACATTCCGGGTGCCGTACCAAACGCATTCATTAAAATGGTAGCTTTAGACGGAACCATTGCTTGTTGAAAATTGGCCGGCAAGGGTTTGTTGAGCTGATATTTCTTGAAAAGTTGTGCCACGTTTTCAATAACGCGTTTATCTTCGACTAAAACATCATTAAAAAAATCGCAGAAAGTTTGTTTGGTAATATCGTCTTTGGTGGGGCCTAAACCGCCCGTAATTATTACGAGATCGGCGTGTTTTTTGGCGTCCTCGAAAGCCTGTAGAATATGGAGACGGTCGTCTTGAACCGAAGTAATTTGATAGACCTTTACCCCTACTTTATTCAGCTCTTTTGAAATATAGGCCGAATTGGTATCAATAATTTGACCGATGAGAATTTCATCGCCTATGGTAATAATTTCTGCAAGCATGTTATAAATCGAAGTCTTTCTTCAACTCCTCAAAAACATTATCTAATGTAGTTAGCACGTTTTCTAAATGCGGAATTACACTGGCTTTATTTTTAGAGGTTTTAGACCAAGCTTCAATGCTTGTAATATCCTTAAGCGCATCTATGCCGAACATCTCAATATTCGGCTTCATTTTGTGTGCAAATTGATAGGCTAAATCTCTATTTTCATTTTCGATGGCTTCTTTCATAGAATATAAATCCGGTGGGATTTCATCTAAAAATGTCTGTGCCAATACCTGTAAAAAATCTGGATCGCCATCGGCGATTTCGTTTAGATTCTCTCTTTCATAATATTTTGTCATACTATTTTACTTTTATTGAAAACATTTCTGTTTCACTTATATATCCCGTCAATACATCGTTTGCTTCAACCTTACCTACTCCAGCGGGAGTTCCTGTAAAGATAACGTCTCCAATTTTTAAGGTAAAATATTTCGAAATATATTCGATTAACGCATCAATTTTCCACATCATTAACATAGAATTGCCCTTTTGAACCGTTATTCCGTTGCGTTTCAGGCTAAAATCAATGTTATTCAGGTCGTTAAATTTTTCTTTTTTTATAAAATTTCCAATAACCGCAGCGCCGTCAAATGCTTTGGCTTTTTCCCACGGCAGACCTTTTTCCTTTAATTGAAGCTGTAAGTCTCTGGCTGTAAAATCTATACCCAATCCAATTTCGTCATAGTATTTATGCGCGAATTTTTTATCGATATGTTTTCCAATTTTATTGATTCGCACTAGCAATTCTACTTCGTGCTGCACGTTGTCTGAAAAATCTGGAATAAAGAACGGCTGCTTCTTTAATAATATTGCCGTATCGGGTTTTAAAAAGATAATTGGCTCGGTGGGTTTGGCGTTATCGAGCTCTTTTATATGATCGGCGTAATTGCGACCAATGCAGATTATTTTCATATAGCTGCTAAAATTTTGTATTTAAGGTATTCAATCTAATACGGGTTAAAACCTGTTTTGTGTACAAGGGGAAGTCTGCATTTAACAGCCACCCAAAATATCCGGAATCTTTTTCCAAAACTTCGGTAACCAAGTTTCCCTTGTATTTTCCGAAGGAAAAAACCTCAACGCCATCGTCGTTATAACTAATAAAGCCAGCAAAGTCTGCGTGATCCCGATGCGAACTAAAGTCTGCCAAAAAACCGATATCATTTTTTAGCTCGTCGTATTTTTCCAGTTGTGCCTTTAATACTTCATAGGTTGCGTGGGTATCGGCAGCCGCACTGTGGGCATCGGTTAAATCTTTATTGCAGTAGTATTTATAAGCCGCTTCTAACGTGCGTTTCTCCATTTTATGAAAGATGGTCTGCACATCTACAGATAGTGCTTTTTTCATATCAAAATCTATTTCGGAGCGCAGCAGTTCTTCGGCCAACAGTGGGATATCAAAACGATTGGAATTAAACCCGCCCAAATCGCTATCTTTAATCAGGGCATAAACTTTTGGTGCAAGCTCTTTAAATGTGGGTTCATTTGCCACCATTTTATCTGTAATGCCATGTATTGCTGAAGATTCTGCGGGAATTGGCATTTCAGGATTTACGCGCCAGGTGTGGCTTTCCTTATTTCCGTTTGGGTAAATTTTTAAGATGGCTATTTCTACTATTCTATCGGAAGCTACGTTAATTCCCGTAGTTTCAAGATCGAAAAAGCAGATTGGTTTTTTTAAGTTGAGCTCCATTATTGTATTTTAAAAAAAGGTAAATATACCGCTTATTAAACCTTAGAAAAAAGATAAAAACCAAAAAGGGGATTTTGACAACAAAACCCCCTTACACAGTATTTTACAGTATATTAAATTTCTCTATTAAGGTCCCAGTCTTCTAAATAATCGGCTACGCGTTTTACAAATTGTCCGCCTAAAGCACCATTTACAACGCGATGGTCATAACTGTGCGATAGAAACATTTTATATCGAATACCAATAAAATCGCCTTCCGGGGTTTCAATTACCGCCGGAACTTTTCTAATAGCGCCCAGGGCCAAAATACCCACTTGCGGCTGGTTTATAATTGGTGTGCCCATAATGCTACCAAAAGTTCCCACATTTGTAACAGTATAGGTACCTCCTTGAATATCGTCTGGCTTTAATTTATTTTCGCGAGCGCGATTAGCGAGATCGTTTACGGCTTTGCTCATACCAAGTAAATTTAACTGATCTGCATTTTTAATTACAGGTACAATTAAATTTCCGTCAGGAAGCGCTGCCGCCATTCCTAAGTTTATATTTTTTCGTTTTATGATGTTGTTGCCATCTACTGCAATATTCATCATCGGAAAGTCTTTTAGGGCTTTTGCCACTGCTTCCATGAATATAGGTGTAAAAGTTAGGTTTTCACCCTCGCGCTTAGCAAATGCGCCTTTTACTTTATTTCTCCAATTCCAAACATTGGTTACATCGCACTCTACAAAGGATTGTACGTGAGCTGAAGTTTGGGTACTTTCTATCATATGATGGGCTATAAGTTTGCCCATTCTAGTCATTTCAACAACTTCATCGTTACCATTAACAGATACCGGAGTTTTTGGTTTTGCAGGCTCCTGCTTTTGCGTTTCCGTAGTTTTAGACGGTTCTGCCTCTGTTTTTACTGCAGATCTATTTTTTACATATGCTAAAATATCGTCTTTGGTTACCCGTCCGTCTTTTCCGGTACCGGAGATTGCATCAAGTTCATCCTGCGAAATCCCTTCGGCTGATGCAATATTTTTTACCAAAGGAGAATAAAAGCGATCGCCTGTATTTTCAATCGGGGCTTTTACCGTTTCTTTAGCAGTTTCTACTTGTTTTTCAACTTGGTTAACTACTTCTGGAGAAGGCTTGGTTTCTGCAGCAGGCGTATCTGTTTTGGCGCTGCTACCTTCGGTTTCAATTATGGCGATGGTCTGGCCTACCTGTACCACATCATCAACGTTAAAGAGCTTTTCAACTAAAACCCCATCTACCTCACTTGGCACTTCACTATCTACCTTATCGGTTGCAATTTCAAGCACTGCCTCATCTGCCTCTATAGTATCTCCTACTTCCTTTAGCCAGTTGGTTAAGGTTGCTTCTGCAACACTTTCGCCCATTTTGGGCAATTTCAATTCAAATTTTGCCATAATATTTTTTCAATGTTTTATTTTGGACGCACCCGCGTGCCTATTTTAAAAACGTTGCAAAATTAGTTAAAATTTGCTCGATTAAGGTTTCAATTTTCTTAAAAAAGTACTACCCCGCCCTTTTCGTCGCTTTGGTCGCTGCCTATTATAAAATTACATCCAGCTGGCCGAATACGAAAAAGGTTGTTCTTTCCTTTTAACTGTTTCATGATTTTGAAAATTTCACGGTATGAAATATAGTCAACATCAAAAACCAACAAGCTGTTTTCGAGCTCAATACGCGGATGCATGTTTTTTGAAACCATCTGAAATACGGTTACAGTGCTGGCAGAAAGTTTTTCCAATAGCTCGATATTTTCAGTAAAAAAATAATTTCGCTCCAAGGTTGGAAGCGGTTTGGTTTTAGCTACTGGGGAAAGCTTTCTGACGGTTTTTGCCAAGGCCACACCTGCTGCTACGGAACCCTCTAACAGAAAATTTTTATTAAAATGCTTCCTGTAAAAAATCTGCATAGCGCCATAAAAGCGTTTAAAATACGCATCGTCTATTTTGGTGCTTTCGCCTTTGTAGTGTAAGACGGTGGTGTTTCCGAGATAGTGATTTTTATAACCCGCTTTGGTAATTTTATAAGACAAATCTATGTCTTCACCGTACATAAAATAATCTTCGTCAAAGCCTCCCACCTCATCGTAAATATTCTTTTTAATAAGCATAAAAGCGCCTACCAATACGCCTACTTCGCCCTGTTCAGTTTCGGAAAGCTGTTTGGCGTAATATTTTTGGGGAAAGCCTGTAAGTTTTAAAAGGGAGACTTTTGGGGTGGGCAGATTGCGTTTGCTCTCGGGAAGATAATTTCCCGTGCCATCCATTAAATATACTCCCAAAGCCCCAATATTAGTAATGCTTTCGGCGTATTTTAATGTATTGACAAAAGTATCTTCAGACACTGCAGTATCTGGATTTAAAATACAAATGTATTCGCCTTGTGCTACAGCCACAGCTTGGTTGTTCGCTTTACTAAAACCAACGTTTTCGCTATTTTCAATTAAGATTACCTCTGGAAACAACGTTTTCACCATTTGGCAACTATCATCTTCAGAATCATTGTCTATAACAATAATTTCGGAGTGCAAATTTGCGGTGGCTATTTTAACCGAACGAATGCATTGTTCTAAAAAATAACGAACATTATAATTGAGAATAACAACAGAAAGTTTCAATCTTAGGTGTTTTTTAGTGAGGATTCAAAAGGGATTCTATGCAAGATACTTCTTCCTAAGGTTACTTCATCTGCATATTCAAGTTCATCGCCCACGGCAATTCCGCGTGCAATGGTTGTAGTGGCAATATTATAAGGTTCTATTTGTTTATAAATATAGAAGTTGGTGGTATCGCCTTCCATCGTTGAGCTTAACGCAAAAATAAGTTCGCGAACTTTTCCTGATTTTACTCTTTCAACTAGTGATGGAATGGTTAAATCGCCCGGACCTACCCCGTCCATTGGTGAAATTTTGCCACCCAAAACGTGATAATGTCCGCGGTACTGGCTGGTGTTTTCAATAGCCATAACATCGCGAATGTCTTCCACCACGCAAACTAATTGTTCATCGCGGCGAGGGTTAGCGCAAATTTCGCACAGTTTTGAGTCGCTAATATTATGGCAGTTTTTGCAAAAATTAATTTCCTCCCGCATTTTAACCAAACTACTGGCCAATTTTTGCGATTGCTCGTTGGGTTGTTTTAGTAAGTGCAGTACTAAACGCAAGGCGGTCCGTTTACCGATACCGGGAAGTTGAGACATTTCGTTTACTGCATTTTCAAGAAGTTTTGAAGAAAATTCCATAGCCTAATTCCTGCTGCGAAGTTATAAAAAAAATGCTTCGGAAATAGATGTTTTTCCCGAAGCATTTCTAATATAAAAATGATGTTTATTTTATAAGAAGTTTTTTGGTAACGGTACCCTCTTCACTGTTAATTCGAACAAAATAAGTTCCCGTTGACAGTGTCGAAACATCAACCGAATGTTTTGATGAAATTAACGTTTCAGCTTGATAAATAAGTAGTTTTCCTGAAATATCAAAAACGCGTACTTCAGCATTTAAAGCCTTTGGCAATGCGATGGTAAACTGTGCCGAAGCTGGATTTGGGTACAGGGATACGCTATTTGCAGAAATTCTGTCTTCAACTCCTGCAGTGCCAGCAACCAATGGGGATGCCCATAAGCCTCTTCCGTAAGTTCCTGCGTATATTTTGCCATCTACTTTGTTAATTTCCAGTTCGTTTACGTAAACATTTGGCAATAAATTGCTATAGGGTTGCCAATCTGTAAAGGTGTTATCTATATAATATATTCCGTAATCCATACCCAAGTACAGGCCATCTTCTCCGTTATTATCCCACACCAAGGCAAAAGCACTAAAGTTTGGAAGATTCTTTTTATAGCTTGTCCAAGTATTTCCGCCGTCGTCCGAAACCATAACCTTATTTCCGGAAGCTACTGCTACTGCTACCTTATCTGGATTGGTTGGATGTATAGCAATTGCATTTATTGAACCTCCCGGACTGGTAATCTGCGTCCAATTTGTTGCTCCACCGTCGGTAGTTTTGTATATAAATGCAGCACGAGAAGCATACATTACCTGATTGTTAGATTGTGCAATTTTTAAGTTATTTAAATTAGCGCCGAGGTTTTGGGAAACCGCCGTCCAGCTTGAACCAAAATTGATAGATTTATACACCACATTATAGCCCACATAAATTACATTGTCGTCAATAGGGTCTTGTTCAAAGGGTGTAACCCAGTTTCCAGAACCGCTTCCCGGTTCGTTAAGCCCCGTATATGTATTACCGCCATTACTTGTACGGTACAATTGCCCTCCTTGGGTAGTACCGTAATACAGATTACTATTAGATTTATCTATAAACGATTCCATTCCATCGGCACCCAACCAGTCTTTCCAACCATTTACTGCGGTATATGCCGAAGTACCGTTATCTTGAGAACCTCCGGATACAATTACGTCTGCTGTTTGAGAAACACCTATTTTATAAAATTGACGGATTCCAAGACCTTCGGTTAAATCTTCGTAGTAATTGGCAGTAACCGTTACCGTATTAGCGGCTTTAAAAACGCCACCATCGGTAACTGCGAATAATGCGGTACCATAAAATTGAAGATCATCTACATCGGCGTGGCAATATCCTATATTTTGTGAAGCGGCGTTTCCAGGAATCCAATCTGAGGTACAGGAAAAATTAACGCCTCCATTCATAGATCGCCAAGTAAGAATACCCGCAATATGAACTTCGTTTACATCTGTTGGGTTTACTGCAATAGCCATGTCTCGAGGAGCCTGCCCGCTATTATCATTTCCACTGGTGCTATAACCAAAGAAATTGAGTCCGCCGTGATTAAGTTTCGTAAAATTATCGCCACTATCGCTAGAGGTATAAAATCCTCCAAATTTACCGCCGGCAGCTTCTAAAACATATACCACACTTGGATCTGCATCAGAAACACCAATCATTTTTGCGCCACTAGAGAAACCACTTATAGTTGTAAAAGTAGCCCCACCGTCTGTAGATTTATGAAAACCACTTCCGGAGGCGTAAACCACCGATAGGTCGCCGGGTTTAAATTCTACATCGTAGCCTCTGTTATCTGTAGCGGGTTTTATCCAAGTAACGCCACCATTTACAGAACGATAAATACCTGCATTGTCTGCAGTAGCAAACATTATATCGGAATTTGTAGGATGAATTAATATTTTGTTTACAATACTGTTGCCAATGGTCCCTAAGAGTGTCCATGTGGCTCCGGCATCTGTAGATTTAAAAATATTTCCATTGGTTGATCCAAAGAAATAAGTATTGGAATCTGCAGGGTCTATAGCTACCGAATAGACCGAAAGATTAGAGAAATAATCGCATAGGGGCGTCCATGTTTGGGCGCCATCTGTAGTTTTCCACACCCCGCCGGTATTCGCACCAACTATCATATGGTTTGCATCGGCCAAATCTATTGCGAGCCCAGTAATTCTACCTACGCCCGGATTCCAGCTTGAGGTTGCATTCATATAATCAGGACCTAATTCTTCCCAGTTATCGGTAAGAACACCTCTATTTGCTGAAGTTTCATTTAAATATGCGTTCCATTGCTGCAATTCGTCTAAACGCTCTTGTGTAGTAGGGAGAAATCCATTTTCCTTGACTCTTCGCAAGGCGTTGTATTCCCAGCGCTTAAATTGTTTGTAGCCAGATCCTCTGCCTTTGTCTTTATCGGCGAAGTAGGTTTCGGCACTGTCAATAATATCCTGTACTTTATAGGTACCTGCGTCAATCATGTGAAGGTATTCTTGCGCTTGACTGGTAAAAGAACCAAAAAGCAATACCGTAAGAAGAAGTAATTTAAACCGCATATAATTAATTTTTAAGGTGTTACGAGTAATTTGTTTCAAAGTTTCCAAAAGTATTAAAAATAAAAATGGTGGGGAAATCAAACTTTGTATTTTTACGCCGAAAAGCAAACCTAAAAAATTACAACTAACATTCCATGCAACCGCTACATATTCTGCTCCTTATTCTTGGTTACTTTATAGTTTTAATACTTATTTCCTATTTTACAAATAAGGGTGGCAGCAATGCAGATTTCTTTAAAGCTGGGAAACAATCGCCATGGTATTTGGTAGCTTTTGGTATGATTGGTGCCTCGCTGAGCGGGGTAACATTTATCTCAGTTCCGGGCTGGGTAGAAGCTTCAAAATTTAGTTATTTTCAAGTAGTGTTGGGGTATGTTGTAGGCTATGCAGTTATTGGCACGGTATTACTTCCGCTGTATTATCGTTTAAATCTTACTTCTATTTATACGTATTTAGAAGGACGATTTGGAAATGCTTCGTATAAAACAGGTGCCAGTTTCTTTTTGCTTTCAAGAGTTGTTGGCGCAAGCTTTAGATTATACTTGGTTGCAGTAGTGTTGCAAAGTTTAATATTTGACGATTTAAATATTCCTTTTTGGATAACCGTTACCATTACAATCCTGCTTATTTGGCTATATACCTTTAAGAGCGGGATAAAAACAATTGTTTGGACTGATACGCTGCAAACGCTCTTTATGTTAGTTGCCGTGGGGGTGGCGGTATATTATGTGGCAACCGATTTAGGATTGTCCGGCGGTAATCTTTTTACTTTTATTGCAGATAGCGATATGAGCCAGATTTTCTTTTTTGACGATTGGAAATCGGGCGATCATTTTATAAAGCAGTTTATAAGCGGTGCATTTATAGCCATTGTAATGACGGGATTAGACCAAGATATGATGCAAAAAAACCTCACCTGCCGCAATTTAAAGGATGCACAAAAAAACATGTTTTGGTTTACGATTGTGCTTACAATCGTAAATTTTGTTTTTTTAACATTGGGATTGCTTCTAACTGTTTACGCACAGCAAAATGGAATAGACGCCCACAAAGACCAGCTTTTTCCGACGCTCGCCGCCCAGGAAACGCGTTTTGGAATTGGCGTGGCCATTTTGTTTCTCTTAGGATTGGTTGCCGCAGCATACAGTAGTGCCGATAGCGCTTTAACTGCTTTAACAACCTCGTTTAGTATTGATATTATGGATATTGAAAAAAAATACGACGAAAGGAAACAGGTTATTATGCGCAAGCGAATTCATATTTTATTTTCGCTTCTTTTAATTTTGGTAATCATTATATTTAAATATGTTATTGCTGATGATTCTGTAATATCCAAGCTATTTGTGTACGCGGGTTATACATACGGTCCGCTACTCGGGCTATATGCCTATGGCCTATTTACAAAGTGGAATGTTAAAGATAAGTTTGTACCACTTATTGCCATTGCAACGCCTTTTATAGGATATGCCATAAGTGCAATGAGCGCAGCATATTTAAATTTTGAATTTGGTTTTTTTATACTTATTCTAAACGGCGCCCTAACCTTTTTCGGCTTAATATTGATCCGTACCCAAAAGAACTAAAGTACAGGCAACTTCATTTTTAATATTATTTTTTTTGAGGACTTCGTAAAATTCCGGATTTTCAGTTCCAGGGTTAAAAATTACGCGTTCGGGCTTTAATGAAATAATATATTCATAATATTCCGCCTGCCGTTTGGGGTTTAAATAGAGTGTAACGGTGTTAATATCCTTAAACGCTACTTTTTCTGTGGCAATGGCAATTCCGGCTACTATACCCTTTTTTAAGCCTATAGCTTCAACAGGATGTCCGTGATTTACCAATCTGTTAATGGCGAGGTTTGAATAACGGCTGGGATTAAGGCTGGCGCCGAGTACTAATGTTTTCTTCATCTTAAATGTTTTTTATGAAAAATACAATTCTTCTTTCCAAGAAGTCATAAAAGTTCGTTAAAATGAAATTGTTTTGAAACAATTTGCCTTTTTCAACGTCTATATAGTAGATTAATTCTTTACTGCGAAATTTTTACGTTGATGGTTAGTGTTAATAATAGCAGTAAAGATTCAAACCCGGGGCGCTCGCTTCGGGTTTGTTTTTTTTAAAATTTCTTCACTTTAAGTGTAACAGAAAAAAAATTAAATCGTCTTGTATATATAAGCGCGGTAACATTTGCAAAGTTAGTATGTTATACAAGATACTATCTAATGGAAAATACTGTCTTATTTTTTAATAAATCAATCAATAACATCAATCAATCACACAAATGAAAAACATTTTAGTATTAATTGCATTCGTCGTATTCGGTGCGGTCCATGCCGTTAACGACCCAACGGAAAAACCCGGCCACATTTATGGCAGTGTAACAGACAAAATTTTAAACCAACCCCTTCCCTACGTTACTGTTGTAGTAAAAAATTTAAAGGGCGAAATAATTACCGGCGCAGTAACCGATGATACCGGTAAATTTGAAATCCACAAAATACCGGAAGGCCAATGCCAAGTAATGATTCAATATATTGGCTATAAAGTTTTTACAACCGAAATTAACATCACGAAAGGAAATGAATCTATTTATCTTGGCAATATATTGCTGGAGGAAGACATCGCTTCGCTGGACGAGGTAAATATCGTGGCCGAAAGATCTACTATTGAACAACGGTTAGACAAAAAAGTAATAAACGTGGGCAAGGATCTTTCAACCGCTGGGCCTACTGCTTCAGATATTATGAATAACCTGCCCACCGTGAGTATTGACCAACAAACAGGCGAACTTTCTATGCGGGGCAACCAAAATGTGCGGGTCATGGTAGATGGCAAACTTTCAAACATTCCAGTAGCGCAATTGCTAAAGCAGATTCCGTCTTCATCCATAAAGCAAATTGAACTTATTACCAATCCTTCGGCAAAATACAATCCTGAAGGTATGAGCGGATTAATAAATATTATTCTGCATAAAAACGTAAACGTGGGTTTTAACGGCAATGCTTCTGTTGGGCTAACGTATAGGGAAAACGCAAAATTTAATGCGGGTTTGGATATGAATTACAGAAATGGAAAATTTAATTTCTATGCCAACCTTAGCAATAATGTTTCCAAACACGAGAATGACGGACTCATTACCCGATCCCTGAACAACTCAAAAGAAGTGATACATTTTTTGGACGATAGTAAATCCAACCTTTTTAAAGTGGGAATGGATTATTATTTAAATGAAAAAAACACGATATCCTTCTTTACCAATCAAAATTTATACGAAGGAAAAGGCGACGGAAGTTCCACAATTTTTTATTTGGATCAACCATCTCTCAACCAACAACAATTATTCTATTATGCCAATGAAAATGTATCATCTCAATATAATTTCGACTATAAAGTAAATTTTGAAAAAGCGGACCACAGTCTTGAGCTAGAGGCAGATTATAATATATTTTCAAATGAAACCATCGGAAAATATAAATTTCGCGGAGCTTCACCTTTAGAAAATTTTTCGGACAATGATGAAACGGACCGCAATCAACTAACTGTGAATCTTGATTATGTAAATCCAATTTCAGAAAGTATAAAAATTGAAGCAGGGGTCGAGGCACGGCTTTTTGAAACCACCATAGATTATGCCTCCAACGGCAAAAGTTACAATGCCAATGGCGAGTTAACAGATACGCCGTCAACGCGCTTTGAATACCTTCGCGACATCTATTCACTTTATGCCACTTTTGGAAAAACCTATGAAAAATGGTCATACCAGCTAGGTGCACGAGTGGAAAACGTTAGCGTAAAAGCCGATACCAACAAAGTGCGTGCCTTCACTAATGATTATTTTCAGGTGTATCCCAGTGCTTTTGTAACGTATTCTCCCAGCGAAAAAAATCAGTACCAACTTAGTTACAGCCGTAGGGTAGATCGTCCGGGACTTGATCAGGTAAATCCCATTCGTGAGTTTAGTACGCCCTTAATTTCTTCTTTCGGAAATATAAACTTGGAGCCTCAGTTTACCAATTCAATAGAGGCCAATTACACCCGTAATTTTGAAATGGGAAGTTTCACTGGCGGATTGTTCTACCGATTGGTGGATAACGAAATAAACCGTGCAATACTCATAGATCGCACAAATTTAGATAGGTCTATTCTTACCTTTCAAAATTTCAGCAGTACCGATTTATACGGAATTGAACTTTCCTCAAACTACAAACCCACAAAATGGTGGAGTTTTAACACCAGTTTTGAGCTATACAAACAAACCCAAAAAGGTATTACCGAAACTTTTGAAAACGCTACGGGAACTCCAACTGTGGACGATATAATAACACAAGTTGTAGAAACAGATAACGTTGCCTGGAATGTTAGAATGTCGAATAATTTTACGGTTACCAAAAACCTTACTTTATCGGCCTTTGGACTTTACCGAGCAAAAAACAAGGGAATTCAGTTTGAATCTGAACCCCTCTATTTTGTGAATTTGGGCGCGCGATATAATTTATGGGAAGGCCGCGGAACTTTTAGTATAAATTATAATGATGTTTTTAATTCCATGAAGTTTGCTTTTAGTGGAAATACACCCTATCCACAGAGCGGGGAATTTAAAAATGAAAGCAATACCATTTATGTAGGATTGGCCTATAGATTCGGAGGAAGTAATTACCGCGCCAAGGGCAGAAAAAACAGAGACGACAACACCTCGTCTGGAGGCGGAGGAATTTTCTAGTCCGTTATTATTTTGTTAAAAAGCCATTCGGGGTGAAACTATTGGCAATATCATTTCGTCTATTATAATACAATACCTAAAATTTCATTTTATAATTTATTTGAATTAGCCTTTAAAAAATTATACCTATTTTTTGGGTAAAACAAAAGCCTTTCAGTTTTGCTGAAAGGCTTTTTTATTTTTTCTGCCGAAGCAATATTACCATCTAATAATAGCACTTCCCCAAGTAAATCCGCTCCCAAAAGCTGCTAAGACCACCAAATTGCCTTCCTTGATTTTTCCTTGTTCCCAAGCTTCGGTTAAAGCAATAGGAATTGAAGCTGCAGTAGTATTTCCGTATTTCTGGATGTTATTAAAAACTTGTTCGTCATTCAATTTTAATTTGTGTTGAATAAATTGCGAAATACGAAGATTGGCCTGATGCGGTATTAACATATCAATATCTTGTACCGCAAGCTTATTTGCTTCCAAGCCTTCCTGGATTACTTCGGCAAAACGAACAATGGCGTGTTTAAAAACAAACTGGCCATTCATCACTGGGTAATAGGGTATGTTTTCTTGTGGGTTTTCTTCAATAATCTGTGGCACCCAATATTCGGTACTCGGACCCTTTAGTGAAAGTTCGTTTTTATATTGCCCTTCGCTGTGAAGATGGGTAGAAAGAATTCCACCTTTTCCCGTTTCATTTCTTGAAACTACAGCAGCTCCGGCACCGTCGCCAAAAATTACCGAAACGTTGCGGCCACGTGTTGAAAAATCTAGGCCACCACTGTGGTTTTCACTTCCAATCACCAAGACATTTTTATACATTCCCGTTTTCACAAATTGATCGGCCACCGACAGGGCATATACAAAACCACTACATTGGTTGCGGACGTCTAAAGCTGGAATGGTGCGCATCCCCATCATTTCCTGTACTTCTACTCCACCGCCCGGAAAATACATATCTGGGCTTAGGGTGGCAAACACAATCATATCTATATCGTTTGGTTGCAGTTGGGCGCGTTCCAAAGCAATAGTAGAAGCTTTTACGGCCATTACCGAAGTAGAATTGCCATCGCCTTTTTTAATATGTCTGCGTTCCTTTATACCCGTGCGTTCTTGAATCCACGCATCATTGGTATCCATTAATTTTGAAAGATCGTCGTTGGTAACCACATTTTCGGGCACGTAAGATCCCAAACCAGTAATTTTTGAAGTGTACATTTATTTCAGTTTAAAATAGTTTGGAAAGATAAACATATACCGCTTTTTAAGGAAACAAATTACAGTTTATATAGTATGCGCGCATAACAAATTATTTCTATTTATTTTGAATATCTTTAGCTCTTAAAAATTTTATCATGAAAAAAACCATTGCGATTATCGTATTCCTTTTTACGTGTGCCAACTTTATAGCACAGGAAAAACTCACCTACCAGAAACCCCCAAAAGAAATTCTTGAACTTGTAGATGCGCCCTTGGCACCTTCGGTTTGGATTGACAGCAATGGTGAAAATGTAGTGCTTTTTTATCGCGATGCCTACAAATCTATTGCCGAACTATCGGAACCAGAATTGCGCCTAGGCGGATTGCGAATAAACCCCAAAACAAATATTGGTAGCCGTACCAGGTTTTACAATAATATAAAAGTAAAAAAAGCTTCGGAAAAAGACGCTCGGAAAGTATCGGGCTTTCCCGAAAACCCTAGACTTTCCAGTTTTACTATTTCACCAGACCAAAAAATGGTCGCATTTTTAAATACAGTAGATGATGGTGTACAACTTTGGTTGGCAGATATTGAAAACGCTACCGCCAAACAGCTTAGTACGTTAAAGATAAATGCAAATATGGGCAACCCTATTAATTGGTTTAAAGATGGCAGTGCGCTACTTGTAAACGTTATCCCCAACGATAGAAAGCAATTAATAAACACCGATGAAGCCGTGCCCGATGGCCCAACCATTACAGTAAGCGATGGCGAAAAGGCGCAAAACAGAACCTATCAGGATTTGCTAAGCAGCCCGAACGACGAATACAACTTTGAGCAATTGGCACGTTCGGAAATAAAGAAGATTTCTACTGCGGGCAAGGTTGAAGATTTTCTTCCGACAGCCATGTACGACGAACTTGATTTTTCGCCCGACGGCAATTATATCATGGTTTCAACAATTAAAAGACCATTTTCCTATATCGTGCCTTATAGCCGTTTTCCTTTTGAAACCAATATTTATAATAACGAAGGCAAACTGATTCAAAAAGTAAACGACGTACCGCTAAACGAAGTAGAACCAAAAGGTTTTATGGCAACCCGAATGGGAAAGCGAAGAATGAATTGGCGCGCAGATAAACCAGCAACCATTTACTGGGCCGAAGCCTTGGATAAAGGTGATCCGGAAGTAAAAGTAGATTTTCGCGATGCCGTATATGAATTGCCAGCTCCCTTTAACGGAAAGGGCAACTTGTTGCTAAAAACAAAAAATCGTTATTCTGGAATTATTTGGGGGAATGATAAGCTCGCCATTGCTTCAGATTATTGGTGGAATGATCGTAATACAAAATCGTATATTTTTAATCCATCAAATGTTTCGAAAACGCCGAAGATTATTTTTGACAGAAATTATCAGGACCGGTACAATGATCCCGGAAATTTTGTAACCACCCGAAACAATTTTGATGAGCGTGTTTTAGAAGTGGTTGAAGGCAATGCCTTTCTTATGGGCGATGGTTTTTCGGACGAGGGACAATTTCCTTTTATAGATGAATTCAACTTAAAAACCCAAAAAACCAAACGCATCTATAAATCTGAATACACCGATAAGCTTGAAAATCTAAATGCTGCAATCGATATGAAGAAAGGGAAAATTCTGGTTCGTATAGAATCGCAGAATGAGTATCCTAATTATTACTTCAGAAATATTAAAAAGAAAAATGATTTAACGCCTGTAACTTCATTTGAAAATCCTTTTAAGAGTATTCAAAATGTTCATAAAGAAGTAATTACCTACAAACGAGATGACGGTTTGGAACTTGAGGGAACCTTATACCTACCAATAGGTTATAACGTAGAAAAGAAAGAAAAAATGCCAATGATTCTTTGGGCGTATCCGCGTGAATTTAAAGACAAAGCCAGTGCGTCGCAAAATACCACAAACCCCAATGAATTTATTTATCCGTATTACGGTTCGCCAATTTATTGGGTAACGCAAGGCTATGTGGTTTTAGACGATGCAGCCTTTCCAATTGTGGGCGAAGGCGATGAAGAACCAAACGATACTTTTAGAACCCAATTGGTGGGCAATGCCAAAGCAGCGATTGATGCCGTTGACAAAATGGGTTATATAGACAGAAACCGCGTGGGCGTTGGCGGACATTCCTACGGCGCGTTTATGGTTGCAAATTTATTGAGCCATTCCAATTTGTTTGCAGCGGGAATTGCACGTAGCGGTGCCTATAACCGCACACTCACGCCATTTGGTTTTCAGAGTGAAGAGCGAAGCTATTGGGATTCTCCCGAAACGTATTACACCATGTCGCCATTTATGCATGCCGATAAAATGAAAACGCCATTATTACTAATTCACGGTGAAGCAGATAATAACTCGGGAACCTATCCGCTGCAAAGCGAGCGCTATTTTAATGCGTTAAAAGGCTTGGGAGCAACAGCCAGACTGGTAATGTTGCCAAAAGAAAGTCACGGGTACAGCGCGAAAGAAAGCGTACTACATGTTTTGTGGGAACAGGACCAATGGTTAGACAAATACGTGAAGAACAAAATGGAAAGTTCCGTAAATGTTTCGGAAGAAATAAAGCAATAACTTTTAACATTAAAAAAAGGGCGCAAAAGATGCGCCCTTCTTAAACAACCTAACCAATTAAATAATAGAATATTTTTACTTTTTCATAGCAATTTAATATTCGATTATTCTCTGTAAAGATACCACACTTTGTTTAGTGTAATTGTTAAAGGATTAAACAAAGTTTTGTTAAAGTTTACAGGTAATTTTTATAATTATTTATTGCCACCTTCGCTCCCAAATCGTTCATTAAATTATAAAGTCCGAAAAAAGTTCTATTTATATATAAGAAATGTTTGGAACCACGATTGCCGTTCATCTTTCTAATTTCAGTATCTTTTGAATATCTATTGCTCAACTCGGCAATTTTTCCAAAGAATTCCTCATCGGCAAAGTTGAACATTTCACTGTGAAAGGGTTGGGTGAAAAGACTTAGCATTTCGTGAAACAATTCTGAAAAAAATTTGGTTTCCTCAGGCGAGTCTTCCTCCTTTAAAATTTCCAAAGCATACATCTTCTCCAAGAAAATTTCAGGATTGTTTATATTTTCAGGTTTGGCCAATTCAAAATACGGCAGGTAGAATTCTTCGGGAACGGTTTTAACACAGCCAAAATCTATCGCAATGAGGTTTGCCTCTTCGTCTACTAAAAAATTTCCGGGGTGCGGATCGGCGTGCACGCGCTTTAATTGGTGCATTTGGAACATATAAAAATCCCACAGCGTCTGCCCTACTTTATCTGCCTTTTCTTTATTGGTATTTGTACTAGTAAATTCCGAAAGATGCTGTCCGGTCATCCAGTCCATGGTAATAATACGTTCGCCGGAAAGTTCTTTGTAATAATTGGGAAACTTTAGATTGGGAATGTTTTTACAAGCATTTGTAATTTCCTTGCTCTGTTCTACTTCCAACAGATAATCGGTTTCTTCCAGCAATTTACCCTCCATTTCCTTAAAGTATTTATCGCTATCCTTACCTTTTATATTAAACATTTTCATTGCAACTGGCTTTACCATTGCCAAATCGCTACTTATACTTTCGGCAACTCCCGGATACTGGATTTTCACCGCCAAGTTTTTACCATCTTTTGTAGCTTTGTGAACCTGGCCAATACTAGCCGCAGCAACAGATTCTGCATTAAAGGTATCATAGAGACTTTCGGGGGTATCGCCAAAATATTTCATAAAAGTCTTGCGCACCAAGGGTGCCGAAAGTGGCGGCACCTGAAATTGCGCCAAGGAAAACTTTTCCACATAGGCTTTTGGCATGATGTTTTTTTCCATACTAAGCATTTGCGCTACTTTTAGTGCGCTGCCTTTTAGGTTTTTTAGCCCGTCGTAAATATCTTCGGCATTGCTTTCGTTTAATTCGTCTTTAGTGGTTTCGGAATTAACGAGTTTTTTACCGTAATACTTTAAATAATTACCGCCTACTTTTACGCCGGTAGTCATTAGTTTTGACGCGCGTTGAATTTTATTAGTGGGAATTTTATCTATCGTCTTCATTAGGCCATTTTTTCTTTCCATAAAAACTTTCCAAAATCAAGCACACTTTCCAATGGTTGGGTATCGAAAACATCAAAAATGGCACGTACCGATTTCTCGATTGCGATATCTGTGTTTTCAAAACCTGTGGAATTATCATCCATCCAATATTTCAATAGAAAAAGGGTTTGTATCCAAGCGCCTTCAGAAAATACGGTTACCGATTGTTTTAAAATTTTCAGCTTTTTATCTTCGTTATTTTCGCGAATTAAATGTGAAGCAAAATGCTTTATTTTTTTACGCAATTCTTTCAATTGGCCTAGGTTTTTCATCATATTTTGATGCTCGCGTAAGGTAACGAGTATGTAACTTCTATTAAGGGTGAGAAGTTCAAAAAAGGTGTAGAAAAAGGTGAGCATTTTTTCTTTATTGCTGTACGTTTCGTACCCTTCATCTCTATTAGCCAGACGAATTGTTTCATCATAAAATGAAGTCCATATTTTTGATTGTAGGGCTTCAAAGGAACCGAAGTTTTTATAAAATTCTGCTTCGGTAAAATTATTTTCCTTGCAGAATTTGAAAACGCTGAGGGGTGGCTTTTCCTTCGTTAATACCGCCTGCATATATGCCGTAATAATCTTTTCAGCTCTAGCATTTTTTTTCGAAGTTGTTTTGTCTGTATTTTCAGAATTGTTCGTTGCCGTCATAATATAATTTATTTAAAAGTGTGGAATAGGTCGTTACACAAATACAAAGATAACACTTGTTTAATCTTATTAAATAAAACTTAAACAGAATGTTGTGTTAAAGTTTGGTAGGAAGTTTTAGTGGGAAGTGACAACGTGGCAGAAATTTCGGCATTGGTATTTTATTTGACTATTAGGTTTTGTTTCAAATTAATAATAATAAGTAATAAATAATAGAAAAATGAGCAAAGGAACTATTAATGTATCGGTGGACAATATTTTCCCACTGATCAAGAAATTTTTGTACAGCGATCACGAAATATTTCTGCGTGAATTAATTTCGAACGCTACCGACGCAACCCTAAAACTGAAGCATTTGGCCAATATTGGCGAAGCCGAAGGGGTAGAATACGGCAATCCGATGATTGAAGTAAAGTTGGACAAAAAGAAGAAACAGCTTCGCATAATAGATCAGGGAATTGGGATGACCAAGGAAGAAGTTGAAAAATACATCAACGAAATTGCTTTTTCTGGCGCCGAGGAATTCATTGAAAAATACAAAGACAAAAACGGAAAGGACGCCGGGATTATCGGGCATTTTGGACTTGGTTTTTATTCGGCTTTTATGGTAGCCAAAAAAGTAGAAATCATTACAAAGAGTTATAAAGACGAGCCCGCAGTGCATTGGGCGTGCGATGGTTCGCCGGAATTTACTATTGAGAAAGCCGATAAAAAGGAAAGAGGGACCGAGATAATTCTGCATATTGCCGATGATTCTACCGAATTTTTGGAAGAAAACCGCATCAGTGAATTATTGGTGAAGTACAATAAGTTTATGCCCATCCCGATTAAATTCGGAACCAAAACGGAAACCCTTCCAAAACCTGAAGGTGCAAAAGAAGAAGACGAAGCGCCTACTCAGGAAGTTGATAATATTATCAACAATCCTAACCCAGCGTGGACCAAGCAGCCCACTGAATTGGAAGATAAGGATTATAATTCATTTTACAGAGAATTGTATCCCATGCAATTCGAGGAGCCACTATTCCACATTCACCTAAATGTTGATTATCCTTTCAATCTTACGGGAATCCTTTATTTCCCGAAGATGACCAACGATATGAGCATTCAAAAGGATAAAATACAGCTCTACCAAAACCAGGTTTTTGTAACCGATAATGTGGAGGGAATTGTTCCTGAATTTTTAACGATGTTACGCGGAGTAATTGACAGTCCGGATATACCGTTAAACGTCTCGCGAAGCTATTTACAGGCCGATGGTGCTGTGAAAAAGATTTCTAGCTACATAACCCGAAAAGTTGGGGATAAGTTGAAAAGTCTTTTCAACAATGACCGCGAAGGCTTTGAAAAGAAATGGAACGACATTAAAATCGTTATTGAATACGGAATGCTGACCGAAGATAAGTTCTTCGAAAAAGCACAGGATTTTGCACTGTACCCAACGGTAAACGATACGTATTTCACTTTTTCAGAATTGAAGGAAAAGATAAAAGATGCGCAGACCGATAAAGATGGTAATCTCGTTATTCTGTATGCTTCAAATAAAGAAGAACAGCACAGCTACATTGAAGCAGCCAAAGAAAAAGGATACGAAGTATTACTTCTGGATTCGCCTATAGTAGCGCACCTACTTCAAAAAGTAGAAAGTAAGGAAGAGAAACTTTCGTTTGTTCGCGTAGATAGCGACCACGTTGAAAACCTTATCAAAAAAGACGATGAGCAGATTTCAAAACTATCTGATGAAGAAAAGGAAAGTTTAAAAACATTCCTTGACGGGGTTATTCCGAAGGAAAAGTTCAGCGTACAATTAGAGGCTATGGACAGCAATGCAAATCCGTTTATTATCACCGAGCCAGAATTTATGCGAAGGATGAAGGATATGCAAAAAACCGGTGGTGGCGGTATGTTTGGAATGGGCGGTTTCCCTGAAATGTACAATTTGATTGTAAACACCAATCACGAATTGGTAGGCGAAATCTTAAATACAAAAACTGAAAAGAAAAAAGAGCGCTTGGTGAATCAGGCTCTGGATTTGGCCAGACTGAGTAAAAATTTGTTAAAAGGTGAAGAGCTTACAGCGTTTATTAAACGAAGTTATGAGATGATTAAATAAGAATATTTCAAGATTATTTAAAAAGCCGTTAATGATAATACATTAGCGGCTTTTTTTGTTTCTGTGAATTACTAATAACTCACCCTTTGGATTAAATTTTTTTAATTATGCATAATTATCTGGTTATTATAGTAATAAATTCAATTAATTAACATACTTTTATGTGTCTAACTATAAATAATTATTAATTATGAAGAAAAATTATCTTGTAAGCGCTGCTCTTAGCTTCTTACTACTTATTATTTTTAACACCAGTTCCTTTGCACAAGGTGACTGTAACGATCTGACCAGTCCGATAGAAACTCAAATTGGACTCTCGGCAGAGCCATCTGGTTTTTTTGTACGATCTGGAACTCAATTGGGCAGAATCTTTAGAGATGCTGTAGCCAGTGCCTGTCCATCAAAAGTATATCCCGGCGATTTCAACACGGCAACAACTTTTAATTACACTGCTATTCGTTTTTATAATTCTGATGTGGCTCCTACCTGTATAACCATCAATTTTGACCCAAATAGTGGCGCGAGTCCCTGCCTTACCAATGGTCATGCGCTAGTTTTCCAAGAACCTGGAGGTGGAAGTACAACTCCATACGATCCGGCGAACCAAGGCACGAATTATTTGGGAGATGTGGGTTCTTCAAACACACAACCATTTTCTGTAACAGTAGAACCAGGTTGGTTTGAAGTGGTAATTACCAATACCAGTTCAGCAGCAAATTGTAGTGTGCAGTTTAGCTTTGCGCCCAATGGCGGCGTTATTAAATGCGACATGCCGGCCGGTGGCCCAATTTCAGCTTGCGGAACCGGTAATCCACAACCTATTCCCGTTACTGGTACTGGTGGCTTTCCATGCGTTGGTGGCCCCACAACCTCACCTGCTGCTGTTACGGCAACAGGTAATATAGGTACAGGATCAGGAGATTACACCTTAGACACAGTAGAGATAAATTTAACCCATTCTTGGGACTCTGACTTAGATATTACACTGATTTCTCCTAATGGAACCACTCTGGATCTATCGAGCGATAATGGAGGCAGTGGAGACAATTATACCAATACTGTATTTATGGACGGCGCTCCCAGTATAACTACAGGATCCGCTCCTTTTACAGGTACGTTTCAAGCTGAAGGCGGTACTTTTGCCGCCACATTTGCTGGAGAACCGATAAATGGAAATTGGACGCTTAGTATCTGTGATGATTCTGGCGGCGACTCAGGAAATCTTTTAAGTTACTGTATTAATTTCACAGAAATAACTATGGTAGGCAATCCACCAACCATAGTGTGTCCTGCAAACATTACGGCTAACAATGACCCTGGAACCTGTGGCGCTGTAGTAAACTTTGCGGGTGTTGCATTTGACGATGAAGATGGCAACATCTCTGGCG
>NZ_JBANCF010000012.1:0-97001 GCF_038742595.1 Aequorivita flava | reverse complement strand
AGATAGACCTTCGCACTATGCAGGGTGAAAAAGCGGTAGATGTTTCATCGCTCGCGGCTGGCGTTTATATGGTACAGATTATTGGTGAAAAAGCAAGCACTGTTAAGCGCTTGATTAAAGAATAATCGCCAAATAACCAACCAAAACAAGAAAGACCCCTTCAGCATATGCTGGAGGGGTTTTTCATTTTGTAACATTCAAAATAGAAAGTGTACTAATTATGTATCTTTACGTTTCTAAAAAAATAATCAACAAATGAAAAAAGCAATTCCCTTTTTGGCAATCGTCCTATTAATTGCAGCTTGCAATGATTCAAAAAAAAAATCAACTGAAAGTAATGACGAAATGAACAATACCGAAAATCCGCTACTTACTGAAAGCACCTTGCCCTATGAAGCTCCCGATTTTACGAAAATTAAAGACGAACACTTTAAACCTGCGATGCTTGAAGGCATAGAACAACAAAAACAAATTGTACTAGAAATAGCAAATAACGAAGAAGAACCCACTTTTGAAAACACCGTGGTGGCCCTGGAAAAAAGCAGCGAACTTTTAGACCGTTCTTCCCAAATTTTCTATGCGCTTGCTGGCGCCAATACAAACGAAACACTTCAAGCAGTGGAATCGGAAATGGCGCCGAAATTTGCCGCTCAAAAAGACATGATATATTTGAACGAAAAATTGTTCAACAGGTTTAAAACCCTCTATGATAAAAAGGAAAGCTTAAACCTAGATGCCGAATCTTTAAAATTACTTGAAAATTATTACGAAGATTTTGAAATTGCGGGGGCAAATCTTTCTGTAGAAGATAAGGAAAAATTAAAGGTTTATAATGAAAAAATTGCAACCCTAACCACCAAATTTAGTAAAACACTTTTAGACGCAAACAATGCGGGCGCAGTAACGTTTACCAACAAAGAAGACCTTTCGGGCGTAGCTCCAGATTTCTTAAAATCTAAAGAAATTGAAGGAGGCAAAGGTTGGTCTATTCCGTTGCAAAATACTACACAACAACCATTGTTGCAATCTATGAACAATAGAGCAAGTAGAGAAAAACTGTTTAAAGCAGCGTGGCACAGAGCAGACCAAGGTGAGAACGATACTAGAGAAATAATTAAGGAATTAGTAAAAGTGCGTGCCCAAAAAGCAAAACTTTTAGGCTTTAATAATTATGCCGAATGGAGCCTTCAAAAAACAATGGCAAAAACACCCGAAAATGTAAATAAATTTTTTAGCGGGCTTATTCCTGCTGCAACGGCAAAAGCACAAACTGAATCTGATGAAATTCAGAAAATGATAAATTCTGATGGAAAGGATTTTACATTAGAACCGTGGGATTGGAACTATTATGCCGAAATGGTGCGAAAAGAAAAATACGACTTAGATGAAAACCAAATAAAGCCTTATTTTGAATTACAAAATGTACTAGAAAAAGGGGTGTTCTATGCTGCGGAAAAACTGTATGGAATAACCTATAAGTCCAGAACCGATATTCCTACCTATCACGAAGATGTACGGGTTTATGAGTTGTTTGAAGAAAATGGCGAACCACTTGGACTTTTTTATGCCGATTACTTTGCTAGACCGAGCAAACGTGGCGGCGCTTGGATGAGTAATTTTGTTACACAATCAAAATTGTACAATAAAAAACCGGTAATTTATAATGTTTGTAACTATCCAAAACCAGCTGATGGCGAACCTGCGTTACTTACTTATGATGAAGTTGAAACCATGTTTCACGAGTTTGGGCACGCCCTTCACGGGTTTTTTGCAGCGCAGCAATACCCATCATTATCTGGAACGGCCGTAGCGCGCGATTTTGTAGAATTTCCTTCGCAGTTTAATGAAAACTGGGCCCTGTATCCGGAAATTCTAAAAAACTACGCCCTTCACTATAAAACAGGCGAAGAAATTCCGGAACAATTGATTGACAAAATAAAAGATGCGGGCACATTTAATCAAGGGTATAGTCTAACCGAAAACCTGGCGGCATCTAACCTGGATATGCAATGGCACACCATTTCTGCTGATAAGCAAATTGATGATGTAAATGCTTTTGAAGATGCTGCTTTAAATAAAACTAAACTTGATGTTGTTCATGCCGTACCGCCAAGATACCGCTCTACTTATTTCTCACATATTTTTGCGGGTGGATATGCCGCAGGCTATTATTCGTATTCGTGGACAGAAATGTTGCATCACGATGCCTATAACTGGTTTACAACCCACGGAGGTTTAACACGCGAAAATGGCCAGCGTTTTAGAGACATGGTTCTTTCTAGAGGAAATACATTAAATCTTGAAAAAATGTATAAAGATTGGCGTGGTAGTGACCCAAAAATTGAGCCTATGTTACAGGCTCGCGGGTTGAAATAACAAAAAAAGAAAACCACTAATCCACGAATAGTCTTTACAATTATTCGTGGATTAGTGGTTAATACTGTTACTTCTTCTTTTTAGAATTTTTCTTATCCTTCTTTGGGTGTACCAATTTCATCTCTTCAATTAAATTGGTGGCGCCTGCGTATTTATCTACTATAAAAAGTACGTATCGAATATCTACCATAATGTTGCGCGATAGGGCAGGGTCATAATAAAAATCGCTCATTGTACCTTCCCAAACGCGGTCAAAATTTAGACCTATTAAATTTCCGTGTGCATCAATAGCTGGGCTACCGCTATTGCCACCCGTTGTATGATTGGTTCCAATAAAGTTAACGGCCATCTTGCCGTTTTCGCCATACTGGCCGTAGTCTTTCGCTTCAAAAAGATCGATAAGCTTTTGCGGCACATCAAATTCATAATCGCCAGGTACGTATTTTTGAATTACTCCTTCCAAATGCGTTACAGGCTCGTAATACACGGCATCTGCGGGAGAGTAACCCGCCACTTTTCCATAGGTTACTCGCAAGGTACTGTTGGCATTGGGAAAGATGCGTGCGTCCTTTGGACTTAGTTCAAGCAAGGCTTTCATATAATCACGCTGCAACCCTGAAATTTTTAAATCTAATTCTTCGTATTTCGGGGCAACTTTTTCAAAATAAGCATCTGCCATTTCTGCTACTATTTTAAAACCTGGGTCATTATTCAACTTTGCTAAAACTGTTTCAGCATCGCCTGCTAACAGCTCTTTAACCGAGGTGTAATCTACCAAAGCAGAGTTGGTATAAACGTTATTTGTTAGTTGTTGTGCGTTTAAATTTTTAAATGAAGCTGGTAAAAAGTGATCTGCAACCCCTTCAGCGTAGAGCGCAATTAATGCTTCAAACACTTCTTTGTCTACTTGCTGGTTGTAATCTTTGTAATGACTTTCAAGTCTTTCAACCATATTGTTTCTTCTATCGATAAAGGACTGTTCGCCTCGGTTTTCAAAAACTTGTTTTAGCTGATAGGCTTGATAGGCCGTACGCAGTAATTCTACATTTCGTAATACAGTTTCAAGAAAATATTCACGTGCTAACGTATATGGTTCAATTTCGGTGTAGTAGGCCTCAAATTTTGGTAAAAGTTGACCGTATTCCTGTTGTTTCCCTTTTTTGTTAATCTGTTCTTTCAGTTCCCTTTCCTGTTGTTTTTTAATGCCAACTGCATCAGATTTTTTAAGTCCTAATGTTTCGCCTTTCCACTTTTTCCAGTAATTGGCAATTCGGGCGAATTTAGAAGCATATTGAATTTTTATCTGCGGATCGGCGCGCATGTATTTATCCTGAATGGCTAAAGCCGCATCGCGAATGGCAATTCGAGCTGGGTTTACAGTATTTATAACTTGTTCTATAGCGATTGAGGGTAAATACTCATCGGTAGTTCCTGGATAGCCAAAGACCAAAGTAAAATCGTTTTCCGCCACCCCATCTAACGAAATAGGAAGAAAGTGTTTTGGAGTGTAAGGCACGTTGTTTTCTGAATATTCTGCGGGACGGTTGTTTTGGTCGGCATAAATTCTAAAAAGTGAAAAATCGCCAGTGTGCCGAGGCCAGATCCAGTTATCGGTATCGCTCCCGAATTTTCCGATAGAAGAAGGTGGAGCCCCCACCAAACGAATATCCTTAAAAGTTTCAACTACAAAAAGCATGTATTGGTTGCCTTCGTAAAAGGTGCGTACCCGATTTTCTTGCCAAGCTTCTTTTGGATAATTTTGTACAGTTGCCGCAATATTTTCTTCAATTTTTTTCTGTTTGTCACCTTCGCTCATTGCGTCTAAAACGCCCGTCATTATTTGAGGAGTAACATCTTCAATTTTTACAATGAATGTAGCCGTAACGCCCGGATTGGGTAATTCATCCTTCAAACTCATTGCCCAAAAACCATCTTCTAAATAATCATTTTCTAACGATGAGTGACTTTGAATTTGCGAATATCCACAATGGTGATTGGTAAGTAAAAGCCCTTTGTTGCTAATAACTTCGGAAGTACAGCCTCCATTAAAATGAGGTACGGCGTCTTTTAAACTGGCATTATTTACATCGTAAATATCGGCTGCAGTCATTTTCATGCCGAGGTTGGTCATTTCAGTTTCATTCATTCCTTCCAAAAGTGAAGGAATCCACATGCCACCTTGTTGTGCGAAAAGTGGAACCGATAAAAAGATAAATAGTAGGCGAAATAATTTCATAATAATTGCTTTTTAAAATAATAGCGTGCAAGATAACAATACCCTATCAATTCTGGTAATTAAGCTATGTAAAGACTTCAAAAATTTGAAAATTTATTTAAAATAGAAAACTTCACTTTTAAAATTCAGTTTCAGAATCATTGTTCTCCGATAAAAGTAATGACTAACTCTGGAAAACCCCATATTATATGTAGTCCTTATGGGACTAGGAATTGACGGGGCTCTATTTTTTTACCCATATTTAATGCCTAACGGCATACTGCTCCAGCTGGGCAAAATATTGGTAATCAAGAGATCGCACCTAAACAAATGTCCCGTAGGGGAAAAACATGATTTTTAATCGGACAATACTGTTTCAGAATAGTTATAATCGTTTTTATAATGCGAATAGAACGTAAATTTATGTATATGAAATAGCTAAAATTTCGAGGGCTCTAGACTCGGCACCTAATTTAAAAGGCACAATTTCGCCAATTTTATGACCCGTTAAAGCCACCGCAATAGGTGCTACAAATGCAATTTTTCTATTTGCAATATTGGCTTCGTCTACGCCAACAATTTGAAAGGTTTGCGGCGAGGGAGATGTAGAAATTTTATACGTTACCGTGGCGCCAAATCGGACTTCGTCTTTTGGTTGGCTCGCAGGGTCTAGAATGCGGGCAGACGCAATCCTTTCGTTCAGTAAATCTAATTTTCCGTTTATTACAGCTAATTCAATTCGGCGCTGTTGCTCGTTTACAGTTGTAAGTGTGGCGCGTTCGTCCTCTAAGTTTTTTCGTTCGCGCTGTAGCAATTCCATTCCGGTAGGTGTAACATAATTGGTAGCGCTTGTAGGTAGGGCCGCGCGTGGTGGAATAATAGGGATCTCTTCCTGATCGCCCTCTTTTACAAAACCTCTGCTCATAGTTAACTAATTTTTGAGGTAAGATATAAATTCTGGCACGGCTTTACAATCAAGTTTTATTTGTACGGTAAATGTTGAAGAAATTTACCCTGAAATTTAAAAGCGAATTTTTAACTGCTATAGCTTACTATTCCTTCATTTTGTTTTGGTGTTTAAAACTAAAAAAAAGGTTGAATTTCCTGTACGTGAAAAACGTATTTATCGTCTTCAAGAGCCCATGTTCCGTAGTAATTCATCAATAGGCCTTCGATGGGTTTTTTATAATAATTTTCTGGAGAAATATCGCCAAAATAAATATAGGCACCATAACCATATTTTTCTGAAAAACAACCATTGGTAAGTCCGTCGTTTATGTTGTGAACAATTCCTGCATCAACCATTTCTAAATCTATAAATAAACAGCCAGATTGGGTTTTTTCGTTATAATTATACACAAAGCCTCCTAAAGTAACCTTGCCTGTGTTTTGAAGGTTAGAAGGGTTATGGTGCTCAATGCCAGTAATTTTATGGTTTATTGCTAAAGTATCGCTTGCCTCAAATAAGGTAGAAGATATTTGGTTTTTCTGTGGCTGGTAAATAAGCGAAGTTCCTTTAACTGGATTTGTAATGAAAACTATACTCAGAATAAGTGCGAGTTTTATTATTTTAAAGCGTTTCATAATTTAGATTTTTGCTTTGTATTTTATAGGAATAGAATAGGCTTCTGGCGTATTTAATTCGGTATGTGCGCGAGCAACAATGTTGTATTGTTGAAAACGTACAGTTAAAATGTATTTTAAGTTTTTTGCTTTTCTTGCAATAAGTTTTTGCTTTTTTTAAAAACTTTACTATTTACTTATTAATTGAAAGCGTCTGCAGTTGGGGAGAAATACTGCAGGGTTCTGGAAAATTTTGAATGTATTATAAAATGAATAATTTAATTTCCAATCTAACAAATATATAAAATGTGTAAATACGATAAATGCGATGGCTGTAAATAAATACTTACAAATTTCCTGAATGTTGTTTAATTGAATTTAAATATTACTAACTATTTAATTTTTAGTGAAGAATTAAAAATCTGATTAGATATAATTTGGATTGCTGCATTACTTATTTTTACAAATAAAAAAATCGCCCGAGAATTTTCTCGGGCGATTTCCATTTCAATATTCAATTATAAAACTACTCTTTTAAAAGGCGTTTGGTTATCTCGCCCTCTGTACCTCTTATTTTTACATAGTAGGAAGCAGCGGCAAGCTGGTCAACGTTTATTGTTTTTACATTGCCCATTGCACGAAGGTCTGCACTTTGTACCAATCTACCTCTTAGATCGTAAATTTCCAGTTTCTCCAATTCCAATAACTTCGGATTGCCGATGTTCAAAATATTCTTGGCCGGTACCGGATACATCGTAATGCTTCCAAGGTCGTAGCTATTCTCGCCAACCCCCAATACACTTTCTACGATAAGTTCAAAATCACAAGTTGAAACATTTCCATATGCATCCTCTGCAGTAAATGTAATGGTGTACGTACCATCAGAAAGCGGCGTTCCTGCTGCAGGAGATTGTGTTGTAATTGTAACTGGATCTGTACAGTTGTCTATTGCTATAGCTTCACCCGTGGCAAAGTAATCTGGAAGGATATAGAATATGTTTCCAGGCCCCGGATCTACTGTTTGATCTACAGGACAAGTTATTACTGGTGCTAATAAATCTACCACTGTTACTTGCGCTGTACAAGTTGCAAGGTTGCCGTTTACATCCATCGTAAATACTTGAACCGTAATTGGCGCTCCTATATCGGCACAGCTAAAGTTTGTAATATCTACTGCCGAGGCAAAGATTCCGCAGGCGTCATCGTTAGAGGCTATCACATCACTTGGGTCAAGAACGGCAGTACCATCGGCACCAAGTTCAAGGGTGAAGTCCTGACACACTAATACCGGGCTGGTATTGTCTTCCACAGTTACCGTAGCGGTACAAGTTGACGTGTTTCCGTTTACATCGGTTACTGTTAATGTTACAATGTTATCGCCAACATTTGAACAATCAAAAGTATCTATGTCGAGGTCGTAGCTCGCAATGCCACAGGCATCGGTGCTTCCACCGTCAACATCTATTCCTGCGATGGTTACCGTGCCCGACGCATCAAGCGCTACCGTGATGTCCTGGCAAACAGCTACGGGCGCCGTAACATCTTCAACGGTTACTATTGCGGTACAGGTTGACGTATTTCCGTGAACATCGGTTACCGTTAGCGTTACGTTGTTGGTACCAACATCGCTACAATCAAACGTGCTTGGACTTACTGATGAAGTCGCTATTCCACAGTTATCGGAACTACCTCCATCAACATCTGCCGGGGTAATTGTTGCGTTACCGGCCGCATCAAGTTGAATGGTGATATTCTGGCAGACCATAGTGGGTGGTTCGTTATCTGTCACCGTAATGGTGAAGCTGCAGGTGCTTGTGTTTCCATTTACATCAGTAGCAGTAAATTCAATAGTATTTACACCTACTGGGAAACCACTTCCGCTGGGGTCGCCCATTGTTTGGACGACGCTTGCAATGCCGCAATTATCGAAAGCCACCGGAGTAACAAAGGTTACCGTTGCAGCACAATCTCCCGCATCTGTGTTGGCGGTAATGTCTGCTGGGCAAATAATTGTTGGTGCAATGCTATCCTCAACGGTAACCGTTGTTGTACAGGTTGACACGTTTCCGTTTACATCGGTTACGGTAAGTGTTACCGTATTTGGTCCAACATCCGTGCAGGTAAACGTGGATTTGTCTATCGTGGTGCTCGCTATGCCACAGGCATCGGTGCTTCCGGCATTAATGTCGCCCACGGTGATACTTGCATTACCCGAAGCATCCAATTGAAGGGTGAACGGCGCGGCACAGTTTGCAACCGGCGCAACGTTATCTTCAACGGTGACCGTTGTTGTACAGGTTGAAACGTTGCCGTTTACATCGGTTACGGTGAGTGTTACCGTATTCGGTCCAACATCTGCGCAGGTAAATGCGTTCGGGGAAACTGAAAGTGAAGCAATTCCACAGGCATCGGCAGACCCACCGTCAACGTCGGCGCCAGTAATTGTTACATTACCTGTGGCATCCAATTGGGCGGTAAATGGTTGGCATACGGCAGTTGGTGCCACATTATCTTCAACTGTTACAATAGTTGTACAGGTTGAAATATTTCCGCTAGTATCGGTTACAGTGAGTGTTACTGTATTGGCTCCCACGTCTGCACAACTAAAATTAGATTTATCTATAGTAGTTGTGGCAATACCGCAGTTATCGGTGCTTCCATTTTCAATATCACCTACAACGATAGTTGCGTTTCCGGCTGCATCTAATTGTATAGTAAATGGCGCTGCACAGTTTGCTACAGGTAATTCGTTGTCTTCAACAGTTATAGTAAAACTACAGCTTGAGGTATTACCAGCTGCATCCGTTGCCTCAAAAGTGTTTGTTGTTGTTCCTACCGGAAAAGTGCTACCGCTAGGTAATCCTGCTGTTTGAGTAACTGCAATAGAAGAATTTGTATATAAGGTTACATTGTCTAAAGCAAACTTAGCAGGTCCTGTAAAGGTGTCGGGAGTATTTTGCCAAAAGCCAATACGAATTGTTTGACCGGCATAGGCAGAAAGGTCTGCAAATTCACTTACCCAAATATTATCAGAATCTATCGTTCCAGCGGGTAAAACTCTGGTTTTAAGTACTTGTAGTACTGTGTTTGTTGCATCTAGTATTTGAACTTGATAAGTTCTATCTGAACAACCACCACAGAAATTTAATAAGTCATAATCTATATTTTCATCCCATCTTAAATCGGCAGTAGTTGCTCCAGCCGGGATAGAGATCTCTTGGTATAGCAATGATGTATCTGGTCCTGCTGAATCGAATCCATTTCCGGCGAGCAGTCCTCCATCGGTTGGAGACGCTGGTGGGAAGAAGCCTCCTCCATTATTCGATGCACCAACAAAATAAGGAATAAAGGGATTTGTAAAATCAATTACATTCCAGCCTGTAAAATTGCCTGTTTCAAAACTGCCATTTACAAGTATATCATTTAATGCACAGTTATCTGTAGCTGTTGGCATAACATAAGTAACAACCGAACTACAAAGGCCCGGATCATTACTTACTGTAAAGTTTATGGGGCAGGTTAAAACCGGTCCTTCTGTATCGATTACGCTTACAGTAAAGCTACAGTTAGCTGTGTTTCCATTTGTATCTGTAACCATATAAGTTACCGTGGTTGTTCCTGTTGGGAAAAAATCTCCTGGATTATGCGAGGATGTTGTTATGCTACCAGAGCAATTATCTACGCCTACTGGAGCAATCCACGTTACGGAAGCACCGCAAACACCAGGATCATTATTCACACTAATATTTCCAGGACATGTAATGGTTGGAGGCGTGGTGTCATCAACTGTTACTGTATCTGTAGCACTGCCCGAGCATCCACCTGCATCCGTATAATTATAGGTGAGCGTGTGGATTCCATTTCCTGCAGCCGCAGCATCAAATGTATAGGTTGTTCCATTTCCATCGTCTGTAACTCCGGGGCCGCTATATACACCGCCAACTGGAGTTCCGCCGCCTTGACCAGTTAAGATTGCATTCGGACAAACTGGACTGGAGGGTGCTGTAAAGGTAACAATAGGGGAGGCATATATTGTAACGTTCTGTGTTGAACTATTTGCGCAGGCTCCAGTTGTTGTGTAGGTTACTGTATATGTCCCAAGAGTTGACGCAGAAACGTCAATCGTTCCTGTTGCTGCATTAATTGATAATCCAGCAGTACTAGTAAAAGTTCCTCCAGCAACACCCGTAATTGTGGGAGTGGGATCTGCACCACTTACGCAATACGATCCGGCACTATAGTTAAACGACGCATCATCCAACGTATTTATGGTAACGTTTTGAGTTGAACTATTTGCGCAGGCTCCAGTTGTTGTGTAGGTTACTGTATATGTTCCAGGCGTTGACGCAGAAACATCTATTGTTCCGGTTGCTGCATTAATCGATAATCCCGCAGTACTGGAAAATGCTCCTCCGGCTACACCTGTAATTGTGGGAGTGGGGTCTGCACCGTTTATGCAATATGAGCCAGCACTATAATTAAACGAAGCATCATCCAAGGTATTTATGGTAACTCCCACGTTAGAGCTATTGGGACAAGGTCCAACCGTTGTATAGGTAACTGTGTATGCCCCAGGGGTTGATGTAGAAACATCAATAGTACCTGTAGCGGCATTAAGAGACAATCCGGCTCCAGCCGAGAAAGTTCCACCACCAAGTCCCGTAATTGTAGGTGTAGGATCAGGTTCACTTATACAATACGACCCTGCACTATAGTTAAACGAAGCATCGTCCAACGCATTTATGGTAACCCCCACACTAGAACTATTTGGGCAAGTTCCAGCCGTTGTATAGGTAACATTATAAGCCCCAGGTGTTGATGTAGAAACATCAATCGTTCCTGTTGCTGCATTAATCGATAAACCGGCAGTACTAGTGAATGTTCCTCCGGCTAAACCCGTAATTGTTGGGGTGGGATCTGCAGCATTTACGCAATACGAGCCAGCACCATAGTTAAACGAAGCATCATCCAAAGCAAATACCTCTACATTGTCTGTTGCCGAAGAAGCACCTTGGGTATAAGTTAAAGTATGGGTTCCTACGCCTGCAGTGGTGGGATTAAAACTGTATGTAGAGCCATTTCCGTCATCGGAAACACCTGGGCCGCTATAAGTACCCCCGGCAGGAGCACCGCCACCGAGACCGGTTTGAACGCCTGCATTTATGCAAAGATCTGCGAGTGCCGTAAAAGTTACTCCCGCGGGTAATACTTCAACCGTATCGGAAGCACTATCGGCGCACGAACCAGCAAAGGAAAAAGTATAAGTAAGGGTGTGAACTCCAACCCCGGCAGCGGCAGGATCAAAGCTGTACGTTGAACCATTTCCGTCATCGGTAACACCCGGCCCGCTATACGCACCACCTACTGGTGTTCCTCCGCCAAGACCCGTTTGTACACCAGCATTAACACTAATATCTGGTAAGGCTGTAAAATCGGCAGCCGTAAAATAGTTAAACCCCATTTTATTTGCAGCTTGTGCAACAATACCATAAACATTTGCAGAAGATTCATTACCGTTGTACGTTTTGGAATTTGGATTAGAAACGCAATTAAATATAGTGTTGTTTGAACTTCCAGGATATGGGTCGCCAGTATCGCCTCGATTAACATTATTATTTAGATTGTTCAATCCATCGGCTTGTTCAAGATTAACGCGATATCTAGCTGGGTTGGTGTTATCGCCTGTAGCTCTATCTATATGGTAAATACATATTCCTGACCCAGGTAAAAATGCATCCCAAATAAATTTTTGTCTGTTTTCAATTAAAAAATATTCAGTTCCAACCGCAGTATTTAACCGATAGGCTTCTGCCGAACTTTGCGAATAATCCATATTGTTAATAGTTCCGGATCCGGTGAGTAGGGTTGGGGTCATCCAGCCCATTTCGTCCTTACAATATACAGATGGATGTGCTGGCGTTCTGCCATTATTGTTCCAGGTTCCACCAGCCATTAAACACCAATTACCCAATCCTTCTGAACCTCCGTCGGCATCGTATAAATCGGGAAGACCTAATGCGTGCCCAAATTCATGGCACATTACACCAATATTTGTAATACTGGCAGGGCCGTATTTTTCTGCTTGGATTATATAATCATTAATTTGTTTACCATCGTAAGTAACCTGTAAACCGGCAGCAGCTAATACCCATCTATGCGACCAAATATCGTCCGCATTGGCAGATTCTTCGGCTCCACGACCCGAATGAATTACCATTACTACATCAACATTATTATCATTATCTCCGTCATAATCTGCGAAATTAACGCCGGCAGCTTCAGCAGCGTCTACGGCTTCACGAATAAGAGGTACCGCATTTAAAAAATTTCTTGCAACTAAACTACCAACACCGTAGGTTGCGCGATTATTTGCGGCAGTGTACCATCCTGAAACATCAGTATTAATGGTAAGATTTCCATAGGAAGCAGCTAAATAAAAGTCGCGAAAACTTCCTGTTTGGCCATTTACGCTATAACCAACTTGATTGCTTAGATTGTTAAACTCTGCATTTGTATAGGTTGCGAGTTGGTCTGGGTAATCAATTAATAGCAGAAGTGACTTTCTAATCCCTGAGGAAGGAAATACACTTTGAACCGATACCCCAGATGGAATTCGCGATTCGCTAGCACTTATTATGCGTTCTCTTAAAGGTTCCCCTGCATAACGCGCATGGGTATTTAAAGAATTTAAAGTTCGTATTTCCTGTGCGGTTCTTCTATTGGTAGCAGAAACAATTACATTAGAAAGATATAATTCTCCATCAACCCCTTGAGCGGCATATTTAAAATACTTATCCGCGGGATCTTGCATTACCGTATAACCATCAACGGTTTCTAAATATGTAATTTTATCGTCGGTTAAAATTCTTCCGCGAAAAATTTGGCCGTTGGGCTGCTCAATTTCCGTGATATACGGAAAGTGGGTAACGGCGCAAAATTCATTTCCTTCCGTTGGAGATATAGGAATAATGCCCATTGGTCCAGCTGTTGGATTGGTGGGCAAAGCTCTTTGTAGATTCGAAGAAGCGGGATAGTATGCACTATTTTCAGCTCCCTGCGCACTACCTTGCCATGTGCAGCATATTACTGCAATGACCATTGCAAATTGCGTAATTTTTTTCATAATATGGTTATGTTGGTGAATAAAAAGATTCAATATAAACTTGCAACTGAAGATTGCTCGTTAATATAATGATAGGTGTAGGGAGAAATCCATTTCAAGTTACGAACTGTATACATAGTAAAAAATAAGTGGCACTACGTATAATGTTAGTAGTCAGAATTTTGTATTGGCTATACCTGAAATACAACAATGAGAATTCTAAAAGTAAAAAATATTAAAATAGAAAACTTTACAACAGCGAAGGATGAAACGGGCCGTGCGTAGTATTTTTTACAGGTTTACACAGTAAATTTTTAAATACTGCATAAAAATGCTTTTTCTTCAATAAGAAGTGGAATGTAAATTTTGAATAACTAAACCAGTTGAAGTATTACAGACTACGCTAAATTAGAGCGAAATTAGTTGTTGGGATTCAGGAAATAATTCACTAAAAAATCCACTGGCAATACTAGAAAAGATATTGAAAAGGCTAGGTGGTCTTAAAACGAAACATTGCGCTAAATTAAAGCTTTCCAAAAAACGAGGCTACTTCTTCTTTAAATACATTTACGGGAATACGATGGCCGAGTTCTTGTCTTACATAAATGTGATAATTGGTATGTTCCTGTAAATTTTTGGAAAGAAAAGCAAAGGTACTTTTGGGATTAATTACATCGTCGTGACTGCCAAGTACAATTTGTTTAAAGCTTAGGTACGGATTTTTATAGGTTGGTATTTTTTGATGTACCGAGCGCGTATGTAGCGCAGGATTAAAAAGTAAGGAGGGAAGGTTGTACGCATCTGCAATATAATACCCTACAAACCCACCCATGCTACTGCCAATAACCACCTGTATATTTTCACCGCGGTACTGTTCTACCAAAAGTTCAATACTATTATATTCAGTTCTATAATCAATTGCGGGAGAAAAGACCTTGCCGTATTCTTCTAAAATATTTCTTTTCTCAGGAGCTAGATCTCCATCTAAACCGTGCAAATAAAGAATATTCATAATTTACCTATTTTAAAGTGAATAAATACAAATAGTAACTATAATTTTCGGTACAGTACATATGTATTTGCTTATGCTCTTCTAAGGTAACCCAATCTTTTTAAACTTCAAAAAATGAAGTTTCATTTAACCTTAAATTCAGATAAAATGCATTGATTGGGGTTTAACAAAAGGGAATTACAAATTACTGGAGATACAATAAAATGAAAAGCTCGCCATAGCTGCATAAATCACAGCGCTATGGCGAGCAAAAGTGGAGCCGGGGAGATTCGAACTCCCGTCCAAACAAGCAATTATACTGCTTTCTACATGCTTAGTTTTCATTTCGGTTTTCGAGAGATTGCCGGTCGAAAACTACCAACGCACTCCTTATCTTTACTTGAGCTTCACGATGCCATCAAAGCACTAGCATCGCTAGGTTTACTTTTACGAAGCCACTAAATCAACCGCCGTAAACCAAGGCCGTTGAGTGACTTCCTGCTTGCCCACCTTGTGGGCCGAGGCACATCCTACTATAATTCGGATTATGCAGCTAGGGCGTAGTTATTCTCGCCGTTTAAAAAGTGTGAAATATGATATTTACGAGCTGTATCCCAGCGCTCGGCATGCTTACAATACAATTAGACCCGCTGTCAAAACCAGTCGGCCCCTTTTTTAATAATCAGTATTAGTGTTCAGTTTCACGTCTCACGTCTCACGTCTCACGTCTCACGTCTCACGTCTAAAGAAGTGCAAAGATACATGAAAAACCCTATCTTTGACACCGCCTTAATTTATACAAAAAACATACCATATGTCAATAACCTTTGCTATCATCAAAGAACGCAAAAATCCGCCAGATCGTCGGGTTGTTTTTTCACCCGAAAAGTGCCAAGAAGTCATACGGAAATTTCCCCGTGCCAAAATAATCGTTGAAAGTTCCGATATACGTATTTTTTCTGATGAAGCCTATCGCGATGCTGGTTTTGAAGTAATGGATGATGTTTCGGAAGCCGATGTAATGCTGGGCGTAAAAGAAGTTCCCGTAGCTGCTTTAATTCCGAATAAAAAATATTTTTACTTTAGCCATACCATTAAAAAACAGCCCTACAACCGAAAATTGTTGAAGGCAATGCTCGATAAAAATATTGAAATGTTCGATCACGAAACCATTGTAAACAAGGGGAACAGACGTTTAATCGGGTTTGGTTATTACGCCGGCCTGGTGGGCGCATATAATGGTTTTAGAGGTTTGGGTTTACGCGACAAGCTTTTTGAGCTGCCTAAAGTTGAAAATCTTCGCGATTTAGAAGCTGTTAAAACCGAACTTGATAAGATTACCATTCCCAACATAAAAATAATACTATCAGGAACTGGAAAGGTTACGCGCGGTGCAAAGGAAATATTAGATCATTTAAAAATACGCGAAGTAACCGATGCCAAATATCTCAATAAAAATTTTGACGAACCAGTTTACTGCCTGATAGATGTTTCAGAATACAACAAACGTAAAGATGGAGGCACTTTTAGCAAAAAGGAATTTTATAAAGACCCTACCAACTACGAAAGCGATTTTATGAAATATGCCAAAGTGAGCGATATGTTTATAACGGGCCACTTTTTTGGTAATGGGGCGCCGTATTTATTTACTCGGGAAGACGCAAAACATCCGGATTTTAAAATAAACTTGGTGGCCGATGTTTCATGCGATGTAGATGGTCCAATAGCCTGTACACTGCGCGCATCAACTATAGCAGATCCTTTTTATGGGTACAATCCAAATACCGAAAGCGAAACAGATTTTAATGATCCGGAGGCTATACTGGTGATGGCCGTAGATAACCTGCCATGCGAATTGCCAAAAGACGCAAGCGAAGGATTTGGTGAAATGTTCTTGGACCACGTAATTCCTGCTTTTTTTAATAACGATAAAAATGGAATTTTAGAGCGTGCCAAATTAACGACAGCAGATGGAAAGCTAACGCCAAGATTTGCCTATTTGCAAGAGTATGTTGACGAAGCAGCTTCTTAAATTTTCTACGAACACTAAAATCAAAATACCTAAACAGTTTAGCTATTTATAGCTTCTGAAGTTCAATGGGCTCTTCATTTTGAATTTTTACCAAATTGTCAAAAAACTGGCGCAATGCAGGGTATGCTTCCGTAGAATAGGCGGTTGTATTTAGTTTTATGCTTAACCTAATATTCACTTTATTGCCAGATACATCGTACACCACCGAAAATTCACCATCGTTATTGGGAAGCTTTAAAATTTTGTTTTCGGGGGTTTTGGTTATTTTGTATTGGTCTGCAACATCTATAGAAATTAAGTAATTATTAATCACAGGAAAACCAAAATCTATCGGGTATGCACGGGTTTCTTTAGTAAACGGATTTTCGGTAAAATACGTTTGAAATAAAAATGGGTACACAAATAATTTATCGCCCACAGGTTGCTCGTAGATACTAAGATCGTAACTTTCCTTATAAGGTTGGTCTAAATCTGTTTCGTTTTCAATTTTTAGATTTGTAATATCTAAAGCCTCATTTTTGCTCTGTTTTCTTTTAATTACTTCATCCTTTGCCCAGTTATTGTTATCGCTTCTTTTGGAAAGAGCAATATAGCCGGTAGAAACTTCGGTTGCCTTCCCTGAAAATTCACCATTATCATTGGCAGTTAATTGCATATTAACGTAATGCATGTTTTTTTCAAAAGGTGCAATAGGTTCCCAAAAACTATCATTTTTAAAATCGAATACGCGTCCTTCAATATTTAATAAACGAAGGGGCAGCACTCCAAATGGGGCGTGTTTGTCTGTGGCGTCCAATAAATACTTTTCTTTATTAATAGTTAAATAAACTACCGCATAATTAAAGTCTGTTAACACTGGGTATTGTTTGGTAGGTTGTGCTTTATCTCGAGTGGCCAGCAACATGATTTTTGGTTTGAGCCCTACTGCATCCAGCGCATTTACTAAGCTTAGATTTATTTCGGAACTATTTCCAGATTTTTTTTCGAAAGCATCCTTTACACGAATATCGCTTAAAATTCGTCTTTCGTTATTCCAGGCCATGCTTTTTTGAATAAAATAATACACTGCCTTTGCACGCTCCAGATCGTCTTGCGTGTTCTTGATGGCTGCGGGCAGTTGTTCTTCAAAATAACTGGCGTATTTTAACTGGCGGCCTAAATTTTTATCGTATTTAAAAGTGCGATCTACATCGTCCCAGGTTTTTGAATAATTGGCTTTGCTTTCGTCAACATGAACAGCGTTGCGCAGTTCAAATTTTATAGAGGCTCTATAATTATCGCCCGAAAGCATGTACTTTTCTTCTTTAAAAGCTGGTACTGCTTTCATTACATAGGTAGCAGATTCGCAGTCGCCAGGCACTTTAAAACCCTGCAATAAAAAACAATTCTTTTTTATTTCGGCGTGGTTTACATCGAGTTTTCTATTGCCGTACATGGTGCGGTTATAAGTGTAATTTCCGGGTATTTCGGTGTGAAATTCAGAATAAACCGTTGGCAGTTCATTCATAAAAGACCAACCTCCCAAATTGTGAAAATAAGGGGTTTCAATTCTATAGGAATATTCCAGAATACTACCATCCTGAACATTTGGAAAGGTAAATTTTTTAAGCGACCAATGATCGGTTTCATCTGTGTTAAAAATGGCGTTCTCGCTCACATAAACTTTAGCCTTACCGTTATGGGTAATGGCTTTTATATCTTTCACATTTTCGCGAACATTGTTTTCGCGATAATATGGAATTTCAATCGTGCTGTGCTCAAAATTTTTTGCATTAAAAACCTTAATCTTTCGGTGTACTTCTTTAAAAAGTCGAATATAACCATCGGCGGCATCAACGGTGTAATTTCCTCTTTCATAGAGTACCACTCCGTTTGCTTCAGGATCTAAAGGATAGCTCGTCATTGCGTATTCGGAAGCCATGGGTTCGCCAAAAATATGTGGCGATTGGGTAATTTGTGCGTTTCCAATTGTAAAATGTAGGGTGAAACAAATAATGAGGAATGATTTTAAATTCATTTTATATCTTTTTTAAAACGATGGATTCTTCTTTTAAGATGGTAATCATAGTGCCGAAATATTCTTTTAAAGATTGATATGCGGCAGGTGGAAAGCGGTATTCGTTTAACTTCATATTAAAGCGGATGTTTATTTTATTTCCTTCAGAAATGTAGGTTACCGAACACTCACCGTCATCACCAGGTAATTTTATAGTTCTACTTTCTGGTAATTGGATAGTTTCGTAAACGTTGCCCAAATCTATGGAAAGTAAATAGGTGTTTGTAAATGGAAAACCAAAATCTATCGGGTAATTTCGTTCATTTAATTTAAAGGGATTTTCAGAAATATAGGTTTTGTTGAAAAATGGGTATAGAAATACTTTATCACCCACCATTTCTGGCTCTATGGTAACGTTGTAGTTTTCTTTGAGCGGTTTTTCAATACTATTTAAATCTTCTACTTGGTACTCCTGAATTTCTACGCCTGCCTTATCATTTCCTTCAGTTTTAATATAAGCTTCCAAAGTTTTTTCTTCAATAGTGCTTCTTTTTTTTAAACCTATATAACCATAATTCGCTTGAGAAACTTTGCCTTTAAAATTACCGTCGTCGGTAGCAATAATCTGTGCATTTACGTAATGGATATTTTGTTTAAAAGGTTCAATAGGCATCCAATAGCTTCCTTTTTTGAAATCCATAACGCGACCTTGCACATTTAACGTGCGAAACGGAATTAAACCAAAAGGCGCTTGTTTATCTGTTGCGTCCAATAAATAAGTTTGGTCTGCAATTTTCAATGCCGCTACCGTATAATTAAATTTTGTCATTACTGGATAAAGTGTGGTAGGCAGACCATTTTGTCTAGTAGATAGCAACATTAGTTTTGCATCTAATCCAGCTGCCTCTAACGCATTAATTAAGGAAAGATTAATTTCAGGAACGCTGCCTTTTTTATCGTCAAAAGCATCTTTTACCTCTGTTTCTGAGCTGTAAAATGTACCGTCCCAGGTGTAGTGATTCTGGATGTAAGTATAAATTGCCTTGGCTCTTTGTAGATCATCGGCTATTGCTAGGATTGAATCTGCTAGGTTTTCCTTGAAATACTTGGAGTTTTTAAGTTGACTCCCCATTTCACCTTTCTTAATAAATTTGTCAACATCCTTCCACTCTTTTGTAAATTTTCTGGATCTCCTCCATCCCGTAGAAGTAAAAAGTTCTTTGGGCTCGAATTCTACCCGCGAAATATAATTTTTAGAAGATAGCATATAATCCTCTTGCTGAAATGCTGGTATATCTTTCATAGCATATAGCGTGATCGGACATCCAACAATCATTGTATTTACTTTTGTTTGCAAACAATCATCCGTAACCTCAGATTTGTTTAAATATAAAGACTGATTGCCATAAAGAATATTTTCAAACTGATATTCTAATGGTATTTTAAATAGAAATTCACTGTAAATTTTAGGTAATTCGTCTTGAAAATGCCATCCGTAAAAATTAAAAAGAAAAGGAGATTCTAATTTATATACGTATTCAATTACACTTCCATCGGTTACGTTTGGAAAAACTATTTTGCAAACCGATCCAATTTCTGGTTCCGACGTAATAAATATAGCATCGGAAGATACTTTTCTTTTGGTATTTCCATTATAGGTCCAAGCACTAAAGCCTTTTACCTTTTCTCTGGTACCATCGGAGCTAAATAATGGTATCTCTACAGTACCATAATCTCTAGTTTGGGAATCGAAAATTTTTATTTTCCGATGAACCTCCTTAATTAATTTAATATAATCGCCAACTGCCGCATAGTAATAATATCCCTGCTCATACAAAACAACCGCATTGGCCGTGGTGTCTTTTTCATAAAACTTCATTGCCAGTTCACTTTCGGTTGGCTTTCCGAATACCGCTTTTTGACGTTCCTGAGAGTTTGCGCTACTAAATAAAGAAAGAAGAACAAAAAGTAATTTAATTCGCAAAGGCATAAAGAAGGGCTATAATTTATTTCGCAAATTATAATTTTTATTCTAAATATAAAACCTTTAAAAACCAATAGTATTGAAAAGAAATTTATCGGAAGTCCAACGACAAAGTTTTAATAAAAATCCAATTAAAAAGGTAAACAACCACGCTTTAAAATGTAGAAGCGGATTGGTGAATATTTCAAAAATATCTGTAAAAAGATGGCTCGGCTTATGAAGAATATCCCACGAATTCCATCGAAGAACACGCCCTAAATAAATTCCAAAACCCACTAAAAATGGAAGCACGACCAAAAACCCGGAAGTCATTTTCCTGTTGAAATTTTTAAAAAGAATTTCTTCAATATCCTTTACCGAGAACAAGTAAAACGCAATGCCCGTAACTGCAAAAATCGCAATCATTAAAGCATCGAAACCAAGCCATTTAATAGGGCTTAAACGCAAATGAATAAAATCTGTTATTATATATGGTGCATTTGGAAGAAAAAGTAACCAGAGCAGAAGCAGCGAATAGAGCTTGTATTTTTTTAAGCCTTCGCGGGTTTTTGCGTACATAGAAATAAAAAACGGCACCATGGCGAGAAATAAATTCCATGCTAAGAAAAGATAAAAGAAAGAATGTGTGCTTTTTGAGCGAATGGCAAGCAGAATAATACACAAAGCTGTTAGCGACAAAAGCGGAAACAGTATATTGAAACGATTAAAGAGAAATGTTTTTATTGTCTTCATTTTTTAAAATAGTTTTTTCAATTAAAAGAATAAGTAGAAAGCCAAGAAAATAGGCCACGAGATCATAAGTGTCAAACACTGAACCCAAGATTGTCAATAATATTTCTGAATGGATTTGAAGTTTTTCTGCAAGCTTGAATAGCTGAAGAAATTCTACAAAATAGGCGAATACCATAACGGACATCGCAATTTTAAAAACATTGTTTTTGATGAAAATTTTCAGAAACGAATACAGTAGTAAGATCACTAAAACATCGCCTAAAAATCCACGTACAAACGGATTAAAGTGAAACTTGGCAATGCCGATTTCTACAGTTAGTAAGAGTAGTGTGCTATAAAAATACTTGCTTCTGAAAATATGCATAATATAAGTATTGATTAAAACCTCACAGATTAAAATCCCGTGAGGTTTGATTGTTATTATGTGTTTACAATATTAACTTGCATTGTTCCAATCAATATTTCGAGAGGCGAACATAATTGTTGACAAGATTAAGAAAAGGCCGATGCTGCCTACCAAAAGCGCATAATTTTCCAATTGTATAATTACATAAATAAAGCCGTACAACGAAGCCAAAGATGCGCAGATAAGCATCGGAAATTTAAAACCTTTTATTATGGCACGGGAGTAAACCGTAACTAAGCCGAGTACGGCAACGGCCGCAATGGAATATGCCTTAAAAAAAGTGCTGTGTTCCGAAATTGAAATAAGTAATGTATAAAACATCACCAAAGCCAAACCTATCATTACATATTGAAAAGGATGTATGTAAATTTTGCTAACCAATTGAATTAACAAAAACACCAGTAATGTTAAGCCAATAACCATAAAACCATATTTTGCGGTTCGTTCACTTTTTTGGTATTCGTCCACGGGAATTATGAGTTTTGTGCCAAATGCCGAAGTAGTAAGATTTGGAAGTTGTCCAAAAAATGATTGCTCAAATTGTCGATTAATTTGCAAGATTCGCCACGAGGCCGAAAAGCCGTCTTTACTTATTTCTTTATCGGTGTCTTCGGGCAAAAAGTTACCGTCAAAACTAGGGGAGTGCCAGTTAGATTTCATTGTGACGTCTGTCTCTTTTCCGATGGGCAAAAAATTCAGGCTTTCGCTGCCGTTAATTTTTAAATTGAAGGAAAAAGGATGCGATGTAGCCAATAATTCTTTTGCATTTGGAATGTAATTGCTCTGAATTGTATTTAGATTTTCGTTGGAATACTGTGGTGTCATCGTTAATGTTTCCGAAGCCAGATTAACAATAGGAGTCGTTTTTATTCCCTTTAAATTTGAAGTGTTTAAAAGCACAGTAGCTTTCTCCCAGAGTATATTTTCGTCGAGAATATCACCGACCGAAAAATCGATTTTAGGAAAGTTTCCTGTCACGTCAATGGCTGCAGAATATACCACAGATTCGTAAATACTTCTGTTTAGCGGCTTTGTATCAACCTGCGCAGAAATGGTTAATTTGTCTGGTAAAAAATAGGCATATTTTACAAGTTCTTTCCTTTTTGTGAAATAGGAATTGTTTTTTTGGTTATAAATTTTTTCTTCGGAAACTACTTTGTAGGGAATTTTTACGATGGGACCGGAGAGCAGCACTTCGTTCCCCCATTTTTCATTTATTTCCCTAATCACCGCTTCCTGCCTGCTGGCTCTCTCAATAATGAGTGATTTGACGAATTGTAAAGGTATTAGCAATACCAGTAATAAAAAGCCAACCACTAACATCCGTGCAGTGATGGAGTTTCGCATCCAATTGCCGAATTTTCCGTTTTTCTGTTTCATATGTTTAGTTTTAAATGTAAATAATTAATTTTAAAGTACTTTGAAATACAAAGTAAATGAATAAAAAAATAGATGCTGTTATTTAACTTCCCGCAAATGGGGAGCCAAAGATACCAACTGCAAGTTCTGCCCAAATCAGAAAAAATACAATGAGCAATGGTACTAAAATAAAAAGTCGGTGTTTATTTTTCTTAACCTTCCAAAAAACCTGTTCGCAAGTAAACCCAATACCAAAAAGCAGCATTGCCATGACTACAAAATCTAAAGAGCTCCAGTTAACCTGATCTGTAAATTGCATTGCCAATAGTGGAATAAGCAATAGTATTGCTACAATTATTACAAAAATTTGTCTGTTTTTTCTTCTGAAAAATTTCTTAGTTTTGGAGTTCATATTCTGTGTTTTAAAAGTTTATAAAGTAGAAAGTGTTCATTGTTTTCTTGCGCAATTATTTTATAATTACAATTGGTTCTATTCCTTTTTTCCTATCAGTTTTTCTAAAGCTTCAATATGTTTTTTAAATGCGGCCTTCCCAAGCGTGGTGGTGCTGTAGCTCGTATTTGGTTTTCTTCCCACAAAACTTTTTTCAACTAAAATATATTCGGCTTGCTCTAATGCTTTTATGTGGCTGGCAAGATTGCCGTCTGTAACATTGAGCAGTTCCTTTAATCGATTGAAATCGGCACTTTCATTCACCACAAGAATGCTCATTATCCCCAAACGGATTCGATGATCAAAAAGCTTATTTATGTTGTCTATAATGCCCACCCTAGCTTTTTCTTTCGTTTAGATACATAATACTTCCGTAGATAATGTGAAAAATGCCAAAGCCCAATATCCAAAACCAAAGGCCGTAGCCTGGAAGTGCTGCGCAGATTAGCCCAATAATTATTTGTGCATAGCCTAGATATTTTACATTTCCGATGGTGTATTTGGAAGCATTTACTAATGCGAGTCCGTAAAAAATTAACATTAATGAAGCAGTTAGTCCATAATGTTGATTGTTGATATTTATAATTATATAAATTCCGCCAGTGACCATTGGTATTAGAAAATTTAGTAAGAGGCGGCGAGTGGTTGTGTCCCAAATTTTTTCGTTATTTTTTTTTGCTTGTCGCGTAGTTAATAAAACTGCTGTTATTACACTTAATAACGCTACAACCGCTAGTAGCGACACAAGAAGTAGGAAATTATAACTATTAATTGCCATATATTCGCCAGCAGCAGGAAAGAGATAAAAATATGCAATGGCTGCACCAATAATGGCATATAGACCGGCAAAAATCCCGGAGAGTCCACTAAGTGAAATAAACCGTGTGGAGCGGTTCATTAAATTTTTGATTTCACTAATATCTTTTAAATAATCTTGCTCAGCCATAATAAAGTACTTTGAAAAACAAAGTAAATGCAAATATGTTTTATCACCAAATTTATTTTAAAAAAATGTGGTTAATATTTTCAGCATCTTTAAAATGCAAGTAATTTCTTACAAAAAAAACAGGGAAAACCCTGAGTAATTTCAGGTATTTTCCTCTTGACAGATGCCGAACTTCTTCGCATCTTTATACTCTAGGTTAATTGGGGAGTTAGCTTAGCCAAATAGGATAAAGCTGTTTCTTTAAAAGAAACGGCTTTCTCTATTTGGCGGATATCTCCACTTAAAATTAATGACGGTTTTTAACCCATCGAGCCCAATCTTTTCACATTTCACAATCTTTAAAGTTTCAGTTAAACCAGATTTAGCTAGCTAAAATACTTTTTGAAAGTATTATCTGGCTTAGCGCGCAGCAATTTTAATGGAAGCGCATTCTATTTATTAGTAACTTCACTTTATGAAACCAGCCGATGACTATATTTTAAATAAACCGGAGCCCTTCCGCGCTATCTTGTTGCATTTACAAGCTACAATAGAAACATTACTGCCTGAAACTAAACTATTGTATAAATGGAAAATGCCTTTCTTCTATATTGAAAACAAGCCATTTTGCTATCTGAATTTTTCAAAAAAATATGTCGATTTGGTTTTTTGGCATGGCACACATTTAACCAAGCATAAAGAAATATTAATTTCTGATGGCCGAAAACATATGAAATCCCTTCGGTTTAAATCACTTGAAGAAATTGATCAACAGGTATTAAACGATGTTCTTTTGGAAGCATACGCTTTGCGCGATAAAAAATATTACAAATGATTAATAGTCTTTCGGATAGCTACAAGATCTGTCAATAGTTTTTCCAGTAAATTTAAATTGAGCATATTGGCGCCATCGCTTTTTGCATTTGCGGGGTCAAAGTGGGTTTCAATAAAAATACCATCGGCACCGGTTGCAATACCAGCGCGGGCAATGGTGGAAATCATTTCGGGTCTGCCGCCAGTAACGCCAGCACTCTGATTGGGCTGTTGTAGGCTGTGGGTTACATCCAAAACTACGGGTGCGTATTGTTTCATCGTTGGAATTCCCCGAAAATCTACAATCATATCTTGATAGCCAAACATCGTTCCGCGGTCTGTAATTAACACTTGCTCATTATTGCAATCGGTTACTTTTGTAACGGCGTGTTTCATGCTTTCGGGACTCATAAATTGCCCTTTCTTCAAGTTTACTACTTTTCCGGTTTTAGCTGCGGCCACAACCAAATCGGTTTGCCGTACCAGGAAAGCTGGTATTTGCAAAACATCTACATACTCTGCTGCCATTGCGGCATCGCTTACTTCGTGAATGTCTGTTACGGTAGGAACATCAAAAGTTTCGGAAACCTTTCGTAATATTTTTAAGGCTTTTTCATCGCCAATTCCGGTAAAACTATCAATCCGACTTCGGTTGGCTTTTTTGAAACTTCCTTTAAAGATGAATGGGATTTCCAGTTTGTCGGTAATTCGTACAATCTTTTCGGCAATTTGCACTGCCATTTCTTCACTTTCTATAGCGCAGGGGCCAGCGAGAAGGAAAAAATTGTTAGCGTTTGTGTGCTTTATTTTTGGGATTAATTCAAGTTTCATACAATGTTTTTAGCACTGTAAAGATACGTATTTTAGTATTCTGATGCGCCGAAGATTGGTTTCAATGTATTTATTACAATCATTTCAAGAAATTATTCTGAAAAATAAAACAGCAACTTTTCGCTTCTAATCCACTTAGAAACACTACTTTTGCACCCTCTTAAAAAAAGGAGTAACTATATGAAAGTCAAAAACATTGCCATTATTGCCCACGTTGACCACGGTAAAACAACCTTGGTAGATAAAATTATGCACTACTGTAGTATTTTTCGTGAAAACGAAAATACGGGTGAACTTATTCTGGATAACAACGATTTAGAGCGCGAACGCGGAATTACCATTACCTCAAAAAACGTTTCAGTAATATATAAAGACACAAAAATTAATATTATTGATACCCCTGGTCACGCCGATTTTGGTGGTGAGGTTGAACGTGTACTAAATATGGCCGATGGAGTGTTACTTTTGGTAGATGCTTTTGAAGGCCCTATGCCACAAACCCGTTTTGTGTTGCAAAAGGCAATAGATCTTGGTTTAAAACCATGTGTGGTTGTAAATAAGGTAGATAAGGAAAACTGTACTCCGGAAGAAGTACACGAAGCCGTTTTTGATTTAATGTTTGAATTGGGCGCCGAAGAATGGCAACTTGATTTTCCAACCGTTTACGGTTCGGCAAAACAAAACTGGATGAGCGACGATTGGAAAAAACCAACCGACACGCTTGAACCTTTGTTAGATATGGTTTTAGAACACGTGCCTTCTCCAAAAATTGAAGACGGTTCCCTGCAAATGTTAATTACCTCATTAGACTTTTCTTCTTTTACAGGACGTATCGCAATTGGTCGTTTACAGAGAGGCGTTTTAAAAGAAGGAATGCAAATTGCGTTGGTTAAGCGTGATGGCACAATAGTAAAATCAAAAATTAAAGAACTTCATACTTTCGAAGGTATGGGCCGTAAAAAAGTAACCGAAGTGCAACCAGGCGATATATGTGCCTTAGTAGGTTTAGAAGGTTTTGAGATTGGCGATACCGTTGCCGATGTAGAAAACCCCGAAGCGCTAAAAACAATTTCTATAGACGAGCCTACAATGAGTATGCTTTTTACCATTAACGATTCGCCGTTTTTTGGTAAAGACGGAAAGTTTGTTACCTCTCGCCATATCAGGGAGCGCCTTGAAAAGGAATTGGAAAAAAACTTGGCGTTGCGCATGCAGCCTACAGATAGTGCCGATAAATTTATGGTTTTTGGTCGTGGGGTTTTGCACCTTTCTGTTTTAATTGAAACCATGCGTCGCGAAGGATACGAACTTCAAATTGGACAACCGCAGGTTATCATCAAAGAAATTGATGGTGTAAAATGCGAGCCAGTTGAAGAAATGACAATCGATTTGCCCGAAACCGTGAGTGGCACCGCCATTAATATGGTGACCATCCGTAAAGGCGAAATGCTGAGCATGGAAGGAAAAGGAGACAGAATGGTTTGTAAATTTATCATTCCATCACGCGGCATCATTGGTCTTAGAAACCAATTGCTTACCGCAACCGCTGGGGAAGCAATTATGACGCACCGTTTTCTTGAATACCAACCCCTAAAAGGTGGTATTCCCGAAAGACAAAACGGAAGTTTGGTTTCTATGGAAACTGGTCAAGCTATTCCGTATTCTATCGATAAATTACAGGATAGAGGTCGTTTCTTCGTAAATCCGAATGAAGATATTTATGAAGGACAGGTTATTGGCGAAAACTCGCGTCAAGACGATATGACGGTAAATATTACCAAAACCAAAAAACTTTCAAACGTACGTTCTTCTGGAGCCGACGATAAGGCCCGTATTATTCCAGCTATTAAATTTTCTTTGGAAGAAGCGCTAGAATACATTCAAAAAGACGAATACGTTGAGGTTACGCCAAACCATTTAAGACTTCGAAAAATACATTTGAAGGAAGTAGATCGCAAACGAAACAAACTGTAGCAAAAATAGTTGCATTGCTGATATAAGACGAAGGACGAAAACACTATTAACAAAACTGTTTTTACTAATTCGAAGTCTTCGTCTTATGTTATCAGGCTCTAGGCTACTTGTAAAATAATCAGGCTTACCTTCTTTAAATTCAACGATTTTTAGTTTATTTGCGGTAGCCGAAAAAATTAGACTGAGCTCAAGCGAAGTTATAGAACATTAAGGCAATTAGTATAAAATTTTAGGTATGAATTTTCTTTATTTCGATCCAGGGCTGGGAGCAATGATAGTACAGGCAGTTGTAGCTGCAGCAGCTGGTATTTTGCTTTTCTCAAAAAGTGTTATGTACAAGGTGAAATCTTTTTTCGGATTGGTAAAAGAAGAGGAAGATACTTACGATTCAATTGACGTTGAAGAGCAAGACACCGATAAATATGACAGAGAAAACTAACGCACACCAAGCTTCTTTTCGAGATCCTTCGGGGTATATCTTTCACGATGGAAACACCCTTCGCAGAGCTATAAAACCCATCTATTTTCCGCAATACAACACGTTGAAAGACAGTGGGTTTTTCAAAAACCTTATTGCGAATGAACTACTAATTCCACATACAGAAACGGCCGCTTCTTCCGACGAAATAATTATTACACCGGAAAACATTCCATTTATTACAAACCCGTACGAATGGAGTTTTGAGCAGTACAAACACGCGGCACTCCACACCTTAAAAATTCAAAAATATGCTCTTTCAAAAGGGTTTATTTTAAAGGATGCTTCCGCGTATAATATTACTTTTCACAAAGGAAAACCAATTTTTATAGATACGCTTTCGTTTGATTTTTACGAAGAAGGTACGCCGTGGCGCGCGTACAAACAATTTATTATGCATTTCTTGGGACCGTTGGCACTGGCAAAATACTACGGCACCGAAGTCTTTAAAATGATGCAAACGCACATTGATGGTATTCCGGTAAAATTGATTTCTTCCTTACTTCCTACAAGAACCAAAATAAGTTCGGTGCTTTATCCCAACGTTCATCTGCTTGCAAAAATGGAAAGCAAACACAGCGAAGACTATAAAGCCGAAACAAAAATAGCAGCGCTTTCAAAAAAATCGCAAGAAAATATTATTGAAAGCCTTTACGATTATATAAAAGGTTTGTCATTAAAAGAAGCTAGCGAATGGGGCGATTATTACAACAAAACCAATTACGACGAAACCGCTTTTGAAGCCAAAAAAACACTCATAAAAGAGTGGATAAAGCCTATGGCGCCTCAAAAATTAATTGATGTAGGCGGCAATGACGGTACTTTTGCACGAACGGTAATAGACAGTGTTCCGCACATAATAGTTACTGATATTGATAGCAATGCTGTAGATTATAATTACAAACAAGTGCATCAAAATAAGGAGTCTAATATGCTGCCTTTTGTGTGCGATGTATTACAACCCGCACCTGGCATTGGTTTTAATAATACAGAACGCAATTCGTTAATAGAACGCTTGGCAGAATACGCGCCAGATGTTACAATGGCGTTGGCTTTAATACATCATATTACGCTTTCCGGAAATGTGCCTTTTGAAAAATCGGCCGAATTTTTTGCGTTTTTCTCAAAACATTTAATCATTGAATTTCCAACACGCGAAGACTCTTGGGCGCAATCGCTTTTGGTACGTAAACGCGAGTTTATAAACCATTTCGATTTTTATAACGAAACTGAGTTTGAAAAAGGCTATTTGCAATACTTCACAATTGAAAAAAAGGAAACGGTAAAAGGCACAAAACGTTTGCTATATTTGTTGAAAAACAAGAATCTTGAAGCCTAAAAATAGTTTTCCAGGAAAACATTTTCAAAATATTTCGCAAAACCCTGTTTTAATTGCACTTGGGGTTGGTCTTTATCCCTTGGTTTTTTACTATTCCCGCAACTTTGGAATGATTAATTCATGGGAGCAGTTTGGGTATTTTCTATTGCTTTTTATTGCGCTGCCAATTGTTCTCTTTTCATTTTTAAAATGGATTTCAAATTCTTCTTTTGCTTCAAAATGGGGAAAGTATCTCTTGCCGTTTTTTAGTGTTTTTCTATTTCTATTCTACATTAAAATCATTTTGTACGCAGATATTCAGCGTAAAATTATTTTGGGGATTTTTATCGTAGCAGCCTTAATTGCTTATTTTCTGCACAAGCATTTCAAAAATTGGATTCTATTGCAACTTATTTTGGCCGTAATTGGCTTTATTGGTTTAGTGCCTACGCTGATGAAATATGTAAATTACGATTCAGAATGGACGCAGCAACCCGATAGTATTGAGGAAGTAATCTTCAAAAAAAAACCTAACATATATTATATACAGCCCGATGGTTACGCGAGTTTTTCTGAAATGGAAAGCGATTTCTATAAAGTAGATAATACGGATTTCAATACTTTTTTGGCTGAAAACAACTTTAAAAATTACCCAGATTTCCGAAGTAATTATATCACCACAATTTCATCAAACAGCGCCACCTTTATGATGAAACACCATTATTACAATCATGGTAAGGATTACTCCGAAATGCTCCACGCACGAAAAAACATTATTACCGAAAACCCTGTACTTTCTATTTTCAAAAACAATGGCTATAAAACACATTTTATTTCCGAACACCCGTATTTATTGGTTAATCGCCCAAAAGTAGGATTTGATTTTACCAATTTTGATTATAGTGAAATACCTTATATTTCCACAGGTTTCAACGTGAAAAAAGAAGTGCTTCCCGATTTAAAAAAAGCTATCGATTCTAAAAATGATGGTGGCAATTTCTTTTTTATCGAAATTTTTGAACCCAGCCATGTTTCCACCACCAAGGATGCTTCAAAAGGAAAGGAAGTTGAGCGCGATGAATGGATAAAAAGGTTGCGAATTGCAAATGCGAAGATTGAAAAAATGGTTAATCTAATTACCGAAAAGGATCCCGAAGCCCTAATAATGATTATGGCAGATCACGGTGGTTTTGTGGGCTTGGATTATACACGGCAAGCTTACACAAAAACCTCAAATCCCGAGATTATTTATACTACTTTTGGAGCTATGTTGGCTATAAAATGGCCAAATGGCGAAGCTCCTGATAGTGATTCATTTCTTAAAAGCTGTGTGAATTCATTTAGAGTTTTATTCGCGTATTTGGGCGAAGAAGAAAAATATTTAGAACATTTGCAAGAAGACGCGAGCTATCTTATTCTAAAAGAAGGAGCCCAAAGTGGCGTGTATAAATACATAGATAGCAACGGAAATATTGTGTTTAAAAAAGTATAGTAAATGGGTGATTTTTTAGCAAAACACGTTAAGGGAGATTTCAATCCTTTACTCACAGGATTAATTTGCGGATTCTACCCAATTGTTTTCTATTTTTCAAATAATTATTCTGCAATCAATTCTTGGGAGCATTTCGGATTTTTCGTCTTGTTTTTTATAGGGATTCCTATTGTTATTTTTTCCATTGCTTTTTTGGTATTTAAATATTCCGAAACCTTTTCAAAATACAAAGCACAGATTCTTTTTGTATTAATAATTATGACCGTGGCAACACTAATGTCGCAAGCAATGTATCTTACGTTAAAGAAGAAAATGCTGCTTGGGTTGCTGATTGTTTCGGCATTGGCTGCTTATAAATTTTACGCACATTTTAAAAAATTGCTCGTAATAATTTTATTAATGAGTATTCTGCCTACAATCAATGTTATTATAAAAATTGTTGAACACGAGCAAAAAATGGCGTGGACGCAACTGCCAGATTCAATTGAAAACGCAACGTTTAAATCTACTCCAAACATATACCTAATTCAGCCAGACGGCTATGTTTCACGCCAGATTATGGAAAGCAGTCTGTATAATTTCAATAACCCTTTTTACGAGTGGTTGGATAATAATGGGTTTAAAATTTACAACAATTTCCGAAGCAATTACCCGGCGAGTTTAACATCAAACTCTTCTATGTTTGCTATGAAGCAGCACCGTTTTGGGAAAGTGCTTTTTCCATCGATAGATATGCCAAATTCACGAGATATTATTGCGGGAGATAACGCGGCAATTTCAATTTTAAGGAATAATGGGTATAAAAATTTCTTTATTGTTCAAGATGAATATTTTCAGCAAAACCGACCAATTCAAGCGTATGATTACTACAATTTAAATCCTGATGAGATACCTTATTTCAGTAACGATAACAATGTAAAAAAAGTAGTTTTCAACGATTTAAAAGCTGCGATGGATACTTCAAATATAGAAGGTCCGCGCTTTTATTTTGTGGAAAAATTATTGCCACATCACATACATTTTGCTGCATCAAAAGAGGAGGAGCGCGATATGTATATTGAAAAAATACAGGAAGTAAATGACTGGTTAAAAACTACCGTAAATTATATTTCTGAAAACGATCCAAATGCTATTGTCATTATCTTAGCAGACCACGGTGGATGGGTGGGTTTGGGAAGTTACCCCGAAATGTTTTCTACTGAAAATGCTAGCCAAATACACTCTATTTATGCTACCTTGGCAGCTATAAAATGGAACGGACATTTAGTGGAGGGAATGGACGCAGAACTGCAAAGCAATGTAAATCTATTCCGTGTTTTATTTGCTGTATTAAGTGAAAATCCTGAATATTTGAAATATTTGGAAGACGATTCAAGTTATAACTTACAGCAAGGCACATTCTGGAAATCTGTACGCGCTGTAATTGACGACAACGGGAACGTTTTTTCAAACTAAAAATTGAAACCAGACAATTTGGAAAATTTCAACATAAAAAAATACAATCCGTCGCAAAAAAACCTGTGGGATAGCTTTGTAAAAGAAGCAAAGAACGCTACGTTTTTGTTTCAGCGCGATTTTATGGATTATCATTCTGATCGTTTTACAGACCATTCATTACTGGTTTTTAAAGGTGAAAAGTTAGTTGCTGTGCTCCCTGCAAATATTTCCGGTTCCGAGTTACATTCGCATCAAGGGTTATCGTACGGTGGCTTAGTTTTAAGTAAGAAATGTACTTTTCCTGAAACTTTAGCAATATTTAAAAATGTGCTCGCTTTTTTAAATAGGGAAGGAGTAGCTGTTTTAAAACTGAAATTGATTCCCAAAATATACCATCAATTGCCGAGTGACGAAATTGATTATTTATTGTTTTTAACCCAAGCATCGCTAACTCGTAGAGATATTACAAGTTGTGTTAACAATGAAAATAGTTTAAAAATTAAATCTTCAAATCGCTTACGCGGAATAAAAAAAGGAGTTAAAAACGAGTTAGAAGTTAAAGAAGAAGCAAAATTTAAAGCGTATTGGAACGAAGTCTTGGAACCAAATTTAATGCAAGTGCACAACCAAAAACCCGTTCATTCTTCTGCGGAAATTGAACTGCTTCAATCCCGATTTCCTGAAAACATAAAACAATTCAACGTTTATAAAGATGACGAAATCGTCGCTGGGGCAACTATTTTTGAAACATCAAATTTAGCGCACGCGCAATATATTTCGGCAAATGAAATAGGGCGGCAAACAGGTGGTTTAGATTTTCTTTTCAACCATCTGTTGGAGCATTTTTCGCATAAAAAATATTTCGATTTTGGAATTGTAAATGAAGAGCAGGGAGAGAAGGTAAACAAAGGGCTTTTGCACTGGAAAGAAACCTTTGGCGGCCGAAGTATAACCCACGATTTTTACGAGGTAAAAACCGAGAACTACGAACTTTTAAACGATATTTTTATATGATTCCCTTTTTGGATTTAAAAGCAATCAACCAACGTTTTGAAGCAGAATTTCAAGACAGTTTCCAACAATTTATAGATTCGGGTTATTATATTTTGGGAAACCAAGTGAAGATTTTCGAAGCCAATTTTGCCAGATTTTGCGGCGCAAAACACTGCATTGGCGTTGGCAATGGCTTAGATGCATTACGATTGATTTTGGAAGGGTATAAAATTCTCGGGAAATTAAATGAGAACGATGAGGTTTTGGTTGCCTCAAATACATATATCGCTACTATATTGGCGATAAAGCAAGCCGGTTTAAAACCTGTTTTGGTGGAAGCCGATTTCGATACTTATAATTTTGATTTAACTTCACTTATAAATTCAATTTCTGAAAAAACCAAAGCGATAATGCCCGTTCATCTTTACGGACAAATTTCGTTGATGGAGGAACTTTTAAAAATTTCTGAAGAACATAATTTACTTGTAATTGAAGATGCGGCACAGGCACACGGCGCAAAAAATGCAAGTGGCAAACGTGCAGGAAATATTGGCAATGCCGCAGGATTTAGTTTTTATCCGTCAAAAAATCTAGGGGCATTAGGCGATGGTGGCGCCGTAACCACAAATGATGATGCCTTGGCAGAAATAGTTCAAAAGCTTAGAAATTACGGTACTTCCACCAAATATGTAAACGAATTAATGGGATTTAATTCTAGGCTCGACGAGTTGCAAGCTGCATTTTTAAATGTGAAATTACCAACGCTCGATGCCGATAATGAACGGAGACGAGCAATTGCGAAACGATATATTTCCGAAATAAAAAACAAGAAAATAACACTTCCAAAATACGATGGTAGTGAAAATCATGTATTCCATCTTTTTGTAATTCGAGTGGAAAACAGAAATGTTTTTATAGATTATTTAGACCGAAACGGAATTGGTCATTTAATTCATTACCCAATTCCACCGCATAAACAACAGGCACTTACAGAGTTTGCGCATTTAAGTTTTTTAAAAACAGAAAAAATTCACGAAAAGGTAATCAGTATTCCTATGAGTCCAATAATGGCAGACGAAGAAGTAGATCGGGTTTGTCGGGTTTTAAATCTATATTAATTTTGAAAATCCCACAATTTATACGTCAAAATTTACTTTTAAAGATGACTTCTTTAAACGCAGGAGTTATTGGGGTACGGCTATTTATTTCGCTATTTATTCAGCGATTATTGGCTGAAATTGTTGGAGAGGCAGGGATTGCAAAAATAGGCTCGTTGCGCAATCTATTAGAGATGCTCAGTTCGTTTGCATCTGTAGGAATATTTAGTGGGGTTGTAAAATACGTTGCGGAATATCAAGATGATAAAGAACAACTTCAGAAGCTTTTTTCTACAACATTTGTATTTACCGTTCTTGGAACTATTGTAGTTTCTGCCGTTCTTTTTATAGGTTCGGATTATTTAAGTACAACTATTTTTGAGTCGTCAGATTACATTTATCTTATAAAGTTGTTGGCCGTAATGGTGCCTTTTATAAGTATGTATCGCATTTTTAACGGTATTGTCAATGGGCTTTCACGCTATAAAAAATTAGCCGGAATAGACCTTTTTAGTTATATAATAAGTGCAATTCTTACTGTTGTTTTATTACTTACAAACAATATAGACGGCGCCCTTATTGCAATTGCAATTACCCCCGCGCTACAATTTTTTGTCTTGCTTTTTATTTTTATAAAAGTTCTTCGAGAATATGTGCAGTTTTCACAACTCACCTTTAAAATGCCTATGGCCAAAGGATTATTGGCTTTTTCGCTAATGTCGTTTTTTTCAACGGTATTGTTAAATTACGTTGAAATAGATATTCGTGTAATGATCCAAAACCGCATTAATATTAACGATGCAGGTATTTGGACTGCAATGACCAATATTTCTAAAAACTACATGGTTTTTTCAAGTGCAATTTTTACGCTTTATGTGCTTCCAAAGTTTGCAAGCATTCACAATAAAAATGATTTTAAGGCAGAGCTCTTCAATATTTACAAAACATTATTGCCGCTTTTTGGAGTAGGAATGTTGCTTATTTATTTCCTTCGCGATTACGTAATTATGATAATCTACCCAGATTTTCACGGTATGGAATCGCTGTTTAAATGGCAACTTTTGGGCGATTTTATACGTTTGGCCGCATTGGTTTTAGGATATCAATTTCTGGCTAAAAAAATGGTGCGTAACTTTATTTTTTCCGAAGTGTTATCGTTGGCTCTTTTCTATGGCTTTGCCTATTATTTTGTTGATATTTATGGTGTTGAAGGTGTGGTGATTGCACACTTTTTACGATATTTTATATACTTTTTTGTCGTACTGTATTTGGTTTTCCGATACTTTAAAAAGCAGCGAAAGAAGGAGAGTTAATTACCTTTTTTGGATATTAATCTCTTTAATAAATCAACAAGGCAAACAACAGATAATACGTACCTTTGCACAAATTTTTTAAGTAGTATTTTTTATGTCCGCTCCGCTTTACAATCCCTTTGAAGATTTAGTTTTCGACCCTCATTTTTGCTTTCTCTCCGGCGCATTGACCACCGAACGGATTTCTGTTTTTCCAGAATGGCTTATGGATCATTTTAAGTTTGGTGATGAACGCATTGAGATGATGGATAAAACCAAGGCTTATAAATACTCCGATCTTGAATTGCCCTGCGCTCCCGAAGTAAAAGAAGCTTTTGCCCAATTAGATCTAAAAATTCAAGCTGCCTATAAAAAAGGTTTTGAAGGAATGGCGGCACTCGAAGAAAAATTACTTTTTCAGTGGACCGGTAGAATAGTGTACGGTTTACTGTATTACGAAATGGTTTACGAACGAAATAGACTTCAAAAATTAGGGGAAGATTTTAACCTTTCTCCAATGCTTCGCGAACGTTTTGGGCATTTTCATTTAATGCTTCAATCTTTGGTTGAACCAATTTCATTTGTAGGTCAAAAACCTTGGAGCATCATTGTATTTCCACTGAAATATTCGGCAGATATATTTAGCTATCGCGATGACACCGTAAATTTATTGTTTTCCATGGGCGTAAATGGTTTTGGTATAATTGCGTGTTTGCAGGACAATGGTGCCATAGGGGAGCGACAAAACGATATTGTTGAAAAAATGAAAGGCCACGTGTTGCACCCTATTCAATTTGAAGAATTATACGCGCGTTTTCACTATTCAGATTATATATTTCAGTACAAGCCCGAATATATAATTAACGCGACCGATACTGATATAAGTATTGAAGCCCTGCCCATAAAAAAAGTAGGTAGTAAACCTGTTTTTGGAATTTGGAACGACGATATGTTTGCCCAATTACTCGCTAACTACTGGCAAGTGTACGGTATTGAACGAGAAGATATTTTAAAATTTCAAAAACCACCACTTAGCTTTCTTGAAAATCCGTACTCCAAAGAATTTATTGTTCCGGAAACTATCGATTTGCCTTTTTAAAATTTAGGCTACTTTCCAAAATTCTAAATATTTTTTGGCGATGGAAATATAGTCGTGTTCGCGCTCAATAAACTGCCGGGCATTTTCTGAGATACGCGTTAGTTTTTCTGGATTTAAAATTAAGTTTTCAAGCTTTTTAACCAAATAATCTACGTCGGGAAGCGTATTTATACACACTTCGTCTTCCTTTAAATTAAACCATTCCAAAAACTCGGTTTCGGCACCGGTAAAAACCACTTTTCCTTTTGCCATTGCTTCCAACGCATTATAACCTTGGTCGTACGCAAACACTTGGTCTAAGAGAATATGTGCCGAATTATATTTTTCAATATACTCCAAATACGGCACGTTTTCAACTGTAATTACTTCAACTTTTGAAGGGTGTTTTTGCAGTATTTTTTTAAGTGCCGCTTCAAAATAATCATTTCCTTTTTTATAATAATTCTCCCGATTTATGCCGTGAAAAATAATGATTTTGCCTTTGGAAGAAATAGACTGAAACTGTAATTTCTTCGTATTTATAGGATTCGGAATTAGCCCGTAATACTTTTCGGTTCCCTGTAGCGGAATTGCGTAATCAAAATCTGAAGCTGCTACGCCTTTTACATTTTGAAGAGTGAATTTGTGCAAATCTTCAAATTCGGGGTTTAAATATTTTAATGCGGGATAAAAATCTTTTTCTGAAACTTTCCCTTCAAAAAGTGGATCGAAAATAGAATATCGAAACTTTTTTTCGAAGGCGTATTTCACACTGGTATAATCGGTGCCGCAGGAAAGAAGAAAGAGTTTTTTGTTGTTGTTTTTTAAAAATGAAATGATTTCCTTTTCATATTTTGGTAAAATCCCAAACGAACTTTCATTTATAAACTGCACCGCATCAAAACCTTTAAATTGTTCTTTCTGCTGAAAAAATTGATTTTTTAATGAAAGAGAAGTAATGTCCAAGCCAAAAAGTCTGTACAATCCAACCTTTATTTTTTTTAAAATACCAGAATCGAAATTGCGCTTTAATAGAATGTCCGACGGATAATTTTTAAAAGCATCGCCAGTTGAAACTAGCGTTACTTCGTGGCTTAGCGCCAATAATCCTTCTTTTAAGGAATTGTGCAATCGGCTGTATTCGCCCACCAAAAGTATTTTCATGTGCAGATTGTATTATTTTTATCGGTTAAATATACATTTCAATTTATACTTTATGCCTTGCAGAAAGATAGCTTTGGATGCTTCATAAAACTTATATTTGCGCTGTACAACCAAAAATACACAATAATTAGCGATGCCCGCTGAAAAGAAATTTAAAGTATGCCTTGTTTCCATTTCGCTCGCCAAGGGCGGGTTGGAGCGGTCTTGTGCCATGCTTTCACAAATGTTGGAGGCTCGGGGCCACGAGGTGCATTTGGTAATTTTGAACGATGAAATAGACTATCCTTTTAGCGGTAAAATACTGAATTTAGGAAAAATAAAAACCGAAAATGACGCCTTAGTAAAACGATTACTTCGATTTCGAAAATTTCGAAATTATTTAAAAACAGAAAAATTTGATGTAGTAATAGACCACCGCCCTAAAAATATCTTTAATCGCGAATTGTTTTACGCTAACTTTATTTACCGTGAAATAAATAAAATTTACGTGGTGCACAGTTCAAAAAAGACAGAATATTTAACTGAAAACCCGAGTGCATTTTCAAAAATTTATAGAAAAAACAGTATAAATATAGCCGTATCAAAATACATTGAAACCGAAGTTTTAAGAAAGGAAGGAATAGAAAATTCCATAACCATTCACAACGCTTTTAACCCTGCTTGGGAAATTGACGGCGGTGAATTGCCCGAAATACTTCAAAATAAAAAATACATTCTCTCCTACGGTAGATTGGACGATTCGGTTAAAGATTTTTTATTTTTAATTGAAGCTTTTATGCAATCCAGCGTTTGGGAAAAAGATGTTCATCTCGTTATTTTGGGCGATGGAAAGGATAGGGAAATGCTTCAGAAATTTGCAAACTCAAAAGCGTGTTTTGATAAAATAATCTTTTTGCCTTTCACAAATAGTCCATTTGCCATTATCAAAAATGCCCGCTGTGTTAGCCTTACCAGCAAATACGAAGGTTTCCCGATGGTGCTTGTAGAGTCCCTTTCGTTGGGAACACCGGTGGTTTCGCTGGATATTGTTTCGGGTCCTTCCGAAATTATACAACACCATAAAAACGGTTTGTTGATTCCCGAAAGAAGTTTACCTTTATTCGCTGAAGCGCTGCAAAGCGTATGTTTTGATGAAACGCTTTTTCAAAATTTAAAGAAGAATACAAAATCTTCCGTCGAAAAATTTTCAATGCAAAATATTTCTGAAAAATGGAACCAAACTTTACTTCATGCACTACGTTGATTTGGATAAAATAGCCCTAAAGGAAATTCCTAAAATTAGCGACCCCGACGGTCGCGGTAATCTTTCTGTAGTAGAAAAAGACTTTTTGCCATTTACAATAAAACGGGTGTATTATTTGTACGATGTGCCAAGTTCTTCAACTCGCGGCGGCCATGCGCATAAACAATTACAGCAGTTTTTAATTGCTCTAAGCGGTAGTTTTGACGTGGTTTTAGACAATGGCAAAACACGGCGCACAATTACTTTAAACAGACCAGATAGGGGGTTGTTAATTCCAAATGGTGTTTGGCGCGAACTAGAAACATTTTCATCGGGAGCTGTTTGTTTATCTTTAGTGAGCGAAGTGTATAACGAAGCAGACTACATTCGCGATTACGATGAATTTAAATTATTTAAAGGTGCCTAAACGCAAGCCTAATTTTTCTAGATTATTTTTCGTTTTTGAAAGATATTTAAGAATTGTTTTGTTTTGACGCAGCAGAAAGCGTTGTTTTTTACTGAGATTGGTCTGATTTATTTTACCTAAGTTTTTTTTAAAAGCCGGTTTATCACCTTCCATTTTTGCCAAAATACAAAGCGAATATCTGTTTAAATCTAAAAATTTTTTTAACGCAGGATTATTTTCTTCAAAAGGTTCGTAGGCTTCAAAATTGGCTTTTTCAGCAACGTTTTTTACACTGTTAAACAAGCCACTTGTGCGTACTACATACGTTGCGCAAACTTTTGGGCTAAAAACTACTTTGTATTTCAGGCCAATGCGAACGTATAAATCTGTGTCTTCTCCACTCTTTATTTCAGGATTATAATTTCCTACTTCATCAAAAACACTTTTTTTTACTACAAAAGACGAACTGTGCAAAACCGAGTCTAATTGGCTCGCCTCAAAATAATCTACCAGTACCGCATCATTATCAATTCTCTTTATGGAATAACTATTTTGAAATTTTTTTCCGTTGCGAATAATCTCGGCTGCAGTGGCAAATACATATTGGTTTGAAAATTTTTTCAGCAGTCTATTTTGTTCTTCCAAATAAAATGGATACCAATAATCGTCTGCATCTAAAAGTGCAATATTTTCGCTTTGTGCTTTTGCTATCGCTGCATTTCGAGCTGCTGCGGCACCTTTATTTTGTTGCGAAAAATAACGAATACGCGAATCGTTGAACTTTAAAATTTCGGCTTCACTAGTATCGGTACTACCATCGTTTACAATAATAATTTCAAAATCGGAAAATGTTTGCGCCAAAACACTTTTCAGGGTGTCGCCAATGTACTTTTCTTTGTTATAAACCGCTATTACTACTGAAAATTTCATCGTGTCATATTTTTTATAAACTGAGGTAATACCCCAATCTATATACGTCGAAGATAACCAACGAAGGTCTAGACGACAAGAGGTTTTTTTCCATAGCGGCTTTAAAAGTTTTATAAAATACAGAAGCCACCTCCCTCAATTTGTACTTTTTTAGTACTTCTGCTTTTTTAGAAAGCGCGGTTTCGTTGTGTTTTATTAAGCCTTGCGCCACAAAACTATGCAGACTTTCTACAGATTCTCTTGATTTGCGAAGAAATATTTCGCTACTCTCCAAACCAAGATGAATTACAGGATTATCTATATGTGCCACGTGTATGTTTTTTGCCTTGGCATCTAAAGCAAAAAGCGTGTCTTCGTGCCTTAAATTTGGAATTTCCTCATTAAAAGCTAATTTGGAAAAAACCGATTTTTTTATCAGAAAGTTAAGTGTTAAAAAACGTAGATGCGGTTGTTTTTCCCTTTCTGGAACTGGGAGGGCCTCTCTTTCTTTCCCGTACTGCCAGCGCAAGATTTCCGATTTTGGGGGTGGATCGGATTGATAGAGGATGCCGCCGTAAATAATTTCAGTGTGTTTATTTATTGCGGCTAAGTATTTTTTTAGAAAATCGGCTCTAATTATTTGGGTATCGGCATCTAAAAAAAGCAGGTTTTCGTATTTGGCATTATTAGCCAAAAGGTTGCGAATAGCACTCCTGCCAATATTTTTTTTCAATTTATGGTATGTTGCATTTTCCAAACTGTTTATGGCTTCGTTTTCAGCAACGGGGTTTGGCGAACAATCATCGTAAACGTTTATTTCAAATATAATAGCCAATTTTTTAGCCTGTACATGCAGCGATGCTACCAACTTAAAGACATTGTAATTATATGTGGGAATTAAGATTGAAATCATTTTTTCGATATTAATATGGTTTCTTCCACAAACCCATAACGCTCGTTTTCCGGAAATGTGTTTATTTCTACATTTTTAAAGCCGCTTTCTTTTAATCTTTCTTGCAATCCAGCTACCGAATAAACGCGCACATGATCCTCTTGTCCAAAAGCTTTTAAGCGGGCTTTTGGGGTTTTTATTGAAGCATCTTCGAATGTTTTTCCCGTCTTAAAAGGAGTTTGGATAATGCAGGTTCCATTGCTTTTTAGAACGCGATGTAATTCGGTCATGGCTTTTCTATCGTCTTCAATATGTTCTAAAATGTGATAGCAAATTATTAGGTCGAAAATATTTGCACCCAACGGAATTTGGGTAATGTCGTACTTGTGTTCGGCAATAAATTCGGCCTCGTAATCTGTGCTAAAGTAAGTAATGGATGGGTTTTTCTTTAGCAATCTATAAACACTTCGCGATGGGGAAAAATGAAGCACTTTCCCGTGGAGCAAATTGTTTGAATGTAATAGCGAATATAGTCTTCGAGTTCGCGAACGGCTTCCACAAAATGGACAGAGCAGATCTGCCGGTATTTTTATAAAACGTTTAATACCTTTCCCACATACAGTACACTCGTGATTTTTTCCTCGTAAGTGAAATGCAAAAATAGATCGAAAAAAAACTTCGTGTTCAAAAAGTAATTTTTTTGGCACGAGGGTATATGCTGCCTTTTTAAGTAATTGGTACATGCCGCTAAAATACAGCAATCTTTTTTGGAAGGCGTATATTTTTAATTAGAAAATGCTTTAAATTATTTCCTTATTTCTTCAATTTTGAAAAAAGAAGTACCTTGTGTAAAAAGATTGATACGTGCGAATTCTATTTTTATTTTCATTGAGTTTTTTCTTCACATTTTCAGCCTTTGGGCAGGAAGAAACTTGGTTTTTCCTTCGTGCTCGCGACACTTCATTCGTACCTTCATTTGAAAAAAAAGATGCTTATTTAATTTACACAGGAAACGATGCCCGATTGAAAGCTGCATTGCGGAATTATAAAATTAAAACCTTCAAAAAAACGTGGAAACACGCCCGAAAGGAAAACCTGCAGAAAACATTCTTCGTAATTGCAGATAAGCAAGCCCTCATGACAGATTTGCTGCAGAATGCATCGCATCTTTTTGAATTTGGAGAACAAATAGCACAAGAAGATAAAAAAATTTTTGAACCCAACGATTACGGGTTAACCAGTACTATTGGCGAAAATCTTGGCGCACAGGTAAATCTAGATTATTTAGATGTAATGGAAGTGCCCAAGGCGTGGTATTACACCACAGGATCGCGCGATGTTATTGTTGGAATCTCTGACGGTTCCGTTCCGACAGACGATATTGAATTTGCTGGAAAGAGTAAGGTGATTCGAGAATCCTTTTTGGCAAAAGGCCACGGTATTTCAGTAGCCGAAACGGCTGCAGGTCAAGGTGATAATGGTTATGGTATTGCTGGCGTGTGTTATGATTGCAGTATTTACGCTACAAATTATCGTCATTTTGATACGTTGGAACAACTTGTTGAACTTTCTAAATTAGGTGTAAAAGTAATTAACTGCAGTTGGGGGCTTACCCATTATTACGAAACTGCACAACAAGCTATATACGAAATGTTAAACAATGGCACGGTGGTAGTAGCCATTGGCCACAATCAATCTTATTATCACACCAAAGGACAAAAGTATTATTATCCGGCTTCATATGATGGTGTAATTTCGGTTTCGTCGGCGTCGCATCGTTACGAGCATTATTGGGAAAATATTCGTGTGGAAGAAGACAAAGGTTTGTATTATGTAAAAAACATTCGCAATTATGTAGGGCTCACAGGTGGTTTTAAAAACAATGATACTACTCAAGTTCCACATTTGTACCCAATTAGTATTAGAAACCTGAACAGTGCAATTGATATTGTGGCGCCTTCAAGTGGTTTGTTTAGGTACAGCGAACTGGCACTGAGAGATAAAATAGACGTGAGTGAATTTAATCAAACTTCGGGGGTTGCTCCTTTAGTTACGGGTACTGTCGGACTTATGTTTTCGCTCTATCCTTGCTTGCCAGCTGACCAAGTGGAGAGCATTATTAAACTTACATCATCCAATATTGACGATGTAGAACCCAATAAACCGTATGCAGGAATGTATGGCGCCGGAATGCTAAACACCGGTCGCGCCGTAAAGATGGTTTTTGATATGTTTGCTGGAAAAGGTGCTGTAACAATGGAAAATCAGCGTTTTAGCCGTTGGAATTTTAAACTTACCGCCCTTGCCGAAGTGGTAATTAAAAATCAGGAATTTACTGAAGATGCTCGTTTAGATTTAACTTCAAAAAGAGGTATTGTTATTTCAGAAAATACAGTTTTAAAGCCGGGTGCACTCGGAAAAATTCATCTCAAAATTGATCCATCACTCGAGAAAGAGTGTGAGTTGCAACTTCGCGATCCGAGTATATTGGATGATTAATCTTTAACCGAAAACTGACAACCGATAACGGTTTACACCGTCTTCTGCACAACTTCAAAAATTTGGTTTTCGTCGCACTTTAGTGTTTTGGAAGGATATTTCAACAGTAAGGCATAGTCGTGGGTTGCCATTAAAATAGTATTTCCGTTTTTATTTATTTCGCGTAAAACCTCCATTACTTCTACACTCGTTTGCGGATCGAGATTTCCGGTTGGCTCATCTGCTAAAATAAGTTCGGGGTCGTTTAAAAGTGCACGGGCAATTGCCACACGTTGCTGTTCGCCCCCCGAAAGTTGGTACGGGTATTTAAAAGCCTTGGTTTTCATATCTACTTTGGCCAGCACATCGTTAATTTTGCTTTCCATGGCAGCTTTGTCTTTCCATCCAGTTGCCGTTAGTACAAAAAGTAAGTTGTTCTGAACCGTACGATCGTTCAGTAATTTAAAATCTTGAAAAACTACACCTAATTTTCGACGTAAAAAAGGAATATCTTTTTCTTTTAAAGTGGCAAGATCGTACCCCACAATATTGCCTTCACCTTCTTTTAGCGGAAGATCGCCGTAGAGGGTTTTCATAAAGCTACTTTTCCCGGTCCCAGTTTTTCCGATAAGGTAAACAAATTCGCCTTTATCAACTCTTACACTTACATCGGAAAGCACCAAATTATCGGTTTGATATATAGCGGCGTTTTTTAATTCTAAAACTGGCTGGGACATATTTTTTATTATTTAGATAAAATTGAATGACAACAATAAGAATCAATGGAAAAAAAGGCATTGAAAAGCGCGCGTTGGAACCAAAGGTTACTATTGCTTGTCCAACAGATGCGCCCAAAATTAGTAAAACACAGAAGAATTCAAAAGTAAATAACAATTTTCTATTTCGAATTCTTTTATAAAAATGAAACGCACAAATTATTAAAAAAAGTATTTTTAGAAATAGCACGATAGGGGTCATAATAAACAGCCAAAATCCAGCTAACACCCACTTAATTTCTTTGATCGGAAACGATTCGTAATTCCACATTACACCTGTGCCCCAAAAATCTATCCACGATAATGTAACTCTTTTTAAATAAGCGAGTTTGTTGTTTTTTATCAAATCGATATTCATGGGTATTAGCAACTGCGAAAATTCGGCGACTGTAATTGAGTCTTTTCTCTCCAAATCTGCAAAAACATGCCAAATGGCCATGGCGGGATCTGAGCCATTCGCAATTACTGAATCTCGTTTCCGAATATGCAAATCGCGAATCTTGGCGTATTTGTTATCTGCATTTTGAACAAAGAAAACCGTTGTTTGGGCAGTATTTATGCCGGAATAGCTAGTAATGGCCTTATAGCCCGTATGTGTTTCGTTAAACGAACTCCACAACGAATAAAAGGTAAACGCAGGAAAACAAATAAGTAAAACACTAATTATATTGTGAAATATACCGTTTTTAAAATTTAAGACTACATAATAAAAAGCAATAAACGGGGGGAGAATTATAAACATTGGTCGCACAACGAGAACCATGGTTGCGGCTATTCCAATTAAAAACACAGTAAAAAAACTGAGACGCTGTGTAAAAAAACCGGTTTTAAACAAAACCCATACGCAAAACACTAAACAACTTAGCGTAAGGCTCTCTGTAAGAATTGCACGCTCGTAAAATAAGAGGTGCATAAAAATGGAAGGAATTAACCCCACCACAAGTGCATAATTTAAATTTTTGCTTTGTTTAAAAAAGATATAAAAAAGCATAAATGATGTGAGTATGCCGAGAATGCTTTGATAAATTGTGGTAAGTGGACCGGAAAGATCTGCTAAATAAATTAAAAATGGATAGCCCGGAGTTCGCGTGCCATTATAACCATTAAAATTCCAGCTTTTAATCATTTCGGCAATGGTAAAATACCCGCCGGAATCATTAAAAATACTCACATGGCCATTGTAGAGAATATAGACTAAAACTCGCGCCACTACACCAAAAGCAAAAAGGAAAAAATAAGGATGCCTTTTAGCTAATTGCCAGATTTTTTTAAGAATCATTTATTAAGAGTTTGAACGATTTTCTTTAAGGCATCAATTTCTTTTTGTTGCTGCAGCGTATAAAGGGTTAATTCCTCAATTTTTTGAAGTAAAAGCAGGTTCATTTCCTTTAGTGAAATTCCTTCCATTTCCATCTTTTCGGCGGAAGGTATATTGGGCAAATGGTGATTTTCTTTTAAAAAGACTTCAAGATCTTCCAGGGAAATTAAATTGTATTCCGGCATTATTTCAGAAAAACCGGTGTAATAGCTTTCAAAAACATAATCGGGCGCTACGGCACCGTATAAATCTACCATTACTTCCTGTGTGTGAATTTTTCCTTTTACAGTTAACAGTTCATCGGGCGTTGTGGTGCCAATGCCAATTTTACCATTTTTTTCAACAAGATTTTTAAAAGGATTGCGTTGGGCTGTTGCAGAAAAACAAAACAGCAGAACAATAACAATTACGATTTTAGGAAACAATATTTTCATAACAAATAATTTTTATAAAAATAGGGGTTATTTCTGGAATCGTAATTGTTATTTTTTAGATGGACATTAATTATGGAATTTATCCTCTTTCCAATTTTGTGGATTTTTAATAATATAATTTTCAATACGGTTATATTCCGCGTGGTTCCTAATAATGTGGTCGTGAAATCCTGCCTGCCAACCATTTTGTATTTGCAAACGATTTGCATGTCGTGTGATCGCCGATTTATAGGAACCCACGATGGACGATATGGTATTTTTCCCCTGATTTTGAAATCGGATTTTTCCTATCGATTTTGCGGTCGTTTCCCCCGTTTCCCCTGTTTCCCCCCGTAGAGACAAGGCATGCCTTGTCTCTACCACGCCACCATTGCCGTCACCATTGCCGCCACCATTGCCACCATTGCCGCCACCATCGCCACCATCACCACCATCGCCGCCCGGTTTGTCAATCAATAATATTCCGTGAATATGGTTAGGCATAACCACAAATGCACCCAACGAAACGTGTTTTGAATGATTTGGAATTTCGTGCCATAAAATATTCACAATTATGCCTAAGGATGAAAACACCATTTTCCCATTCTGTATTTCTCCAAAAAAATGTTTTCTATTTTTGGTGCAAATTGTAATAAAATAGGCGCCATTCCATCCGTAATTCCACCATTGCGCTCGGATGGATTCAATTCTATATTTTCCTTTAAATTTTGCCACCTTAAATTGACATTCAAACCTTTATAATGAAATTTTAATTCTTAAAAATAAAGAATATTCCCGTAAAAATTTGAAATGTAATTTATTGCAATATGTGGCGTTATAATAGGGGTAAATTCATCAAAAAACCAATCGTTAATAAAACCTTAAAAATTACAGTATCGCCGAAAGCTACATTTAAAGTTAAATATCTTTACGCCACAAAAAACTGTAACAAATGGTTAAGAATTTTCTTGTCTTTTCGCTTTTTCTATTCCTTTCGTTTTCATCGCAATCACAACAATCGGCTGTTTTTACAAACGATTTTGCTGAGTTCAATAAAGCCTTGGAATTATACAAAAACGAACAATATCTAGCAGCCCAAAGCCTTTTCGACAAAATAAAATCCAATAGCAATGACGAAACCGTGCAAAGCGATTGCGCGTACTATATTGCAAATGCTGCCGTGCGTTTAAACCAACAGAACGCCGATCAATTAATGGAGGAATTTGTGAAGAAATATCCTACGAGTTTAAAGCGCAATTCTGCATATATAGACGTGGCGAATTTTTACTTTGAAAACGGAAAATATTCGCACGCCCAAAAATGGTACGATAAGGTTGATGCTTCAAGTTTAAGCCGAAGCGAAAAGGAGCAATTCAATTTCAACAATGGTTACGTTTATTTTAAGGCGAAGCGGTACGACGATGCCAAAAACTATTTCAACAGAGTTTCAACTTCGCAAAAATACGGCTCGCAGGCCAAGTATTACTTGGGTTTTATTGCCTACGAAGGCGATGATTATGAGGAAGCAAATGAAATGTTTGAAGAGGTAAAAGGCGAGGAACGCTATTCTGAAGATCTCAGTTATTACCAAGCCGATATGAATTTTAAACTCGGCAATTTTGAAAAGGCCATCGCGATGGGGAAGGAGCAGTTTGATAAATCCAACCCGCAGGAAAAAAGTCAGCTTTCAAAAATTATCGGCGAGAGCTATTTCAATCTTGGCCAGTATGCCGAAGCGATTCCGTATTTAAAGGAATACAAAGGAATGCGCGGTAAATGGAACAATACAGATTACTACCAATTGGGTTACGCTTATTACAAACAGGGCGAGTACGAAAATGCTATTGGCGAATTCAACAAAATTGTGGATGGAAAAAACGCCGTTGCACAAAATGCCTATTACCATTTGGCGGAAAGTTATCTAAAGCTCGATAAAAAACAGGAAGCGTTGAACGCTTTTAAAAATGCTTCGGAAATGGATTTCAGTGAAAAAATTCAAGAAGATGCGTATTTAAATTATGCAAAGTTGAGCTATGAAATAGGGAATAGCTATAAAAGCACACCGCAAGTTTTGCTTTCGTTTATTGAAAAATATCCCGACAATGAAAACAATGAAGAGCTGAAAACATTACTTATAGACAGTTACATAACTTCAAAAAATTATAAGGAAGCGTTAGATTTATTGGAAAACAACAAAAATTTCGCAGATAAAGCCGCGTATCAAAAAGTAGCTTTTTACAGAGGTATTGAATTGTACAACGAAGCAGATTACAACGAAGCCATTTCATTTTTCGATAAAAGCCTAAAATATCCCGAAGATGCTAATTTTGCCGCCCGCGCAACCTATTGGAAAGCCGAAAGCGAATATCAACTTTCAAATTTTGAAAAGTCGCTGGCGGGTTATAATAAATTTCAACAAATGACCGGATCCCGGCAAACGGGAGAATTTAAAAACTTGAAATACAATCTGGCGTACAACCATTTCAAATTAAAAAATTATCCTGAAGCTATTTCAAATTTTAAAACTTATGTGGGTTCATCTTCGGCAGAAAGCGTTCGGAAAAAGGATGCGTTCTTGCGTTTGGGCGATAGCTATTTTGTTACTAGCCAATATTGGCCGGCGATGGAAAATTACAATGCCGCAATTGAATTGGGTGGAGAAAACGATTATGCACAATTTCAAAAGGCCGTTAGCTACGGTTTTGTAGACCGTAGCGAAAAGAAAATTGAGGAACTTATCACTTTTATCAAAAAATACCCAAAATCGGTTTACCGCGATGATGCGATATACGAATTGGGCAATACGTACGTGGCTCAAAATAGAAACGAGGAAGCTATTTCGGCTTACGACCAATTGGTCCGCGAAATTCCCAATAGTAGTTTTGTTTCAAAAGCTTTGCTAAAAAAAGCACTCATTTTTGAAAACTCTGGAAAAAGTAACGAAGCACTGGCAATTTTTAAAAGTGTAACAAAAAATTTCCCTTCCACACCCGAAGCTTTACAAGCCGTTTCGTCCGCAAAACTTATTTATATAGAACAAGGCAATGTTGACGAATATGCTCGCTGGGTAAAAACTTTGGATTACGTGCAGGTGGGCGACACAGAGCTCGATGATGCAGCCTATCAAGCGGCAGAGCAGCCTTATTTGGAAAACAATCAAAACCAGGCCAAAACCCGTTTTGAGGATTATTTAAAGCAATTTCCAAATGGGCAGCACGTGTTGAACGCACATTTTTACGTGGGCCAAATTTATTTTGCCGATGGAAAGAATGAAGCGGCCATTCCGCATTTTGAATACGTTGTAAACCGTGAACGAAGCGAATTTACCGAACAGGCCCTTGCCCGGATTTCCGAATTGTATTTGGGTAAAAAGGATTACAAAAACGCTTCAAAATATTTAACGCGTCTGGAAGCCGAAGCAGATTTTCCGCAGAACATAATTTTTGCACAGACCAATAGTATGAAAGCTGCATATGAATTAAAACAATATGCCGAAGCGGTAAGTTATGCCGAAAAAGTGCTTCAGAATTCAAAGATTGACAATTCAATTAAAAGCGATGCGCAGATAATTATTGCCCGTTCGGCGATAAAAACGAATAATGAGTCAAAAGCCAAAACCGCCTATGCCGAAGTACAAAAAATAGCAACCGGCGCCCTCGCCGCCGAAGCGCTTTATTACGATGCATATTTCAAAAATAAAGAAGGAAATTTTGAAGGTTCAAACGCATCAATCCAGAAATTAGCGAAGGACTATTCGGGATATAAATTATACGGTGCCAAAGGTTTGGTGCTGATGGCGAAGAATTTTTACGCGCTAAAGGATGCCTATCAAGCCACTTATATTTTGGAAAGTGTGACAAAAAACTTCACTGATTTTCCGGAAGTGGTTGATGAAGCAAAAGCCGAACTGGTCGTAATCAAAAACGCTGAGGCGAAAACCAATTCTTCGGTAGAAACTGGCGGAAATTAAGCATTTCGACCAATTCTTCCTGCAAGGTTTTCAAAACCTTGTAGGCTTAAAAACTAATTTAAGAAGAAAAAAATTAATTGATAATATGTTAAAGAAACGCATCGTATTATTTTCATTCGCAACAATTGTATTGTTCAATTTTTCTATGTTTTCACAGGAAAAGGAACTGGATCCCGAAGTGGTAAATATTGTAAAACCCTATACGCCCACAATTTCGGATGCCTTTAAAGTGAAGGAAACACCATCCTTGAACGACTCTATTTCAACTTCTAAAAAAGAAGTGAAATACAGTATTTTCTCGGTTCCGGTAGCTTCAACTTTTACGCCTGCAAAAGGAAAGGCCACCAATGTTGAAAAGACGAAACCTATAAAGTTATACGATAATTACGCCACGCTTGGCTTCGGAAATTACACCTCTATTTTGGGCGAACTCTACAGCAATTTTGAAATAAGCCGTACCGATAACGCTGGGTTTTTCTTTCGGCATAATTCATCACAGGGCGATATTAAAGATGTAAAATTGGACAATAAATATTACGACACCAGCCTGGATGCAAATTATACGAGTCGCCAACGAGACGCAACATATAGACTCGATGCGGGCGTGGAACATCAAATTTATAACTGGTATGGTTTGCCCGAAAATTACGTAACATATCCCGACAACGTGATTGCGAATATTGATCCGCTGCAAACGTATTTCAGTGGTTATGTAGGAGGAAGTATTGCGCTGGACGATTCGTTTTTTAAAAAAGCGGCATTAAATATTCGGTATTTGGGCGACGCGTTTTCCTCTTCGGAATTTAATGCTACGGTAAAACCTGAGTTTTCATTTCCGTTGGAAGATATATTGCTAAAAGTAGATGGCGATATTGATTATTTAAGCGGAAGTTTTGATAGAAACTACCTAAATACTTCCGATATAAAATACAGTAATTTACAAGTAGGTTTGGCACCGTCAATCACCTATATAAATAACGAGCTAAGCGTTTCGTTGGGCGTTGCGGGGTATGTGAGTTTGGATGCTGAAAACAGCAACACAGATTTTTCACTCAACCCAAGATTAAATGCCTCGTACCGATTGTTGGACGAGACCGTAATTGTTTACGGTGGGGCAGAAGGTGGACTTCAGCAAAATACATATTATGGTTTTAAGGAAGAAAATCCATTTGTTTCTCCAACTTTAAACATTGTACCAACAAAAAAATTATACGAAGGTTTTGGAGGAGTTAAGGGGAAAATTTCAAATTCCGTTGCTTACAATGTTCGGGCTTCCTATGGAAAGGACGAAAACCGCGCACTTTTTCAAATGAATCCTTTTAAGATTTACAACGCAAATTTTGAAGGGTATGAATACGGAAATACCTTTAATGTGGTTTATGACGATATAAATACACTTGCTTTTTTCGCAGAGTTAAAAGTGGAAGTTTCTAATACATTCTCCTTGGGAATTAACGGAACGTACAATAATTACAGCACAGATTTGCAAAACGAAGCCTGGAACTTGCCTGATTTAAAAGCCTCGGTGTTTTCAAATTTCAACATTACCGAAAAATTATACGGTGGTGCATCGCTGTTTTTCGTGGGTGAACGGAAGGATTTGGCGTATAATTATAACCCTGCAGGCACTTTCTTTGCCCAAGAAGTTTCGTTGGATGGATATGTGGATGCTAACGTGAATTTAGGGTACAGATTTACCGATAGACTTTCCGTTTTTGTAAAGGGAAGCAATTTGTTTGGCGATAATTACGAAAAGTGGATGAACTATCCGGTGCAGGGAATACAAGGTTTGGCGGGTGTTACCTATAGATTTGATTGGTAAATTCCAAAAATTATAAATTAGTAAAACATCCGTCTTTGGCGGATGTTTTTTTATTTTTACAGACTAATTATTTCTATTATGAAAAAACTATTCTCCATTTTATTCGCAGTTACCCTTTTATCCTGCGCCCCCGATAAACTTCCCGCAGACTTATTGATTAAAAACGCAACAATTTATACGGTCGATAATAACTTTAGCACCGCGAGTGCTTTGGTGGTAAAAGACGGTAAAATTATTGAAATAGGCCTAAAACCTGAACTTGAATTAAAATATAAAATTAAGGAAACGTACGACGCCAAAGGCAATACGGTAGTTCCCGGACTTATTGATGCACACGCACACTTATACGGCCTTGGCCTTGGGTTGCAAAATGTAAACTTAATCGGAACCAAGAGTTTTGAAGAAATTCTGGGTCGGGTGGTCGCTTTTCAGGAAACTAGAAATGTGCCCTACATCATCGGACGCGGTTGGGACCAAAACGATTGGGACGATAAAAATTTTCCCACAAAAAAGGAACTGGACTCATTATTTCCCGAAACGCCTGTTGCCTTGCAAAGGGTAGATGGCCATGCGTATTTGGTGAATTCAAAGGCGTTGGAACTTGCGGGAATTAATTCCAAAACAAAGGTGGCCGGTGGCGAAGTGGTTTTGGAAAACGGCGAACCTACCGGAATAATCATAGACGCGCCAATGCGTTTAATACGAAAAACCTTCCCTCCAATTACTTCTGAAGTTTCAACCGAAGCCCTGTTGGAAGCCGAAAAAATCTGCCTGCAATATGGCTTGACCACGGTTGATGATGCGGGCTTGGGAAGAAATATTATCGAGTTGATCGACACCCTTCAAAAAGAGGGAAAATTTAAGCTCAGAATGTATGCTATGGTTAGCAACACTCCCAAAAATCGCGACTATTATTTAAACAAAGGCATTTATAAAACCGACAGATTGAATGTGCGTTCCTTTAAAGTGTATGCAGATGGCGCGCTGGGTTCCCGCGGTGCCGCAATGCGCAAACCGTACAGCGATATGCCGCACCATTTTGGAGCGATGATTGCCACTGCCGATAGCTTGAAGTATTTAGCCGAAAAACTTGCTGCTTCAGAATTTCAGATGAACACCCACGCCATTGGCGATTCGGCAAACATTGCGGTGCTTCGGGCGTATAAAAATGCGTTGGAAGGACAGACCGATAGACGCTGGCGTGTGGAACATGCACAGATAATTTCGGCAGCAGATTTTGATTATTTCAATGACAATAATAATATTCTTCCGTCGGTGCAGCCTACGCACGCCACCAGCGATATGTATTGGGCCGAGGATAGAGTGGGAGCGGAGCGCATAAAAGGCGCCTATGCCTACAAAGAATTGCTGAACAAAGCCGGAAGCATCGCTTTGGGCACCGATTTTCCCGTAGAACAAGTAAACCCGATGTACACTTTTTACGCCGCCGTTGCAAGAAAGGATTTAGAAAATTACCCTGCAGAAGGTTTTCAGATGAAGGATGCCTTAACGCGTGAAGAAGCTTTACGCGGAATGACTATTTGGGCTGCTTTTGCAAATTTTGAGGAAGATGAAAAAGGAAGTATTGAGGTGGGAAAATTTGCCGATTTCACCATTCTCGATAAAGATATTATGAATGTTGAGGAAAGTGAAATTCCAAATACGAAGGTTGTTGCAACATTTATAAATGGCGAATTGGTTTACGAAGCCGAATAAAAACTTTCCGTCTTTGCGACTTTGCGAGAAATTTTTGCACGCAAAGCCGCAAAGACGCAAAGAATAGTTATAATGGAAAACATCATAAAACAACTTCCTCAAAAAGCAAAAGAAGCCGAAGCCGAAAACAAAAAGTTTTTCGCAAAGCTGAAGAAAAAGCCGCCTAAGCATCTTGATAGTTTGATGCAGGAATTGCACGAGGAAGAATTTCAAAGAACAGATTGTTTAACGTGTGCCAATTGCTGTAAGACTACCGGGCCACTTTTTACCGATAAAGACATTGGGCGGATTTCAAAACATTTCCGGATGAAACCGCAACAATTTATTGAAACCTATTTGCAGATAGACGAAGACAAAGATTACGTTTTGCAAAGCGTGCCCTGCAGTTTTTTGGGTGCGGATAATTATTGCGGTATTTACGATGTGCGCCCAAAAGCCTGCCGCGAATTTCCGCATACGGACCGAAAGAAATTCCAACAGATTTCAAACTTAACACTAAAGAATGTAACTATTTGTCCCGCTGCTTTTAATATAGTGGAAGAGATGAAACGAAGGATAAATTCCAAATAAAAAATCTCAAAAAAATAAATTCTAAACAATAAAGTCCCACCCCTAGCCCTCCCAGAGGGAGGGAAAGATTCCTCCTTTTGAATGGGGTTAGGTGGATGTTTTGGAATTTGTCAATTTTATGGATAAAGCAAATACTTCGCTCGAATTTTCTGAAAATCAGAAAGCCCTTCTTTCCACGAATCCCGGATTTCTTCCGCAGATAATCCTTGTTCAATCTGCTTTTGTAATTTATCGGTTCCTGCAAGTTTCACAAAAAACGAATTAAAGAATTCCTTCTTTTTTCCATTGGCGTTGTAAGCATCAATCAACCATTCCAGCTTTATTTTACTTAAACGCGGTTCGTTTCTTAGATCTTTTCCGTGGCAAAGTTGCCCTTTGAACTTAGGGTTTTTTGCACCTTCATTGGACTGTGGCGTATATGAAAAAGTATAATTTGAAGCAGGCAAGCTCGGCGCCCCAAAAACCTGGAATTGCATATCGGTGCCACGGCCTGCATTTATAAATGTTCCTTCAAAAAAACAAAGACTGGGATATAGATTGATGGCTTTGTCATTCGGTAAATTGGGCGATGGTTTTATGGGTAGTGCGTACGGAGTTTGGTGGGTGTAGTTTTTCATCTTTATAATGGTAAGATCGCAATAGGTTCTTTTTTTAGACCAATCGCTGCCTAAATTATCTATCCATCCTTCGCCGTTAATCATTGCCGCATATTCTCCAATGGTCATCCCGTGCACAATAGGAACAGGATGCATTCCAACAAAGCTTTGATGCTCTTTTTCTAAAATAGGTCCATCAATATAATGCCCGTTGGGGTTGGGACGGTCCAAGACAAGTACTGGAATTCCTAGCTCTGCGCAAGCTTCCATTACGTAATGCAACGTAGAAATATACGTATAAAACCGTGCCCCCACATCTTGAATATCGAACACCATTACATCAATTCCCTTTAACTGTTCCGGGGAGGGCTTTTTGTTGCTACCGTAAAGTGAAATTAGCGGTACACCGGTTTCTTTGTCAATACCATCTTTCACGTGTTCTCCGGCATCGGCCGTACCACGGAAACCGTGTTCGGGCGCGAAGACTTTTTTAACTGAAATTTTATTTAGAATAAGATAATCAACTAAATGCATCTGCATTTTGAATTTTTTTACTTCTTCAATTGCAGGATCATTAGCCTTTTTAATTGTTACTTCAGAAGTTTGGTTTGCAACTACACCCACATTTTTACCTTTCAAAAGATCGGCATAAAGGTGATATTGTTCTGCCCCTACAATAATCTGTGGTTCGCTAAGAGAATCAAGGATAGTTTTGACGGTTATCTTTTCTCTTTGTTCTCTGTTCTTTTTTCTTTCTTCTTTATTCTGAAGAGAATTTCCACAAGACAAAACCGTTAAAACAACCAATAAAACTGTATTTTTGAAAAAAGTTAAGCCCATAAAATCATAGTGAATTTCGAATTTTTCATCGCCCGGCGCATTATTGCTTCCAAGGACTATAAAAGTAGTATTTCGGCACCGATAATAAAAATTGCTATTACCGCAATCGCCTTTGTTATGCTTTTGAAGAATTTTCCTCGCTGTGGATAATGGGCTTCAGAAAAATTGATATTTAGATTTTTAAAATTTAACTAAAAAAAATCCTACATTTCGTTTTTTTTTTTTTTTCATTTGTGGCATATTACAAAATTTAAGTACACTACTTTTTTGCAATACAAAAATTAATAATTTATCCTACAAATTTTAATTTTATGAGAATCAAATCCCAAATCTTACAGCATATATTTATATTGCTTTTTATCTTTACATTAGCATCTTGCCAAAGGGAGGAATCTTCCGACCAACTTCCATTGCAAACTAAGCAAATTGAAAATTTTATAAATCAATCAAAAGCCTCTACAATTGCTACTGAATTTGTCTTTGATATAAAATCAAAAAACGCAAATGGGACTACTTATTCAAAAAAGGAGGTAGCGGAAATTACTCCAATAGCTGATGAAACCAAGAAAAATGTTTTTTATATAGTTAACTATAAAGAAGGTGGCTTTGCAATTATTGCTGCAGACAATAGATCTATTCCCATTTTGGCATTCGATGACAATGGCAATCCTATCGGTGCGGCGCATTACCTTTATTATCGGATGAACTGGGGCTGGGGCGGACAATATAACAATGCTTGGTATGCTAACAATAATTTTAATCCGGGCAGCAATACTTTTAATTATCAGAAAAAAATGATTTACAATATAAAATCTTAAGGTTATGAAAGCAGTATTTTTAGTTTTATATATGGCCATATTGATTGGTTGCAGTAAGAAAGACGATACGGGAGAGCAATTTGTGTTTGACTTGGCAGTAAATTTATCCATAAAAAATGAGGCTGGTGATGATATGCTTGACCCCAATAATCCCAATTCCTATAAATTGAATGATATTAAAACCTATCATTTGATTGACGGAGAAGAAGTTTGGGCAATTGCTGATAATGTAATATCGCAGAATAATGAGGGCGCTTTTATTTTCACGACTTTTGTCAATTATGAGGGAAATTATGAATATCCCATAACCTATATAGATTGGGACGAAACCGATAGGGACACCATAAAAGCCGAAATTTATAGAACGGAGCGTCAAATTAGAGTAATAAAAATCTGGTACAACGAAGAGCTGAAATGGGATGTTGAAAATGGCGGCGGCCCTGAATTCACGATCATTAAATAAAAATAATATATAGCCGAAAGTTTTAATTAAATGCAGGATTGGCCTTCAAAGATTTAATATCTATGGAGGCTTCTCTGTTTAATGTGCTTACTGTTAGATATTTGAACCAAAGCAATAGAAGCCTGAAAAGCCTGTAAAGGTTTCGATTGCATTCCTTACTTTTTAATCTTTAATCGATAAAAGCTTCCGCAGGAAAAAAGTAAAAAGACTGTTATTAAAACCGTATTTTTGAAAAAATAAAAAGCCATAAACCTTCAGTGAATTTCGAATTTTTCATCGCTCGGCGCATCATTGCTTCCAAGGACTATAAAAGTAGTATTTCGGCACCGATAATAAAAATTGCAATTACGGCAATTGCATTGGGTATAATTATGATGCTCGTTTCCATTGCCACAGGCGTGGGACTTCAAAAAAAGATTCGCGAAAAGGTTTCTGCCTTTAATGGCGATATCATTATCACGAATTTCGACACCAATTTTTCCAACGATTCACAAAATCCAATTTCAAAAAATCAGGACTTTTATCCAAGTTTTAAAAATATTGAAGGCATTAAGCATGTGCAAATAACAGCTTCCAAAGGTGGCGTGATCCGAACCGAAACCGACTTTGAGGGCGTAGTGGTAAAAGGCGTTGGCGGCGATTACGATTGGGAGTATTTCAAGGATTATTTAACTGAAGGAAAACTGCCCGACTTTAAAGGCGATTTAAATTCAGACATCTTAATTTCCGAATATTTGGCGAACCGACTCCAATTGAAATTAGGCGATAAAGTGACCACTTTTTTTCTGAACGATGAAATTTCCAAAACGCCCCGAAGCCGCGGTTTCGATATTGTCGGTATTTACAACAGCGGCTTTCAGCAGTTTGATGAACAATTTATAATTACGGATATTCGTCACATTCAACGGCTGAACAAATGGGACGAAGACCAAATTGGCGCTTTTGAAGTATTTGTTAACGATTTTGATGAAATAATCCCCATTGGGAATCAGGTTTATAATGAAACAGAAAGTACGCTCGATACCCAAACCATTCGCCAAAAATACGCCTCCATCTTTGAATGGCTCGATCTTTTCGACTTCAATATAATTATGATAATCGGCATTATGATTTTGGTGGCGGGTATCAATATGATTACGGCTTTACTGGTTTTAATTTTGGAGCGAACCCAAATGATAGGAATTCTGAAAGCGCTGGGAAGCAGCGATTGGAGCGTGCGGAAAGTATTTCTTTACAACGCAATGTACCTAATTGGCGTCGGTCTTTTTTGGGGAAATGTTATAGGGATTGGGCTGCTTTTAATCCAGAAATACGGTAAGATTTTTAAACTAAACCCAGATACGTATTACGTAAACGAAGCGCCAGTTTATTTAAACTGGGATTATATTCTACTATTAAACGCAGGTACGTTTTTACTTTGTCTTTTGATGCTTTTGATACCTTCCTTTATTATTTCGAAAATTTCTCCGGTAAAGGCAATTCGGTTTGAATAAAGCCATTTTCAAAATATATTCCGGTTTTAATCCCCCTCCTTTGGAGGGTTTAGGGGAGGACTTTTAATGCTTTTAATCCCTTCTTTTATTATTTCAAAAATATCTCCTGTGAAGGCCATTCGGTTTGAGTGATAAAAATGAATGGCACTCAATCATTCAAAATTTATTATCAGTTTCATATATATGCTAAAGCTATTATTATACTTCTTTGCATCTTCTACTTATTTAATATTTGACTTAAATCATTTAAACGTTTCTATATTATTAGGTCTTAGTTAAGCAATGCATTTTGTTTTCATCTATTAATTGTACCTTTGCCGCTTCAAAATAGACTATGGAATACGCAGAAAATATATTGGGAACCATCGGCAACACGCCCATGGTAAAAATCAACAAAATAATTGGGGACATTCCCGCTTTGGTGCTCGCCAAATACGAAACTTTTAATCCCGGCAACTCGGTAAAGGATCGAATGGCGGTAAAGATGATTGAAGACGCCGAGGCAGACGGAAGATTAAAACCCGGCGGAACAATCATTGAAGGAACTTCCGGCAACACGGGAATGGGCCTCGCACTGGCCGCAATCGTAAAAGGCTATAAAATGGTCTGTGTAATCAGTGACAAACAGAGCAAGGAAAAGATTGATATTCTAAAAGCCGTGGGAAGTAAGGTCATTGTTTGCCCCACAAACGTTGCCCCCGAAGATCCGCGCAGTTATTATTCTACTTCCAAACGCTTGGCGGAGGAAACGCCCAATAGTTGGTATGTAAACCAATACGACAATCTTAGCAACACAAAGGCACACTACGAAAGCACCGGCCCAGAAATCTGGAAGCAGACCGATGGAAAGGTAACTCATTTTGTGGTAGGTGTTGGTACTGGGGGAACAATTAGCGGTGTAGGGAAATATTTAAAAGAGAAAAATCCAAATGTAAAAATCTGGGGAATCGATACCTACGGAAGTGTTTTCAAGAAATACCACGAAACGGGAATTTTTGACGAAAACGAAATCTATCCCTACATCACCGAAGGGATTGGCGAGGATATCCTTCCAAAGAATGTTGATTTCAGTGTTATCGATGGTTTTGTAAAAGTAACCGATAAAGATGCAGCAATCTATACACAAAAGCTTGCTAAAATGGAAGGTTTCTTTTTGGGGAATTCTGCCGGAGCGGCTATTAAAGGTTTACTTCAACTAAAAGACAAATTCAAAAAAGATGATGTTGTCGTTGTGCTTTTCCACGATCACGGCAGCCGTTATGTGGGCAAAATGTACAATGACGAGTGGATGCGCGAGCGCGGTTTTGTGGAAGATGAGGTGAAAAATGCTTCCGATTTAATTCAAGGGCACGCAGATAAACCTTTAATTACCGTAAAAACCGAAGAACTTGTTAGTCACGCTATTGAACGCATGAAGAAATTCAAAATCAGTCAAATCCCTGTGGAAGATAGCACTGGGTTTGTAGGCGCTTTGGATGAAACCGATTTGCTTCGGAAATATCTTGAAAACAAAAACGTAGCCGACCTGTTTATAAAAGATGTAATGCACAAACCTTTTCCTATTGTAAAGAAAAGCACAACTGTTGAAGAAATTTCGAAGTTAATTCACAAAGAAAACAATGCGGTTTTGGTAGATATGGGAGATGGAAATTATAACATAATTACAAAGCACGATATAATTAGTGCGCTTTGATAGATTGCTAAACCTTTTGCGACATAGTGATTTTGCGAGAAATATGGCACGCAAAGCCGCCAAGTCGCAAAGCAAAAAAAATATATGAATTTATCTGAAAAACCAAATAGCCGCTATAGTGGTTGATTGTTGTTATCATATTCATATTGATTTAGGATCTGGGTTATTGGAATCTGTTTATGAAGAAGTTTTGTTTCATGAGTTAAAGTCTAAAGGGCTGAAAATTGAAAAGCAAAAACCTTTGCCAGTGGTTTGGAAAGACTTGAAATAGAATCTTGGATTTCGGTCGGATTTGATAATAGAAAATAAAGTGATTATTGAAATAAAATCCGTAGAAGAGATACATCCCGTTCATCCGAAACAATTATTGACTTATTTGAAATTGACGGGATTGAAATTAGGATTGCTTATTAATTTTAACAGCCCGTTGATTAAATCTGGAATAATAAGAATAGTAAACAACTTGTAAACCTTTGCAACTTTAACTAGATAAATGGTGCGCATAGTTCATATTACTTATTGAATGTTTTTCTCTTTGCGTCTTCGCGACTTTGCGAGGAAATCGTACCGCCTTTGCGAGAAAATGTTCAAATGTGCTGGTAAATATGGAATTTCGAAGTATTTTTATATTGTAATGAAAAACGAAGCCAAAAAATTATTTCGCTTTTTGCGCACCAAACCGGTGCCTGCAAATACCAATGAAATATTGGCACTGGAACGTACAAAGCTTGCCAATGAGCGTACCTTGCTTTCCTACATTCGCTCTTCCTTATATCTTCTTTTGGGCGGAATAGGTATTTTACAATTAAAAGACTTTGAAAGCATACAATGGATCGGGTATGTGGCTCTGGCAGTTTGTGTAATTTTTCTGGCGATTGGTATTTTTAGGTACGTATTGCTATCCCGAAGACTTTACAAATGGAACCGTATTCTTTTTGTAGATACTATTTCGGAAAAGGTTGAAAAACAGGCTGATTCTGAAAAAAATTCATAAAAAGTAGCAGTTTAGGGCAATCAATTTTTCTTATCTTTATAGCTCAGTTTAAAACTCCCCGTTAATTTATATTTCAGATGAAAGAAGATTTTCTGCACTACGTGTGGAAATTTCAGAAGTTTGAAGTGGGTAGTTTTTACACTTCTGATAATGAAAGTCTCCACATAAAAAATCCAGGGAGCCACAATTTAAATTCGGGGCCTGATTTTTTTAATGCCCAAATTGAATTAAACGGGCAGCTCTGGGCAGGCAATGTAGAAATACATTTAAAATCTTCAGATTGGTACGCACATGGCCACGAAACCGATGCAGCTTATGACAATGTAATCCTTCACGTAGTGTGGGAGCACGACGCTGAAATTTATAGAAAAGACGGCTCTATAATTCCCACATTTCCTGTAAAAAACCATATTCCCAAATCTACTGTGGAGCAATATCAAAAATTATTTTCGAAAGGAAAAAAGTGGATTAATTGTGAAAATGAATTAGCCGCCGTAGATACTTTCACTTTTCAAAATTGGCTGGAACGCCTTTATTTTGAAAGGCTTCAGAAGAAAGAAAAAATACTTCTCAAAGAACTGAAAGCTACTCAAAACCACTGGGAAAGTCTGCTTTTCAGAATGCTCTGCAAAAATTTTGGATTGAAGGTGAACGGCGATTCCTTTTTCAGTATTGCAAAATCAATTGATTTTTCCGTAGTAAAAAAATGCAGCCAAGAGCGGCAGGATTTGGAAGCACTGTTAATTGGGCAGGCGGGTTTATTGGAAGGAGAGACGGAAGATTGGTATTATAAAACTTTAAAATCACGCTATACTTATTTGGCACGCAAATTTAAACTGAACAATGAGAATGTAATAGCGCCCAAGTTTTTTAGGTTGCGGCCGCCAAATTTTCCGACGGTGCGGTTAGCGCAATTGGCGATGCTATATTCCGAGCGTCAAAACTTATTTTCGCACGTGATGGAAACACACGATTTAAACGGATTTTATAAACTATTTGATGTTTCATGTGGCGAATATTGGGATTCGCATTATAATTTTGGAATTGGTTCGTTGGGGCGTAAAAAACGAATTACCAAGAAATTTATTGATCTTCTTCTTATAAATACCGTCCTTCCATTAAAATTTTGCTATGCCATACAAAATGGCAAGGATGCTACAGAAGAGATATTGCAGTTGGCTTCCGAAATTCCTTCCGAAGAAAATTCAATTGTAAAGAAATTCAATTCAATCAATACCATTTCAAAAAAGGCTTGGCATAGCCAGGCGTTGCTTCAACTAAAAAGTGAATATTGCGATAAAAATAACTGTTTGCAATGTGCGGTTGGGAATGTTATTCTAAATTCGAGCCTCAATTTGAAAACGTAGAACTAATTTGGCCCATAATTTTTTCTATGTGAAGATTTTACATATTTCGTTAAAAGATGTATTTTGCGAGTATGTTGCAGGCTATTTATTCCATTCGATATTTCTTCGAGAAACGAGGTTTTTACGTATCGTCGCGTTTAGCCGAAAGGTTGGGAATGCGCGCTAAAAGCGTTCGGTTATTTTTTATTTATGTTTCTTTTGCCACCTTAGGTGCCGGCTTTGCAATCTATCTTACTCTAGCCTTTATTTTAAGGTTAAAGGATTTGGTAAACACCAAACGAACCTCTGTTTTTGATTTATGAAACAATTTTTCAGCTCTAAAATTACCGTTGCAATATTACTTTTAATAGTGGTGTTTATGACGGGGGTTGTAGGCTTTCACTTTTTTTCGGATTACAGTTGGATAGATGCTTTTTACATGACCGTAATTACGGTAACTACGGTAGGTTATGGCGAAGTAATGCCGCTGAGCCCGAGTGAAAAAGTTTTTGTTTCGCTTCTTATCATTTCCAGTATCTTTATAGTTGGTTATGCCATTTCAGTAATAACGGAATATATTTTAAGCAAGAACATAGGAATTTTAAGACAGAAAAAAGTGCAGAAAAAATTGAAGTCAATGCATAATCATATAATTGTTTGCGGCTATGGCCGAAACGGAAAGCAAGCAGCCCAAAAGCTATCGGCCTACAATCGCCCTTTTGTTATAATTGAAAAAGACGAAGAGGTTATTTCGCGATTTTCTGAAGACGGTTTGCTATTTGTGTTGGGAAATGCAATAGAAGATGAAACCTTGTTAAAGGCCGGAATAGAAAGGGCTTCTACCTTAATTTGTGCCACACCTAACGATGCAGATAATTTGTTTATTGTGCTCTCTGCACGGCAGATGAATAAGAAATTGCAAATAATTAGTAGGGCTAGCGAAGAAACAAGTTATAAAAAACTAAAACTAGGGGGCGCAGATAATGTAATTATGCCCGATAAGATAGGTGGCGACCATATGGCTTCTTTAGTTGTAGTGCCAGATTTGGTTGAGTTTTTAGATAATTTAACGGTGGCCGGTGAACAGGATAGTATTAATGTAGAGCAGATTCCTTTTGAGAAAATGTGCCCTCACGGCAAAGAGCAGGCTATTCGTGATTTGGATGTGCGAAAAAAAACGGGCTGTTCCATTATTGGGTATCGCTCTCCAACGGGCGAATACATAGTTAATCCTGAACCTTCGTTAATCTTGAAGAAAAGTTCCAAATTAATATTGATTGGGCGCCCCGATCAGATAGAAAGTCTTAAAAGGGAATACGGTGTTTAACCATTTCATGGAGTTAATTTTTTGGTGTGACCTTTAAAAATTACACATGAAAATAATCTCCCGACTGCATAATATTTCTGAAATGATCGTGATAGAAAATATAGATTTTTAATCAGTATTGTCCGATTAAAAATCATGTTTTTCCCCTACGGGACATTTGTTTAGGTGCGATCTCTTGATTACCAATATTTTGCCCAGCTGGAGCAGTATGCCGTTAGGCATTAAATATGGGTAAAAAAATAGAGCCCCGTCAATTCCTAGTCCCGTAGGGACTACATATAATATGGGGTTTTCCAGAGTTAGTCATTACTTTTATCGGACAACAATGATTTTTAATGTGTGATTTAAAGAAAGTATATTTATCATTAAATCCTTGGAAATAGAGTTTTAAACTGATTGGAGAGTTAATAATTATATAAATATTAATAATACGTTAACAAATTTATGTGTATTTTTTTGAAATTGTAATATTTTTTAATCATCTTGCTTCGCTTTACTACAAAAGCGTTTCATCCTAAAAATATACTATGAGGAAACTTCTTCTTTCGCTAATTGTTTTTTTAATTCCATTACTCACATTCGCACAGCAAACAACCACTTCCCAAAAGGTTGATGAAATCTTTAAAGATTATACGGGATGGTTTGTAGATCTTATTTTTTACGAAATTCCATTCTCTGATACTTTTCAGATTCCCTGGGTTTTAATAGTACTTGTTGGTGGAGCTACATATTTCACCATTTATTTTAAACTTATAAACTTCACTGGTTTTGCTACGGCTGTTAGGGTAGTGCGTGGAAAATACGAAGACATTGAAAAACACGGGGCCGACACGCTCTATGGAGACGTTACCCCGAACGAACAGGAAAACCTTATTGAAACTATTCGCGACGACAGTGCCGATGGTGAAGTTAGTCACTTTCAGGCTTTAACCGCAGCCCTCTCGGCTACCGTTGGCTTAGGAAATATTGCAGGAGTTGCCGTGGCATTATCTATTGGTGGCCCCGGAGCTACTTTTTGGATGGTCTTGGCAGGTTTATTAGGGATGGCTTCTAAGTTTGCCGAATGTACCCTTGGGGTAAAATTTCGCGACGTAGGACCAGATGGCACGGTATACGGAGGCCCGATGTACTACCTTAAAAAAGGTTTATCGCAAAAAGGAATGGGCGGTCTAGGTAAAGTATTGGCTGTTCTTTTTGCCATATTTGTTATTGGTGGTTCTTTTGGTGGCGGAAATATGTTTCAGGCAAACCAAGCCGCAGCACAATTCGTGCAACTTTTTGATCTGCAGGACACCAGTGCAGCAATATGGTTTGGTATTGTAATGGCAATTATAGTTGCCGTAGTTATTATTGGAGGTATAAAGCGTATTGCCAAAGTAACCGAAAAAATAGTGCCGTTTATGGCTGGAATATATGTGTTGGGAGCTTTGGTAATTTTGGTGGCAAATTACCACCACATTGGCGACGCCTTCGCCTTGATTTTTGAAGGTGCATTTTCTGGTTTGGGTATTGCTGGAGGTTTGGTTGGTGTTATGATTCAGGGAATACGCCGTGGCGCATTTTCCAATGAAGCCGGAGTAGGGTCGGCTGCAATCGCCCACTCGGCGGTGCGTACTAAGTATCCAGCTTCCGAAGGAATTGTGGCTCTATTAGAACCTTTTATAGATACGGTGGTAATATGTACAATGACTGCCTTGGTAATTGTAATAACCAATTTTGATAATAATATTCTTCAATATGGCGTTGAGGTAAAAGAAGGGGTAGAATTAACAGCAACTGCTTTTGATAGCGTTATTCCGCACTTTTCTGTAGTACTTACCGTAGCGGTTATTTTGTTTGCTTTTTCAACCATGATTTCATGGTCGTATTACGGTATGCAAGGTTGGGTATATCTCTTTGGAAGAGGTAAGGTTACCGAACTTGTGTATAAATTGTTATTTTGTATCTTTATCTGGGTTGGGTCGGTAATTAGTCTTGGCTCCGTTATTAACTTCTCTGACGCCATGATTTTTGCAATGGTGGTGCCAAACATTATTGGAGTGGTACTATTAACGCCAGTAGTTAGAAAAGAATTAAACCGCTATATGAAGGCAATAAAAATTAAACACGATGCCCTTGACGACGGTTTAGAAGATTTGCAGAAGCATATGTAAATTGTAAAATATATGGAATTAAAATCCCACTTCACGTTTAGCAAACAGCAACGAAGTGGGATTTTGCTTTTGTTGCTATTTATCGTTGCCTTGCTATGTGTATTTTGGTTTGTAGATTTTTCGGAAGAAGACGTTCTGGATACAACTTCAACTGAAATCATTTTGCTACAAAACGAATTGGATTCGCTTAGATTGGTTGCAATAGAAAATAGAAAACCTAAGATATATCCTTTTAATCCAAACTTTATAACCGATTATAAAGGCTATGCCTTAGGAATGTCTAACCAGGAAATTGATAAATTGCTGCAATATCGAAATGCTGGAAATTGGATTAATTCTACGGCAGATTTTAAAAAAGTAACCGGCGTTTCAGATTCTTTGTTGGACGAATTGAGTCCGTTCTTCAAATTCCCCGAATGGGTTACCAATCCGAAACCAAAAACAGATTTTAAAGATTATAATTCGGAAAAGGGCTTTTCTGAAAAACCTTTCGCCCAAAAAATTGATCTCAACAAAGCTACCGAAGAACAATTACAGCGAGTAAGTGGCATTGGGGAAGCCTTGAGCAGCCGAATTATTTCATACCGCGAAAAGATTGGCGGATTTTCAAGCGATATCCAATTAAACAGCGTTTATGGTTTAGAACCTACTGTAGTACGACGAACGCTTAATCTATTCACCGTAAAAACGCCTAAAAAGATTTCAAAAATAAATATAAATACGGCCTCCGCCTCAGACATTTCAACTATACCCGGAGTATCGTTTAAAATGGCTAAAAATATCTGGGAATACCGACGTCTTCGCGAAAAAATAAACAGTATTCAAGAACTGGATAAAATTGAAGGAATGACTGAAAGAAAGTTACGCCTAATTCAGTTATATTTGTCCGTTGAATAAATTTTCTAATTCGCCGAAAGGCTTATAAATAATAGATTTAGACCAGTATGAATAGCATGTATTTTACAGAGGAGCACGAATTTTTCAGAAAGAGTTTTCAAGATTTTCTTCAAAAGGAAGTTGTGCCGCACATTGAAAAGTGGGAAAAAACCGGGCATATTGAGCGCTTTATTTGGGAGAAATTTGGTGAAATGGGCTACTTCGGAATCTATCAGCCCGAAGCCTACGGTGGCATGGATCTCGATCTTTTTTACACTGTAATATTTCTGGAAGAACTTCAAAAAATAAATAGTGGCGGATTTGCAGCTGCAATGTGGGCGCACGCATATTTAGCGATGACGCACCTTAAAAAAGAAGCGAACCACGAACAAAAAGAAAAATATTTAGCCCCCAGTATTACAGGTGAAAAAATAGGATGCCTTTGCATTACCGAACCCTTTGGTGGAAGTGATGTTTCGGGTATGCGAACCACCGCCGTAAAACAAGGCGATAGCTATATTTTAAATGGTTCAAAAACCTTTATTACCAATGGCGTTTACAGCGATTATTTAATTGTGGCGGCAAAAACCGCACCCGAATTGGGCAATAAAGGCATTAGTATTTTTGTGGTAGATAGAGACACTAAAGGGGTTTCGGCAACTAAACTGGACAAGCTAGGATGGAGAGCCAGCGATACTGCCGAAATAGCCTTTGATAATGTTACAATACCGCTTACAAATTTAATGGGTGAGGAGAACGCTGGCTTTCCTTACATTATGCAGCATTTTGCTTTAGAAAGGTTGATTATGGGTATAAACGCCCACGCTCGTAGTGAGTTTGCATTGGAGTACACCATTCAATATATGAAAGAGCGAACTGCGTTTGGAAAAAGCATTTCTAAATTTCAGGCCTTGCGTCATAGAGTGGCACAACTTGCCAGTGAAATTGAAGTGAGCAAAACCTTTAATTATGTTACGGCTAAACGTTTAAACGATGGCGAATATGTAGTAAAGGAAGCTACAATGAGCAAGCTAATTTCTACTAAAGTTGCCGATGAGGTAATGACCGAATGTCTGCAGTTTTTAGGCGGTTATGGATATATGGAAGAATATCCGTTGGCGCGTTTACTGCGCGACAGTAGGCTAGGGCCAATAGGTGGCGGAACTTCTGAAATACTTAAGGAAATTATTTCAAAAATGGTTATTGAAGGGAAAGAGTATAAGCCTGCAACTTAAAATTATAACCTAAACTTTAAGAATGAAGAATATCAGGAAAAGTCATTTTCTCACACTACTATTTTTTTTAATTACCGCAGCAACTTTTGCTCAAAGTGAGCTAAAAGGAAAAGTAGCCGATTTTTTAACCTTTCAACCCATTGAAAGCGCCAGTGTGTACATTAAAAATACCACCGTAGGTTCCATAACTAATGCCGATGGAAATTTCGTTTTAAAAGTGCCACAACAAAACTTGCAGGATACCTTGGTTATTTCGTCCATCGGGTACAAAAGTTTTAATGTAGTAATCACTGAATTTGAAAACGGCTCCGATATTTATTTGGAAGAAGATGTTGCTTCCTTAGATGAAGTTGTAATAGTTGCAGATCCGCGCCCTACTACCGGCAATGGTATTGTGCAAAAGGCCATTGAAAAACTTCCGGGCAATTTGCCTGAAGTTGCGTATCTGCAAAAAGGATTTCTTCGTCATAAAGAACGCAATAAAAAGGAATACAAATGGCTTATTGAAAGCGCTATAACTTTATACGATTCCAGCTATGCAGCCGGGGCAAAAAATTATTTAAAAATAAATGTAGACGAAACCCGCAAAAGCTACGATCTACGAGATATAGACAGTCTGTTTACGTATTCGGCCTATTTAAAGAGCATCGGGTCTAAGGCCGGAAATATTAATAAAAATACCGTAAAAACTTCAGCTTTAATTGAAGCCATAAAATGGAACGACAGCCGAGTAAATGGTTTGGGCAATCTATTTAAAGGGAGGCTTAATATAGTTAGAAATTCGGATGTTTCGGGGGCTTTGTTCGGTACAAATACTTTGGAAATGCACCAGTTTAAATTAGATACAATTTTAGTAGATAACGGTAGAAAACTCTATAAAATTAAAATTGAAAAAGGTGCAGATTTTGTAGGCTTAAGCACGCCTAATATTTATAATGAAGGTTTTGAACCCAAAGGGTGGATTTATATTTATTACGACAATTACGCCATTAAAAAAGTGGAATACGAACTAATTGCTGCATCCGATGTTCAAAAAAGAAGGAGCAAAAGTCTTTTTGATACGCAAACAATCCATAAACTTGTTATAACGTATAAGGACTATGACGGAAAAATGTACCCCAATTATGTGTATTACGAAACGCCAAAACTTGTAAATACGGGCGACCGATCTTCCGATAGAATAAAAACTGAAGCCGAACCAGGCTTTGATAAGGGCGAACAATACTACTATACTGTTCAAGAAATTTTATTTACCGATATAATCCGTGACCCAGAATTGGTAAGCCAAGAATTGCTTCAAAACAACTGGGATGCAGATGTTTTTTCCAGCAAACCCTACAATGCTCTTTTCTGGGAAAATTACAACGTATTGTTGGAGAGTAAAGAAGAGCAGAAGCTTATTCAGGATTTGAGCAAACGTGCTTCATTGTATAAAGAGTGATTTTTTTTAAATTCTGTGTTTGTAATTCAATATTAAATATTACTTTTGCCGACCTAAAGAGAGGAGGTGATGACACTATGTTAATTATACCAGTTAAAGACGGAGAAAATATCGACAGAGCGCTAAAGCGTTTTAAGCGTAAATTTGATCGTACAGGAACAATGCGCCAATTGCGTGCGCGACAAGCTTTCACAAAGCCTTCAGTTAAGAAGAGAGCGCAAATGCAGAAAGCACAATATATTCAGAACTTAAGAGATCAGGAAGAAATCTAGTATTTCTTTTTTGAAGAGAGAATCTAAAAATCCGTTGGAACTAATTTCCATCGGATTTTTTTTATGGGTGAAAGCCATTGGGTTGTTAAGTTATTGCGTTATTTTTAGGATCTCGTAACTAAAATGGAATTGTTAACGAAACTAGCAAAATGTCTTTTCAAGCTTTTACAGATTATCTCCAACTCGAAAAAAAGTATTCGCCAAACACCATAACTGCTTATTTAAAAGATTTGCGCGATTTTGGGAAATTTGCTTCGGACGAATATCAGTATGCCAATATTGATACGGTAAATTATGCAATTGTACGTAGTTGGATTGTAATGCTTGTAGATTCGGGTATTTCAAATCGTACGGTAAACCGAAAAATATCCTCGCTTAATACCTATTATAAGTTTCTGTTGAAAATAGGGCAGATAGAGGTTAATCCGTTGGCAAAGCACAAATCGCTTAAAATTTCAAAAAAAATTCAAGTGCCATTTTCAGAAACCGAAATTAGTAGCGTGCTGGAATTCCTAGCATTGCAAAGTGATTTTATAGGATTGCGCGACCGGTTAATTGTAGAGCTTTTTTATTCTACAGGAATTCGAAGGGCAGAATTAATTAATATAAAGTTAAGCGACGTATCACTTTCACAAAAAACAGTAAAAGTATTGGGCAAACGGAACAACGAGCGCATTATGCCACTTTTGCCCATAGTAATACAAACCATAGAGGCGTATGTGCCCCATCGAAACCAACTGGAAAACAGCAACGATTCGGAATACCTATTTCTTACCCAAAAAGGGGTTAAAATCTACGAAAATCTTGTTTATCGTATTATAAATTCATACTTTAGTAAAACTTCAGAAAAGGTAAAGAAGAGTCCGCATATTTTGCGGCATTCTTTTGCTACCCATCTTTTAAATGAAGGAGCAGATATAAATGCGGTAAAGGAGTTGTTGGGTCATTCCAGTTTAGCTTCTACCCAGGTTTACACACAAAACAGTATAGCAAAATTGAAAGAAGTTTATAAAAGCTCCCATCCACGAAACTAAAAAATTGAGACAGACTTATGGCATAAAAATACGTAACGTATAAACTTAAAAAATTATATAATATGAAAGTAAACGTACAAACTCCCAATTTTGCAGCGAAAGAGGAACTTTTAGTATTTGTAGAAAAAAAGTTGTCTAAGCTAGAGCAGTATTACGATAAAATAGTATTTGCAGATGTATTTTTAAAAGTTCAGAAAACAAGTGAGAAGGAAAATAAAATCGTAGAAGTATTGCTAAGTTTGCCTGGCGATGAGGTTATGGTGAAAAAAGAAGCAAAAACCTTTGAAGAGGCTACAGATGAAGTTGTTAAGGCGATGGAGCGACAGCTAAAAAAAAGAAAGCAAAAACAAAAAGCATATTTATAGTATTATTTTTTAGAAAAAGTTTTGTAGAAAAAATAATTTCTCTACATTTGCAGTCCGTTAGAAATAGCGGACTTTTTTATGGCTGAAAAACAGTCTTAAAAAGAGGTCAAAAAGCCGATGTAGCTCAGCTGGCTAGAGCAGCTGATTTGTAATCAGCAGGTCGTGGGTTCGAGTCCCTCTATCGGCTCAATAATTCAGAATTATGAATTCGGAATTATGAAAAGTAAAAAGTAGATTTTTAAATCTGCAAGTTCATTAGGATTATTGAAAGTTTTAGTTGTGAATTCTGCATTCTTAATTCATAATTGAAAAATTGGGGAGATACTCAAGCGGCCAACGAGGGCAGACTGTAAATCTGCTGACTACGTCTTCGCAGGTTCGAATCCTGCTCTCCCCACAAATGAGTGTATAGCTGAAAGAGGATCTTCGCAGGTTCTCCCGAAGCTTCGGGACTGCTCTCCCCACAAACAATTTTTGCTTAGGCAGAAATTGAAAAAATCAAATTTCAATAAACAAATTCCAAATGGGTTTGCTTGATGTTTGAAAATAGTTCTTTAATAGATTGGAAAATATCTTTTTTGGTTAAATTCTTAATCAATTTCAATTTCCGTTGGAATTTGGGATTTGTTATTTGGAATTTATTCAAAAAATTGCGGGAGTAGCTCAGTTGGTAGAGCGTCAGCCTTCCAAGCTGAATGTCGCCGGTTCGAACCCGGTCTCCCGCTCAAGAAAGTTCTTTAAAATGTGTAGATATTGTTTTTTACAATATTTCCATAAAAATTTAGAGAGCAGGGTACTAGGTTTATGCCGAGTGCAGTCTAGGTAATCCCGGTCTCCCGCTCTAAAAAGTTATAGGTTAAGTTTTTTTTATAATAATCTTGACTTATAGGCTTTAAACTGTCACCCTGAGCGCAGTCGAAGGGCAGAAACCAAAAACGCCGGTGTAGCTCAGGGGTAGAGCGTTTCCTTGGTAAGGAAGAGGTCATGGGTTCAATTCCCATCATTGGCTCAAGTTGTAAATACAATAGAACACTAATATATAACTAAGATTAAAACTAATACAAAATGGCAAAAGAAAAATTCGATCGGTCAAAACCACACTTAAATATTGGTACAATTGGACACGTAGATCACGGAAAAACAACCACTACTGCAGCTATTACTAAAGTTTTGGCGGATGCAGGATATTCAGCAGCGACATCATTTGATCAAATTGATAATGCGCCAGAAGAAAAAGAAAGAGGTATTACAATTAACTCTTCTCACGTAGAGTATCAAACAGCTAACCGTCACTACGCACACGTTGACTGTCCTGGTCACGCGGATTACGTAAAAAACATGGTTACTGGTGCTGCCCAAATGGACGGTGCTATTCTTGTAGTTGCTGCTACAGATGGTCCAATGCCACAAACACGCGAGCACATCCTTTTAGGTCGCCAAGTAGGTATTCCTAGAATTGTTGTGTTTATGAATAAAGTAGACTTAGTTGATGACGAAGAGTTGTTAGAATTAGTTGAAATGGAAATCCGTGACCTTCTTAACTTTTACGAGTACGATGGTGATAACGGACCCGTAGTTCAAGGTTCTGCTCTTGGTGCACTTAACGGTGAGCAAAAATGGGTAGATGCGCTTCTTAAATTAATGGAAGAAGTTGATCAATGGATTGAAGAGCCAGTTCGTGATATCGAGAAGCCTTTCTTGATGCCTATCGAAGACGTTTTCTCAATTACTGGTCGTGGAACTGTTGCTACAGGTCGTATCGAAACTGGTATTGCTAAAACTGGAGATCCAGTTGAAATCATCGGTATGGGAGCTGAAAAATTAACTTCTACAATTACTGGTATTGAAATGTTCCGTCAAATCCTTGATAGAGGTGAAGCTGGTGATAACGCTGGTATCCTACTTAGAGGTATTGAAAAAACACAGATATCTAGAGGTATGGTTATTACTAAGCCAGGTTCTGTAACTCCACACGCTAAATTCAAAGCTGAGGTTTATATCCTTAAGAAAGAAGAAGGTGGGCGTCACACTCCATTCCACAACAACTACCGTCCACAGTTCTACGTTCGTACAACTGACGTAACTGGAACAATTATGCTTCCTGATGGTGTTGAAATGGTTATGCCTGGTGATAACTTAACTATTACTGTTGAGTTGCTTCAACCAATCGCAATGAATGTAGGTCTTCGTTTCGCTATCCGTGAAGGTGGACGTACTGTAGGTGCAGGTCAGGTAACTGAAATTTTAGAATAATTATTATATCATTAAAAGTTCTGGGTGTCTCGAATTTACTTCGAGATACCTTGGCTTTTAAAGTGGGTTTAACCAATCTGTTGGTCTGTAAACCTGTGTTGTAATTCAGATTGCTGAATTAAAAATAGTTTAACGCTCGCATACTAATCGGGAGTAAAACTAAAAGAAAGATAAAATAGAAATATTTATCTACGGGTTTAGCTCAGTTGGTAGAGCACTGGTCTCCAAAACCAGGTGTCGTGAGTTCGAGTCTCGCAACCCGTGCTAAATATCTGCTAAAACAGGTAGCCCAAAATTTGGGAACAAGAAATTTTAATAGCGACGTCATGGTAAACTATATTACAGAATCGTATAAAGAACTTAAAAATCACGTTACCTGGCCTACGTGGGCAGAAGCGCAGAAGTTAACTGTTATTGTAGCGGTTTTTTCTGTTCTCTTGGCTTTGGCTGTATGGGGTGTAGATACCGTTTTCAGCAAAGTGGTCGGAATATATTTTGATTGGATCAAGTCGTAAAAAAATGACCGAAACAACAAATACAAAAAAGTGGTACGTAGTCCGTTCAGTTAGTGGGCAGGAAAACAAGATTAAATCGTATATCGAAAGCGATATTAAACGATTGGGCCTTGAAGATTATGTTGATCAGGTGCTGGTACCTACTGAAAAGGTAATTCAAATTCGCAACGGAAAAAAGGTAAACAAAGAACGTGTTTACTTTCCGGGCTATATAATGATCCAAGCTAACTTAGGGGGTGAAATTCCACATATTATAAAATCTATAAATGGGGTAATTGGCTTTTTGGGTGAAACCAAAGGTGGAGACCCTGTGCCGCTCAGACAATCTGAAGTAAACAGAATGTTAGGTAAAGTAGATGAGCTATCTGTAAAAGACGATAGTGTAAATATACCTTTTACCATTGGCGAAACCGTAAAAGTTATAGATGGTCCATTTAACGGATTTAACGGAACGGTAGAAAAAATTAATGAAGAAAAACGCAAACTCGAAGTAATGGTGAAGATTTTCGGAAGAAAAACACCACTGGAATTGAGTTATATGCAAGTAGAAAAAGTTTAATTGTTACGCTTAATAGGTTTTTTCGAAGGCTTCCACTTTTGAATAACCACATCAAAAATTAGAAATGGCAAAAGAAATCAGTAAAGTAGTTAAGTTGCAAGTTCGTGGAGGTGCTGCTAACCCATCACCACCAGTAGGACCTGCTCTTGGTGCTGCCGGTGTTAACATCATGGAGTTCTGTAAGCAGTTTAATGCCAGAACCCAGGATAAGCAAGGAAAGGTATTGCCAGTAGCGATCACGGTTTTTAAAGATAAATCTTTCGATTTTATCATTAAAACTCCACCCGCTGCCGTTCAAATACTAGAAGCTGCTAAAGCAAAAAAAGGCTCCGGTGAACCACACGCAAAAAAAATAGCCACAATCTCTTGGGACCAAATTAAAACGATCGCGGAAGATAAAATGCCCGATCTTAATGCATTTACCATCGAGTCTGCTATGAAAATGGTAGCTGGTACTGCACGTTCTATGGGAGTTAAAGTAAAAGGTGATGCACCTTTTTAATTTGAAAAAAGAAACTATAAAATGGCACGATTAACTAAAAAGCAAAAGGAAGCTAAACTAAAGGTAGAGGATAGAACCTATACCGTGGCCGAAGCTTCTGCTTTAATAAAAGATATCACCAGCGTAAACTTTGATGCTTCCGTTGACCTTGCAGTGCGCCTTAACGTAGATCCACGTAAAGCGAACCAAATGGTTAGAGGCGTTGTTACCCTTCCGCACGGAACCGGTAAAGACGTAAAAGTTTTGGCATTGGTAACTCCAGATAAGGAAGCCGAAGCCAAAGAAGCAGGAGCAGATTACGTAGGTCTTGATGAGTACCTCGACAAAATTAAAGGAGGATGGACAGATGTTGACGTAATTGTAACTATGCCAAGCGTTATGGGTAAATTGGGTCCTTTAGGACGTATATTAGGGCCTCGTGGCCTTATGCCAAACCCTAAAACAGGTACAGTAACAATGGACGTTGCTAAAGCCGTTTCAGATGTAAAAGCTGGTAAAATCGACTTTAAAGTAGATAAAACCGGTATCGTACACGCAGCAATTGGAAAAGCATCTTTTGATGCCGAAAAAATTGCCGGAAACGCAAGAGAATTATTAACAACCCTCGTTAAACTTAAACCACAAGCGGCAAAAGGTATATACATTAAAAGTATTTATATGTCTAGTACTATGAGCCCAGGAGTTGAAGTTGACACAAAAAGGTTTACTGAGCAGTAAAAACTGGAAATTATGACAAGAGAAGAAAAATCACAAGTAATTGAAACGTTGACTGCACAGTTGTCTGATAGTGCTAATATTTATTTAGCAGATATTTCAGGCCTTAATGCAGGGAACACTACCAACCTTCGTCGTGCTTGTTTTAAAGCAGGTGTGCAGTTGGCAGTGGTTAAGAACACGTTGCTTAAAAAAGCAATGGAGAGTTCTGATAAAGACTTTGGCGAATTAACAGAAATACTAAAAGGCAACACGTCTTTAATGTTTTCTGAAACAGGTAACGCACCTGCCAAGGTAATTAAAGAATTTAGAAAAAAATCTGATAAGCCGCTTTTAAAAGGAGCCTATATCCAAGAATCAATTTACGTTGGCGACAACCAATTGGATAGTCTGGTTGAACTTAAATCTAAAGACGAACTTGTTGGAGAAATTATCGGGTTGTTACAATCGCCTGCTAAAAATGTTATCTCGGCTCTTAAGAGTGGTGGTAGTACAATCGCGGGAATTGTTAAAACCTTATCCGAAAAAGAAGGATAAAACCTTTAAAACTCCTTTTTTAAATGGAGATTTAAAGAAATGGTATTGCACTAATTTAATTTATATAAACACAATTATTTTTAAAAACGATAGAAATGGCAGATTTGAAAGATTTCGCAGAACAATTAGTTAACTTAACAGTAAAAGAAGTTAATGAGTTAGCTACAATATTAAAAGACGAGTACGGTATAGAGCCTGCAGCTGCTGCAGTAGCTATGGCCGGACCTGCTGCTGGTGGTGGAGAAGCCGCTGAAGAGCAATCAGAATTCACAGTAATGTTGAAGGCTGCTGGTGGTTCTAAACTTGCAGTTGTAAAACTAGTTAAAGAATTAACTGGTGCTGGTCTTAAAGAAGCAAAAGAATTAGTTGATAGTGCTCCTTCTCCAATAAAAGAAGGTGTATCTAAAGATGAAGCAGAAGCTTTAAAAGCACAACTAGAAGAAGCTGGAGCTGAGGTTGAGCTTAAGTAAGCTTACAACGTTCCAAACCTTAAGGTTTAGGTCTTCCCGATAGTTCGGGAAAGGCCTAAACCATTTTGCGTATATAATGGTTAACCCCTTTTTTATACGTTTTTTCAATTTCATTTTAATTAAAATTCCGTCCATAGATGTCAGCAACGCAAACTGAAAGATTGAATTTTTCCTCTGTAAAAAATAAGCCGGATTACCCCGACTTTTTGGACATTCAGATTAAATCCTTTCAGGATTTTTTCCAGTTGGAAACCAAATCAGAAGAAAGAGGCCAAGAAGGATTGTATAAAACCTTTTTGGAAAATTTCCCGATTACCGATACCCGTAATCAATTCGTTTTAGAGTTTTTAGACTATTTCGTAGATCCACCAAGATATTCCATTCAGGAATGTATAGAACGTGGCCTTACCTATAGCGTCCCTCTTAAAGCGCGTTTAAAACTGTACTGTACAGATGCCGAACACGAAGATTTTGAAACTATCGTGCAGGACGTTTACCTCGGTACTATTCCTTACATGACCCCTAGCGGAACTTTCTGCATTAATGGGGCCGAACGTGTTGTGGTTTCACAACTTCACCGTTCACCTGGTGTGTTCTTTGGCCAATCTTTCCACGCAAATGGAACGAAGCTTTACTCTGCCCGTGTTATTCCTTTTAAAGGATCTTGGATTGAGTTTGCCACAGACATCAACAGCGTAATGTACGCCTATATAGATCGTAAGAAAAAATTACCTGTAACAACACTATTCCGTGCTATTGGCTTTGAAAGGGATAAAGATATTCTTGAAATATTTGACCTGGCAGAAGAAGTAAAAGCTTCAAAAACTGGACTTAAAAAATATATTGGCCGTAAACTTGCCGCCCGTGTACTTAAAACGTGGCATGAAGATTTCGTAGATGAAGATACCGGCGAGGTTGTATCTATTGAACGTAACGAAATTGTTTTAGACCGTGATACCGTTCTTGAAAAAGAGCACATTGATGAAATCATTGAATCTGGCTCAAAAACAATCTTGTTGCACAAAGAGGATAACCTATTGGCAGATTACGCCATTATTCACAATACACTGCAAAAAGATCCTACCAACTCCGAAAAAGAAGCGGTAGAACATATTTATAGACAACTTCGTAACGCTGAACCACCGGATGAAGAAACTGCGCGTGGCATTATACACAAACTTTTCTTTAGCGACCAGAGATATAACCTTGGGGAAGTAGGCCGTTACAGAATGAATAAAAAACTGGGTCTTGATATCCCTATGGACAAGCAAGTGCTTACCAAGGAAGATATTATTACCATTGTAAAATACTTAATCGAGCTTATTAATTCCAAAGCTGAGATTGATGATATTGATCACCTTAGTAACCGTCGTGTACGTACTGTAGGCGAACAACTTTCCCAGCAGTTTGGAGTAGGTCTGGCACGTATGGCACGTACCATCCGCGAACGTATGAACGTGCGTGACAACGAGGTGTTTACACCTATAGATTTGATTAATGCGAAAACACTTTCGTCAGTAATCAACTCTTTCTTTGGTACCAACCAGCTTTCGCAGTTTATGGACCAAACCAACCCACTTGCAGAGATTACGCATAAGCGTCGTCTTTCGGCACTTGGGCCTGGAGGTTTATCACGTGAAAGAGCAGGTTTTGAGGTTCGAGATGTACATTATACACATTATGGCCGACTTTGCCCAATTGAAACTCCAGAAGGACCAAACATTGGTTTAATATCTTCACTTTCTGTGTTTGCCAAAGTAAACAACCTAGGCTTTATTGAAACGCCATATCGAAAAGTGAATGATGGGAAAATTGATTTTAAAAATGAATCGATCTACCTTTCTGCTGAAGAAGAGGAAGATATGCACATTGCCCAAGCTAACATTCCATTGTCAGACAATGGAGTAATTGAAGCTGAAAAGGTTATTGCGCGTATGGAAGGCGATTTCCCATTGGTAGATCCAACTGTATTAAATTATGCAGACGTTGCACCAAACCAGATTGCTTCTATTTCGGCCTCGTTAATTCCGTTCCTTGAGCACGATGATGCTAACCGTGCTTTGATGGGCTCAAACATGATGCGCCAGGCGGTACCATTATTAATTGCAGATTCGCCAATCGTAGGAACAGGTCTTGAAAGACAAGTTGCTTCAGATAGTCGTGTGCTAATAAATGCCGAAGGTGATGGTGTAGTTGAATATGTTGATGCTAATGAAATTACTATAAAATACGACCGTACCGAAAACCATCGTATGGTTAGTTTTGATGCGGACGAAAAAACGTATCAACTAGTAAAATTCAGAAAAACAAATCAAAGTACTTCCATTAACCTAAAGCCTATTGTAAGTAAAGGCGATAGAGTGAAAAAAGGTCAGGTACTTTGTCAAGGATACGCTACCGAAAAAGGAGAATTGGCACTCGGACGAAATATGAAGGTTGCCTTTATGCCTTGGAAAGGGTACAACTTTGAGGATGCCATTGTTATTTCTGAAAAAGTAGTTCGCGAAGATATTTTTACTTCTATTCATATAGACGAATATTCGCTGGAAGTTCGCGATACCAAACTAGGTAACGAAGAATTAACAAACGATATTCCAAACGTTTCGGAGGAAGCTACTAAAGATTTGGATGAATACGGAATGATCCGTATTGGAGCCGAGGTAAAGCCCGGCGATATTCTAATTGGAAAAATTACGCCAAAAGGTGAAAGTGATCCTACGCCAGAAGAAAAATTGCTTCGCGCCATATTTGGTGACAAAGCAGGCGATGTAAAAGATGCTTCACTTAAAGCTTCACCTTCATTGCACGGTGTAGTCATAGAGAAAAAGCTTTTTGCCCGTGCCGTTAAAGACAAACGCAAGCGCGCAAAAGACAAAGAAGACATCGCAGAACTTGAAGCAAAATACGAAGCAAAATTTGTTGCACTTCAAGATGTTTTAGTTGAAAAGCTTTTCGCTATCGTAGGTGGAAAAACAGCACAAGGTATCAGCAATGATCTTGGTGAAATAGTTTTCCCTAAAGGAAAGAAATTTACATTAAAAATGCTTCACGCAGTTGACGATTACACTCACTTAATTGGAGGTACTTGGACAACCGATGATGAAACCAACGAATTGGTGGCAGATTTAATGCACAACTATAAAATTAAGGAAAACGATCTTCAAGGTAACTTGCGTAGAGAGAAGTTTACCATCTCTGTAGGTGATGAGCTTCCTTCAGGAATTTTGAAACTTGCCAAAGTTTACGTTGCTAAAAAACGTAAATTAAAAGTAGGAGACAAGATGGCCGGACGTCACGGTAACAAAGGTATTGTTGCACGTATTGTACGTGAAGAAGATATGCCTTTCCTCGAAGACGGAACCCCGGTAGATATCGTGTTAAACCCTCTTGGGGTACCATCGCGTATGAATATTGGGCAAATTTATGAAACGGTACTTGGATGGGCTGGTCAAAAATTAGGACGCAAGTATGCGACTCCAATTTTCGACGGAGCAACAATAGACCAGATTAATGAATTAACAGATGAAGCTGGAATTCCGAGATACGGGCATACCCATCTATTCGACGGTGGAACTGGTAAGCGTTTTGATCAACCTGCAACCGTAGGGGTAATCTATATGCTAAAACTAGGCCATATGGTTGACGATAAAATGCACGCACGTTCTATAGGGCCGTACTCACTTATTACGCAACAGCCGCTTGGTGGTAAAGCACAATTTGGTGGTCAGCGTTTTGGAGAGATGGAAGTTTGGGCGCTTGAAGCATACGGTGCATCCAGCACGCTTAGAGAAATATTGACTGTTAAATCTGATGATGTTATTGGAAGAGCAAAAACCTACGAGGCAATCGTAAAAGGCGAAACCATGCCAGAACCAGGATTACCGGAATCTTTCAACGTACTTATGCACGAATTGAAAGGCTTGGGTCTTGACATTAGATTAGAAGAATAACCCGAAGGGTTATTTCGGTCGAGGCGCAATGCATTGCGCCTCGACCACAATAAAACAAATAATCATTTTTTCAACATGATGAACAGAAATAAAGAAAACACAGTACAGAAATTCGATAAGATTTCTATTGGTTTGGCTTCTCCTGAATCTATTTTGGCAGAATCACGTGGCGAAGTATTAAAGCCCGAAACAATAAACTACCGTACGCACAAACCAGAGCGCGACGGTCTTTTCTGTGAGCGTATTTTTGGCCCTGTAAAGGACTACGAATGTGCCTGTGGTAAATATAAAAGAATCCGCTACAAAGGTATTGTTTGCGACCGATGTGGTGTTGAAGTAACGGAAAAGAAAGTACGTCGTGACCGTGTGGGGCATATTAATTTAGTTGTTCCCGTAGCACACATTTGGTACTTCCGTAGCCTTCCAAACAAAATTGGCTACCTTCTTGGATTGCCGTCTAAGAAACTGGATATGATTATTTACTACGAACGCTATGTGGTAATTCAGCCAGGTATTGCTAAATATGAAGGAGGAGAAGACGTTAAAAAAATGGATTTCCTTACCGAAGAAGAATATCTAGCAATTCTAGATTCAATTCCGGCAGAAAACCAATATTTGGAAGAAACCGATCCAAATAAATTTATTGCGAAAATGGGAGCAGAGTGCTTGATCGATCTTTTACAAAGAATTGATTTAGATACACTGTCATACAACCTTCGTCATAAAGCAAATAACGAAACTTCTAAACAACGTAAAACCGAAGCGTTAAAACGTCTTCAAGTTGTAGAAGCACTTCGCGATGCAAATAAAAACCGCGAAAATAAAGCCGAATGGATGATTATGAAAGTAGTTCCGGTTATTCCACCAGAATTACGTCCGTTGGTGCCACTTGATGGCGGTCGTTTCGCAACCTCAGATTTAAATGATCTTTACCGAAGAGTAATTATCCGTAACAACCGTTTAAAACGATTGATGGAGATAAAAGCTCCCGAAGTAATTCTCCGAAACGAGAAACGTATGCTTCAGGAATCGGTAGATTCATTGTTTGATAACACACGTAAATCTTCCGCAGTAAAAACAGATAGTAACAGACCCCTGAAATCTCTTTCAGATTCATTAAAAGGAAAACAGGGTCGTTTCCGTCAAAACTTGCTTGGTAAACGTGTAGATTATTCGGCTCGTTCGGTAATTGTTGTAGGCCCAGAATTAAAATTATTTGAATGTGGTCTTCCAAAAGATATGGCGGCCGAGCTTTACAAACCTTTTGTAATCCGTAAATTGATTGAAAGAGGAATTGTAAAAACCGTAAAATCTGCAAAGAAAATTATAGACAAAAAAGAGCCTGTAGTTTGGGATATTCTTGAAAATGTGTTAAAAGGCCACCCTGTTATGCTTAACCGGGCCCCTACATTGCACAGATTGGGTATTCAAGCTTTCCAGCCTAAATTAATTGAAGGAAAGGCAATCCAGTTGCACCCATTGGTATGTACTGCGTTTAACGCAGATTTTGATGGTGACCAAATGGCGGTTCACCTTCCACTTGGGCCAGAGGCAATTTTGGAATGTCAACTTTTAATGTTGGCTTCTCACAACATTTTAAACCCAGCAAATGGTTCGCCAGTTGCGGTTCCTTCACAGGATATGGTTTTGGGTCTGTATTATATGACCAAATTGAAAAAAACCATGGGCGATGTAGTTGTAAAAGGCGAAGGACTTACCTTTTATTCAGCCGAGGAAGCAATAATTGCTTATAACGAAGGCAGAGTAGATCTTAATGCCGAGATTAAAATTCGTACCGAAGACTTCAACGAAGAAGGCGTATTAGCTAAACAAATTATTACTACTACTTTAGGAAGAGTAATCTTTAACGAAAAAGTGCCTGTTGAGGCTGGTTTTATAAATGAAGTATTGACCAAAAAATCACTTCGTGATATTATTGGTAAAATATTAAAAGTAACATCGGTACCTGCTACGGCTAATTTCCTTGATGAAATTAAAACCTTGGGGTATAAGTACTCTTTTGAAGGTGGCTTGTCCTTTAGCTTGGGCGATATTATTATCCCAGCCGAAAAGCAAACTATGATAGACAATGCCAATTCGCAAGTAGATGGCATTATCAATAGCTATAACATGGGGCTTATTACCAATAACGAACGTTATAACCAGGTAATTGATATTTGGACAGCAACCAACGCCGAACTTACCGAACTTTCTATGAAACGAATTCGCGAAGATCAGCAAGGTTTCAACTCTGTGTATATGATGCTTGATTCTGGTGCGAGGGGTTCTAAGGAGCAAATTCGCCAGTTAACAGGTATGCGTGGTTTGATGGCTAAGCCTAAAAAGTCTAACTCCGGAGGTGGTGAAATTATTGAAAACCCAATTCTTTCCAACTTTAAAGAAGGTCTTTCAATTCTTGAATACTTTATCTCTACCCACGGGGCGCGTAAAGGTCTTGCAGATACCGCTCTTAAAACGGCAGATGCAGGGTACTTAACACGTAGATTGGTAGATGTTTCGCAAGATGTTATCATTAATATTGAAGACTGCTATACGCTTCGTGGCATTGAGGTTTCGGCCTTAAAGAAAAACGAAGAAGTAGTTGAAACTCTTGGAGCCAGAATCGTAGGACGTACAGCTCTTAACGATGTTGTAAACCCACTTACCAAGGAATTATTGGTGGCTTCTGGCGACCATATTACAGAAGAAATTGCCGATGCAATTGAAGCGTCTCCTTTAGACAGTGTTGAAGTGCGTTCTGCGCTTACTTGTGAAGCTAAAAAAGGTATTTGTTCGCAGTGCTACGGTCGTAACCTTGCTACCAATAAAATGGTACAAAGTGGCGAAGCGGTAGGTGTTGTGGCGGCACAATCTATTGGTGAGCCAGGAACACAGCTTACACTACGTACCTTCCACGTTGGGGGTATTGCAGGTAACATTTCCGAAGAAAACAAATTAATTGTAAGATTTGACGGAAAAGCCGAAATTGAAGATCTTAAAACCGTTAAAGGCGAAGATAATCAAGGCAATACAGTAGATATTGTTATTTCTCGTACTTCTGAAATAAAACTTGTTGATAAGAAAACAGGAATTACACTAAGTACCAATAACATTCCATACGGTTCTACACTTAATGTGAAGGATGGCGATACGCTAAAAGCGGGCGATGTAGTATGTACTTGGGATCCTTATAACGGGGTAATTATTTCGGAATTTGCTGGAAAAATTAAATACGAAAACATTGTTCAAGGGGTAACCTATCAAGTTGAAATTGATGAGCAAACTGGTTTCCAAGAAAAGGTAATTTCAGAATCTAGAGATAAAAAACGTATTCCAACCCTGCAAATTTTAGGGAAGAAAGACGAAGTAATCCGTAGCTATAACTTGCCGGTTGGCGCCCACATTATGGTGGATGACGGCGACAAGATTAAGATTGGTAAAGTACTTGTGAAAATTCCTCGTAAGTCTGCAAAAGCAGGTGATATTACGGGTGGTCTTCCGCGAGTTACCGAACTTTTTGAAGCACGTAATCCGTCAAATCCAGCAGTAGTTAGTGAGATTGATGGTGTGGTTTCTTTCGGAAAAATAAAACGTGGTAACCGCGAAATTATCGTTGAGTCTAAATTAGGCGAATTGAAAAAGTACTTGGTTAAACTTTCAAACCAAATCCTGGTTCAGGAAAACGATTACGTTCGTGCAGGAATGCCATTATCAGACGGATCTATTACACCAGAAGACATTCTTCGTATTAAAGGCCCATCTGCAGTACAGCAATATCTTGTGAACGAAGTTCAAGAGGTTTACCGTCTGCAAGGGGTAAAGATTAACGACAAACACTTTGAGGTTGTTGTTCGTCAAATGATGCGAAAAGTGAAAATTGAAGATCCGGGAGATACAACCTTTTTGGAGGATCAATTGGCGCATAAAGACGATTTTATTGAAGAGAACGATAAAATCTACGGAATGAAAGTAGTTACCAATGCAGGAGAATCTGAAAACCTAAAGGAAGGACAGATTTTATCGCCACGAATGCTTCGTGATGAAAACTCGTTGTTGAGAAGAAACGACAAAGAACTTGTTGAAGCTCGCGATGTGATTACCGCAACGGCAACTCCAGTACTTCAGGGTATTACGAGAGCGTCCTTACAGACCAAATCGTTTATCTCTGCAGCTTCCTTCCAGGAAACCACCAAGGTATTAAACGAAGCCGCAGTAGCTGGTAAAGTAGATACGTTGGAAGGCTTAAAGGAAAACGTTATTGTAGGTCATAAAATACCAGCCGGTACCGGTATGCGTAAGTATGATACTATAATCGTGGGTTCTAAACAAGAGCTGGAAGAAATGAATCAAGCAAAGCAAGAAGTAAATTATAATTAATATGTAGATCTGGTGCGGTAGAGACGCAAGGCATTGCGTCTCTACCGCCGCCTACAATTATATTTTAAAACGATTTAACGTCTAATCTCGATTCTATCGGGAGTAACATAAAAAAAATGGCTGATCAAAAAAAAGAAAAACCAAAGCAAAATCAGATAAACATTGAGCTGGACGCCGATGTGGCACAAGGTATTTACAGTAACTTGGCTATAATAAATCATTCGGTTTCTGAGTTTGTGGTAGATTTTGTTACCATTATGCCCGGAATACCTAAAAGCAAGGTGAAGTCTAGAATTATCTTAACGCCTCAACATGCTAAACGGTTTTTAAAAGCATTGAATGACAACGTTAAACGCTTTGAAAACGCCCATGGCGAAATAAAGGATTATGAGCAACCGCCCATTCCTTTAAACTTTGGCCCTACGGGGGAAGCGTAATAAGGTATCTAAATAAATTTTTCAATAACCCCTTTAGCATTTTCTATGCTAAAGGGGTTATTTATTTTGGCAGGTAATGTCTTTATTTTTTGGAGAAGAGTAAAGTAATTATTCATCTAATTCAATACGAAAGTTTGTCTATATTTACACTCTATTTCAATAAAACCTACTTCCATGAGAAACATTACTTTTTTCTTGTTCTTTTTAATTTTGTCATTCTCAAATTATGCTCAAGTTGGTATTGGCACTGTTAGTCCTAATCCCTCTTCAGTATTAGATATTACTTCGGACAACGAAGGTATTTTAATTCCGAGAGTAGCATTGCTTTCCACTACTGATGTAACTACCATTGCCTCACCTGCAACAAGTTTAATGCTATATAACACAAATACTGCAGCCGATGTAGTGCCTGGGTACTACTATTGGAGTGGTGCTAAATGGATGCTTGTGGCCACTACTAATATGATTGAAAATAAGTGGGATACATCAGGTAACGCTGGAACAGATCAGACTACAAATTTTCTTGGTACCACGGATAATCAGGATTTAGTTTTTAAAAGAAATAACGCCTTGGCTGGAAGATTGGCTTTGAAAAGCACTGCTTTTGGTCTAGGAGCACTTTCAGCAACACTTACTAGTAATGCAATTGATAATACAGCTATTGGGATAAACGTATTACAAAGCAATACTAGTGCTTATGGTAGCACTGGGGTTGGTTTTGGCGTATTAACAAATAGCAATGGAGATAATAATACAGCTATTGGTAGATATGCTATGCATTATAACCTTGGCGGATTTGCTAATACAAGTGCTGGAGCCTATGCTCTCGAAAATAATATAAATGGTACGCATAATACAGCGATTGGATACACGGCCCTTCGGAGCAATACTTCTGGAGGTTATAATACGGCAGTGGGGTTTAAAGCTTTAAAAAACAATATTAATAATCAAGAAAACACGGCCGTAGGTTATGGAGCTCTCGAAAATAATAATTCATATAACAATACGGCTACCGGTGCTATAGCACTACAAGCTAATACTTCTGGAAGAGAAAATACCGCCAATGGAAGAGCGGCTCTACTTAGAAATACTACGGGGAATGAAAATACTGCAATGGGATCAAAAGCACTTCTCTCGAATACAACCGGTTATCGTAATACATCCAGTGGTATGGAGTCTTTATTGGATAATACAACGGGCTTTCAGAATACAGCAAATGGTACTCGTGCATTAAATAAAAATACTACTGGTTCTAATAATAATGCAACGGGTAATTATGCTATGCGTCTTAACACTACAGGATCGGGAAATGTTGCCATTGGTGGTTCTGCGCTTGATGATAATATAAGTGGAAACAATAATACAGGTATTGGTTATTTATCTAATGTTGCTTCAGAAAACTTGACCAATGCAACTGCTATAGGTTACAACGCTATTGTTAGTACGAATAATAGTTTAGTTTTAGGTTCAGTAAGTCCACCAGTTAATGTAGGTATTGGAGTTACTAATCCTTCCGCAAAACTCGAAGTTTATAGTACAACTGCGAATACATCTGGTCTGAAGTTAACACGACTTACTTCTGCTTCCCCTGTAGCTACAGGAGCAACGATAGGGGTTGATGCTACGGGTAATGTGGTTACAGTTCCCGGAGCCGCTCCTGTGGTTATTTATACGGGATCATTAGGTAATGGGAGTGGTGGATCCGTAAATGCTACAATTACGGCAAGTGGCTTTAATACAGTGCCATTGCCCAATACTTCTACTAATATTGGTGGTGGTATTTGGAACGGGACTAACAATACATATACAATACCTGTAAGTGGCACGTATTTAATTAAATCTAGTATAAGACTAACTGATGGTAGTGTTTCTCGGAATGTTTTCCAAGCTGTTCACACTTCAAATGCAGATATCCCTGATGGAATTTGGCAGACCAATTCTGGGAATAGATGGACCATGTTGTACACAAGAATCGCCTATTTTAATCAGAATGATGTGCTAAGATTGTATATATATTCTGATGGACAGCAAGCAAGACTGTCTGATGCATCCTTGAATATTACCTTGTTGAGTAAAAGTTAGATTGACAGATATAAAGGAACAATAGTTTTAAAGTAGATCTTTTAAAAAATTATTACTAGTTATCCTATTAATTTAGTGCTTTTCTCAAACTCACTCACAAAATGCAGTTTTACATTCGGGTATTTAGACTGTGTCATTTGTAATGTAAACGATGAATCTGCAAAGAAAACCAATTGGCTGCGTTTGTCTTTGGCCAAAAATTTTGCCTTTACTCTTTTAAAATCAGCAAACTCTGCACTTTTGGGGTCTTTTGCTTCAACCCAGCAGGCTTTATGTACATTTAAGTTTTCGTAGCTGCATTTTGCGCCGTATTCGTGCTCTAATCTGTATTGAATTACTTCAAACTGTAACGCGCCCACGGTACCAATTACTTTTCTACCGTTTAACTCTAGAGTGAAGAGTTGCGCCACACCTTCATCCATTAATTGGTCTATCCCTTTTTCGAGCTGCTTGCTTTTCATCGGGTCAGCATTATTAATATATTTAAAGTGTTCGGGTGAAAAGCTAGGAATACCTTTATAATGCATTTCTTCTCCTTCAGTAAGTGTGTCGCCTATTTTAAAGTTGCCTGTGTCGTGAAGACCAACGATATCGCCAGGGTAGGAAACATCTACAATTTGTTTTTTTTCGGCAAAAAAGGCATTGGGGCTGCTAAATTTCATTTTTTTACCATTGCGAACGTGTAGATAAGGCGAATTTCTTTCAAAGACACCAGAAACAATTTTAATAAATGCCAGACGGTCGCGATGTTTGGGATCCATATTGGCGTGTATTTTAAAAACGAAACCCGAAAAGTCTTTTTCGTCCGGATAAACTACACGCGTACTGCTTTCTTTGGGTCGAGGCGTAGGAGCTATTTCAACAAAACAATCTAACAATTCGCGAACGCCAAAGTTATTAAGCGCCGATCCAAAAAATACCGGTTGAAGTTCGCCATTTAGGTATTCTTCCTGATTAAAATCTGGGTAAACTTCATGAACGAGCTCTAACTCTTCTCGTAATGTATTGGCTGCTTTTTCACCAACTAGATCATCGAGTTCAGTACTGCTAAGGTCTTCAATTTCAATGGTTTCTTCAATGTTTTTACGGCTATCACCACTAAAGAGGTTTATATTTTTTTCCCATACATTATATATACCTTTAAAATCGTAGCCCATTCCAATAGGAAAACTCAATGGGGTAACGCGGAGCTGTAACTTTTGTTCAATTTCATCAAGTAGGTCGAATGCATCGCGACCTTCACGATCTAATTTATTGATAAAAATGATCATGGGAATATTGCGCATTCTACAAACTTCAACAAGCTTTTCAGTTTGCTCCTCCACGCCCTTAGCCACATCAACCACAACAATTACACTATCTACGGCAGTTAAGGTTCTAAAAGTATCTTCAGCAAAATCCTTGTGGCCGGGAGTGTCTAATATATTTATTTTAAAGCCTTCGTATTCAAAAGCTAAAACCGAAGTTGCCACCGAAATTCCACGTTGGCGCTCAATTTCCATAAAGTCGCTGGTAGCGCCTTTTTTTACTTTATTGTTCTTTACGGCGCCGGCTTCTTGAATGGCTCCTCCAAATAAAAGAAGTTTTTCAGTTAGTGTTGTTTTTCCTGCATCTGGGTGGGCAATGATCCCAAAAGTTCTTCTGCGTTTTATTTCGCTTTTAACAGTCATATATTTTTCTCAATAAGTTGCAAAGATAAAGTTTGTAATTCGAGTTAGAAACTTTAGAAGTATCAAATAAATTTTCTGCACAAAAGATTTAATTTAAGTTGAATTAATAGCAACTTCAAAAGTTGTTTTTTGCAAGTTTAAAAATTGGGTAATCAGGAAACGTAAAAGGGAGTGCTCGTAAAAATCGCATGCGCCGAAACGGTCTATTCTTAGGGAGTGTACGTGTTACTACGTATGTTTTTACGGGGTTAAATTACTGAGATTTAGCGTGGAATATGCAGTTTGCCGACTATTTGGAACATTTTAACTAATAGTTGTTTGTAAAGCATTCCTTACGATTTTTCCACTGTATATTTGATTGTTAACAGGGCGAGAACTGTTTAAATAATATGTATCAAAAACTAAATAACAATTAATTTAAAACTGAATATATGTATCAACTATCAACAATAATTAAGGGATTAATGCTGGTAATTTTTGTTGCTGTATTAAACATAAATTTTGTTTCGGCACAAAATTGTAATGCAACTTTATCAGTAGAAAAGGATAGAAATGCGCAATCTGCATATACAGAGGATGGTGCTACCTTTAATATGGTACTAACAAATACTTCATCCAAAAAGGTAACATATATTATTTCATCAACAAATTTAGAAGAGTCTTGTGCTAATGATGCTTATAAAACTTCGGCTCCCAATGTTGCATTAAATGTTGCTGTAAAGAGCAGTGCGAATGCAAGTGTTGCTAATAACGCACTTACACTGGCTGCCGGGGAAACTCGTAAATTTAAAATATACGTATCGGTACCGGCACGCACCCCGAGTAATGTTTGGAGTTGTATAAAAATTTCTGCAAAGGGAAGCGAATGTGCCGAGCCGTCATCGAGTACTACATTGCGAGTTTATGTTCCAGAGCCTTCGGAAGGATAGGACAAAAAAATATTGAAAAGGAATACTATAAATAGTATGGGTTAATGCCAAAATTATTTTTTATGAAAAAACAACTACACTTTAGAGACATATTGGTTGAAAAATTATCGAAAATTACTTTCTTATTAGTAATTCTTTCGTCATTCACCTTTTTTGGACAGCAACCATCACTTGATGTTGTTAAAACTAGGGTTGCAAATACCACGACATGTAACGTTTTTGATATTAATATAGATGTAGACGGTGTTGCATCAAAAAAACCGCAAGAAGTTGTATTGATAATAGACCGTTCGGGTAGTATGTCCTACGGTAATAACCCAAAACCAATAGCATATGCCAAAGATGCAGCTATTGATTTTGTGAATGAATTGTTTAAGCCAGAGAATAACCCTACTGGTCTAAATAAAGTTTCGTTAGTTTCGTATTCAAGTTCGGCAACTGTTGACCAGCAACTTACCACTAATAAAACATTAGCCATCGCCAAAATTAACGCTTTGGTAACTGGAGGTACAACTAATATTGAGGATGCGCTTGTAAAAGCCAGAGCCGAACTTAATTCTAGAGGTACATTTAATTGTGAAACCTCACGAAGTATAATCTTGCTTACCGATGGAGTAGCGAACCGCGACAATAACGGTAATAGTTGTAGTACTACTTCGCCTAATACAATTTGCCAACAAAGAGCTATCGCTGCTGGTCAAGCTGCTTGGTCTATAACCAAAAGTGGCGTTCCGTATCCGCAAAATGTATTTACTATTGGTTTAACAGGAGCAATTTGCTGTAATGAACAAACAATAGCATTAAATACCTTAGATCAAATACAAAATGCGGGTGCATATCATACAGAAGTAAATGCCGATTTGTCTGATATTTATATGGATATTTTTGGTAATTTAAATTATGCTGCTATCCAGCTTCCCGGACAGAAATTTTTAACTACTACTATTACACCTGGATTTACTATTGTTCCCGGTTCTATTTCTACAAATAAAGGTACCGTAACCCTTAGTGGGCCTGAGGATAAAATCTTTTGGGATGTTCCAAAAATCGCTACAGAGTCATTATTTTTAAAATATTCTCTTGTTGCTACAAACTCAAGTGTTTGTGGCACTCAAAATCCTGATAGTACGGTAGTAAAGTATGAGGACAGCGACTGTGATCCTGTTACTTTGAATTTAACAAACCCAGATGTCTGTGTTCCATGTCCATCAGTAACAGCTTCTATTGATCAGGTAAGTTGTGATAACTCTGTTAATTACAGCGCCAATTTCTCTTCGGGTGATTGCAGCCCGCCATTAGGTAATGTGCAGTGGGAGTTTTTCTTAAATAATGTTTCAGTAGGAGTTTCCAATCAAGCAACCGGCACCTATGTATATACTGGGGGTGGTGCGTTTGAAGGTAATTTTAGAGCCAAAGCAACTTATACGAGTACATATGCTTCCGGTTGTACCTTGCCTTCAGTAACAGATGAAAAAACCATAACGCTACATGATAAGGTGGCGGCTACAATAGAAAAAGTAAATGCCAATTCTTCAGGCAATTGTAATAATGGTGAAGCAACTGTAACTCCCACAAATGGAACAGGACCTTACACGTATCTTTGGAGTGCAAATGCAGGAAGTCAAACCACCCAAACCGCATCTGGATTAGCTGCAGGAACTTACAGTGTTGTGGTTACAGATGTTAATGGTTGTACTGTTGAAAAAACTATTTCGGTTTACTGCGACATAGAGGATTGGAATTTTGAATGCGGCGATGACAAAATTGTAGATGAGTATGGCTATAATGCAAATTGTAACGCTACAACTGTTGCCAATATTCCTAATCCATCAAATGTATACCAATATGCAGTTGAAATAGTTTACAAAGATAACAACCCTGGAGCAACGCTACAGTTTACGGATGCATTAGGAAATCCACATACCCTTGAAAGATCAGTGCCTGTTGGCTCTAGTTCTAGTGTATGGGTGTATCGAGGTCTTATAGTAGGAAGTACAAGTAGTATAACATATACTGATAATGCCAATAGATGTAAACTGCAATCTGTGGTGGTGTATGCTTTCCGAAATGTTCCTAACGCTACTTCAAATTCAGGGAAATTTACAAGTTTAAGTGGTTATAATAATATAGTTAACTTTACTATAGATATACCTACATTTTCGGGTCCAAGAGATTTATTGGTAGAAACGCCAATATCAGAAGTAACAGATGATGGAAGATACCTTCTTGTTAGAGCTACTGCAGGTTCAGTTTCAAATCAGACAATTATATACGGGCCAGACTCAAACTTGCCTGGAGGAACTTGTTGCCTTTCTATTCCTTCTATAACTTTAGAAGATGTTCCTGGTAATATCACCCAGGTTACAATTACGGTTGATACAAGAAATAATCAAAACGGACAAAGCGTTAACGGACAATCATGGGTAATTGCAGGAGGAGTAAATGTAGAAGCTAATTGTTACTCAGATTTAGAGCTTACGCTACAGTCGAAAACTGATATATTATGCTATGGCGATAACACTGGTTCCATAACCGTTGAGGCTACTGGAGGGGTGCAACCTTATTTATATTCAATAAATGGAGGCACACAACAGTCGAGTGCAACATTTAATAACCTAACCGCGGGTGTATATGTGATTGAAGTAGAAGATGCAATAAATAATACTGAGTCTATTTCAGTAACTCTTACACAACCTGATGATATAGTGGTTCAAATCACCAAACAAAACGCCTCTACATCTGGTGCTTGTAACAATGGGGAAGCTACTGCCAGTCCTAGTGGAGGAGTTCCTCCATTTTCATATCAATGGAGTGTGAGTGCAGGTTCCCAAACTACTGCCACGGCAGTCAATTTACCTGAAGGAACGCACCAGATTGAGGTTACAGATGCAAACGGTTGTACCGTTGTTCAAAGTGTTGTTATAGATTGTATAAATGATTGTGATGCAGTAATTGATATAGATAATGTTACTCATGTATTATGTAAGGGAGATGCCACTGGTATGGCGAAAGTTTCGGCCAGTTCGCAGGCAAATCCTACGGCAGTATTTACCTTTACTTGGAATACCGTGCCTCCACAGATAGATAGTGGTGTAACCTCCAGTACAATTACCAATCAGCCAAGTGGCGTTTACACGGTGAGTGTAACGATTGATGGAACCGTTTGTCTCCCTGTAGAACAGAGCGTAACAATAAATGAGCCTTCAAATGCATTAAATGTTACTGCTACTTCTACCGATGAAAGTGGTCCTAGTACTGGCGATGGAACTGCTACGGCAAATGCTTCAGGTGGTACACCACCTTATACTTATAGCTGGAGCCCGGGCGGTCAGACTACTAGAATAATTACAGGATTGAGTGCTGGAATATATACAGTAACAGTTACAGATGCAAATGGTTGTACAGAAACGGCAACAACCACGGTTAATCCTGGATCTTGCCATAATTTAAGTGCAAACCCTTCTTCAACCCCTGTTTCTTGTAATGGAAGTAGTGATGGGTCTGCTACTGTTTCAGTAAGTAACGGGGTAGGACCATTTACCTATTTATGGAGTCCTGGAGGTGAAACGACTCAAACAATCACCGGTCTTTCCGCTGGAAACTATACTGTTACGGTTACAGACCAGACTACTTTATGTACAGTTGATGCTACAGCAACGGTTAGTCAACCTAATATTTTAAGTTCAGGTATAGCTATTACAAGTGTTTCGTGTTTTGGAGGTAATAATGGGTCGTTAGATTTAACTGTCCTTGGAGGAACCCAACCTTACTCATTTCTATGGAATAATGGAGCGACAACAGAAGATTTATTTAATTTAACTGCCGGTACTTATTCGGTAACCATTACAGATGCTAATGGTTGTACAACATCTAATAGTGCAACCGTACTTGAACCTGCGTCTGCCTTATCACTAACTTACTCGGTTCAAGACGTTTTATGTTATGGTAATTCTACTGGATCAATAGATATAACTGTTTCTGGTGGTACCATACCATATCAATACAATTGGAGTAATGGAGCTACGACTGAAGACTTATCAAGTATTCCGGCTGGAGTATATAGCGTAACGGTAACTGATGCCAATGGTTGTACACTTACAGAAAATTCAATTACTATTAGCGAACCAGCAAATCCTATTAGTATAATAATTACCAAAGAAAATGCAACAACAGGACAAGGTTGTAATGATGGGGAAGCCACAGCAAGTCCGTCTGGAGGAGTTTCTCCTTATACATATTTATGGAGCGCAAGTGCCGGAAATCAAACAACTGCTACTGCCGTTAACCTGCCCGCTGGCACACATAGTGTCACTGTGACCGATTCCAATGGATGTGAACTAAATCAAGGTGTGGTAATTATTTGCGATAACACTTGTGATGCAGTCATTACAGTAGATCAGGTAACCAATGTACTTTGTACTGGCGATACTACTGGTAGTGCTTCAGTAAGTGCTTCTTCCGCTTCAAACCCTGGGGCATTATTTACATTTACCTGGGATACCACACCCCCTCAGGTAGATGCGGGTGTTACAACTAGTACTGTAAACAATCTTGGTTCTGGTATTTATACTGTAAGCGTAACTATTGATGGTACAGTTTGTCAACCAGAACAGCAGAGCATAACTATAACCGAACCTGCGTCTGCACTATCAGTGTCTGCTACATCTACAGATGAAAGTGGACCAGCCACTGGTGATGGTACTGCAACTGCTAATCCAGTTGGTGGAACTCCACCATATACTTATAGCTGGAGCCCAGGCGGAGAAACTACGCAAACTATTACGGGATTAAGTGCTGGCGTTTATACTGTAACTGTTACAGATGCTAATGGATGTACGGCTGTGGCCACAACTACCGTGAATCCTGGTACTTGTAGAGGTTTGGCGGCAGTTGCCAATTCAACTTCAGTAACTTGTAATGGTGATAGCGATGGTACTGCAACAGTTTCTGTAACTGGTGGATCCGGATCATTTACATATTTATGGTCTCCAGGAGGACAAACAACGCAATCTATTTCAGGATTAAGTGCGGGATCGTATTCTGTTGTTGTAACAGATACGGTTACTTTATGTACCGTAACTGCTTCAACTATTGTAAATGAGCCTAATGTTCTGACTTCTGGGGTGGCCGTAACTCATGTGAAGTGTTTTGGCGAAAATACAGGTTCAGTAGATTTAACTGTTTCAGGAGGAACAGCTCCGTATTCTTTTTTATGGAGTAATGGTGCTACAACAGAAGATATTATCAATTTAGCCGCTGGAACTTATTCAGTAACTATAACCGATATTAATGGTTGCACGGCAACCAATAGTGCAACAGTATTAGAACCTGCTTCAGGACTTACACTTGCCATAACTTCTCAAACGGATATTGTTTGTAATGGACTAGGTTCTGTTACAGTACAGGCTAGTGGAGGAACAATTCCTTATTTATATAGAATAGACGGTGGAGCTTATCAATCTTCCGGAACATTTAATAATTTAACTGCGGGTTCACATACTATTGATGTGCTTGACGCTAATAATTGTACAGCCCAAGTTGTGGTTGATATATTGAGTAATTGCATTATTGCCATTGAGGACATCAACGATACCTTTATGAACCTACCGGTAGGAGGCGATGTATCTACAAACGACCTGAACCCAGACGGTCCAGCTGGAACGGAAGTGTTCACATTAGTAACAGGTCCAACAAGTGGTACCGTGGTATTTAATGCCGATGGAACATACATATACACACCAGCACTTGATTTTGTAGGTGCAGATATCTTTGAATACCAAATTTGTGACGGTGGTAACCCGATAGCGTGTGATACGGCCTTCGTTTACATTGAAGTATTAAACACTACCACAGGTAACGATGCACCGATAGCCAATGCCGATACAAATACCACGGAGACCGATATCCCGGTAAGCGGAAACGTACTTGTCAACGACTTTGATCCAGATGGCGATCCAATCTCCGTAACGGGCAATACGAATCCGACCAACGGTACGGTTGTAGTGAACCCTGACGGAACTTACACCTATACGCCAAACGCAGGATTTGAAGGCCAGGATACCTTTGAATATACAATTTGTGATAGCGGCACCCCGCCCTTATGCGATACGGCGGTAGTTACCATCCAGGTAATACCGAACGCCGGTAATATTACCGTTGCTAATGACGATGCGTACTTCGGTATGCCGGATACGGACATTACGGGCAATGTACTGGACAACGATTCAGACCCAGAAGGAGATAACCAATTTGTTGATGTTGCAATAACACCGATAAGCGGTCCGGCCAACGGAGTCTTGGCGATCAATGCCGATGGTACATTTATCTATACTCCGAACGCAGGTTACACTGGTACTGACCAGTTTGTTTACGGCAAGGTGGATGACGGTACACCGGTGGCTACAGATGTAGCAACGGTTTATATCAGCATCGATCCAAACAATGCCAATACCATCCTGGCCATCGAGGA